>JAFAYA010000022.1 GCA_019240635.1 Acidisphaera sp. | reverse complement strand
GAAGAACCCGTCGCAGGTGGCGCAGGCCGAGACGCCCGCGCCTTGAAGCCGCTTCTCCGAGGGCAGGCCCAGCCACCGCGCCTGGGCGCCGGTGGCGATGATCACGCTGTCCGCCACGTACTCGTCGCCGGAATCGCCGCGGCAGCGGAACGGGCGGACGGAAAAATCCGCGGTCACGATCAGGTCGTCGACGATCGTCGTGCCGACATGCGCGGCCTGGGCGGCCATCTGCTCCATCAGCCAGGGGCCCTGGATCACCTCCGCAAAGCCGGGATAGTTCTCGACGTCGGTGGTGATGGTGAGCTGTCCGCCGGGCTGCAGGCCCGCCACCAGCACCGGCGCGAGGCTCGCGCGCGCCGCGTAGATGGCCGCGGTGTATCCGGCGGCCCCCGCGCCGATGATCAGCACGCGGGTCCGGTGGGTCACTGGCATGGGTTCTGCGTGTGGTCTGTTTGTCGTCAGCTCGCGACCTCCGACCATATCGGGCGCCGCGGCGCCGTCGCAAGGAAGAGCTGTCCCGGCCAGTGGCGGGCCGGCTTGGCGGGGCGCGTCGCAAGCAATATTATTGCGCCGGAGCGCCCATTCGGTCACCAACACGCCATGCGAAGCCGGTCCGCCGACCTGCCCGCCCGCCAAACGCCGGGACCGGGCGCCCCCGAGCTGGACGCGCCCGAGTTGGACGCAATCGACCGGCGCATCCTCGTCGAACTCCAGAATGACGGCCGCATGACCAACGTGGAGCTGGCGCGCCGCGCCGGCATATCCGCGCCGCCGTGCCTGCGCCGCGTCCGCCGGCTGGAGGAGGCCGGCCTGATCCGCGGCTACCACGCCGACACCGACGCCCAGCGCCTTGGCTGGACCGTCACCTTCTTCGCCATCGTCGGCCTGGAAAGCCAGAAGGAGAGCGTGCTGGCCGAGTTCGAGCGCCTGGTCGCCGGCTGGCCGGAGGTGCGGGAGTGCCACATGATCCGCGGCGGCGGCGACTTCCTGCTGCGCCTGGCGGCGCGCGACACCGCGCACGAGAACGCGCTGACCCAGCGCCTCACCGGGGCCGACAAGGTCAGCCGCGTGCAGACCTTGCAGACCATCCGCACCAGCCGCAGCCTGGCGGGAGTGCCGCTTTGAGTCATGAGGCCTGGGGCCGCTGCTCCCAGCGGGTCGAGGGCGGAGCCCTCGCCTGACTTTTTCAGCAGCCCGTTAACCGGCGATCAGCCGGCGCGGCCGAGCCTGCGCTCTGGCTTCGACCCCCTGGCCTGCGCTACGCCGGTCGTGATGGACCAGATCAACCCCGCCTCGACGGTGGCGGGGGCGCCCGAGCTGACCGTGGTCGTCCCCTGCTATCAGGAGCGCCCGAACGTCGTCCCGCTCGCCGAGCGGCTGGACGCGGCCCTCGCCGGCATCCGCTGGGAGGCGGTGTTCGTCGACGACGACAGCCCCGACGGCACGGCCGACGAGGTCCACCGCCTCGCCGCGCGCGACGCCCGCATCCGCTGCCTGCGCCGCATCGGCCGGCGCGGCCTGGCGTCGGCGGTGATCGAGGGCGCGCTCGCCTCCTCGGCCGCCTATGTCGCGGTGATCGACGGCGACCTCCAGCACGACGAGACGCGCCTGCCGGCGATGCTGCGCACGCTGCGCGAGGGCGGCTGCGACATCGTCGTCGGCAGCCGCCACCTGGCGGACGGCGACGCCGCCGGTCTGTCCGGCGCCTGGCGCCATCGCCTCTCGGGCGCCGGCATCCGCCTGGCCCAGGCGATGCTGCCGGTGCGGCTGACCGACCCGATGAGCGGCTTCTTCATGCTGGAGCGGCGGCTGTTCGAGCGTCTCGCGCCGCGCCTGACCGGCCGCGGGTTCAAGATACTGCTCGACGTGCTGCTGGCAGCCCCGGCGCCGCTGCGGGTCCGCGAAATCCCCGCGCAGTTCCGCGCCCGCGAGGCCGGGGTGAGCAAGCTCGACGCGCTCGTGCTCGCCCAGTTTGCCGGCGTGCTGGCCGAGAAAATGCTGCACGGTCTGGTGCCGCTGCGCTTCATCGCCTTCGCCGCGGTCGGCGCGGTCGGCCTGGTGGTCCATCTCGCCGTGCTGACCGCCATGCGCCGGCTCGCCGGGCTTTCCTTCGCCGACGCCCAGACGGCGGCGACGCTGGTGGCGATGGCGGCGAATTTCCAGCTCAACAACCAGATCACCTATCGCGACCAGCGGCTGCGCGGCGGCCGGCTGTGGCGCGGCATGCTGCTGTTCATGCTGGTCTGCGGGCTGGGGGCGGTCGCCAATGTCGGCATCGCCAACGTGCTCTATCAGGGCCACACCATCTGGCCCGCCGCCGGCGCCGCCGGCGCGATGATCGGCCTCGTATGGAACTACGCGGTTTCCGCGACCCTGGTTTGGCGCCGGAGCTAGGCGGGGGCAGGCGGGCCTGGGCCGCCGCGCTGCTGGCACTCACGCTGCTCCGCCTGCTGATCGCCGCCCTGCTGCCGCTCTCGCCCGACGAGGCCTACTACTGGGTCTGGTCGCGCGCCCTGGCACCCGGCTATCTCGACCATCCGCCGATGGTCGCTCTCTGGATCCGCGCCGGTACGGCGCTGGCGGGGCAGGGGGCGTTCGGGGTACGGCTGTTCGCGCCGCTCTCGGCGGCCGCCGGCTCGCTGCTGCTGGCTCGCGCCGCCGAGGACCTGCTGCCTGGCCGGCGTGCCGGACTGACCGCCGCGCTGCTGCTCAACGCGACGCTGCTGTTCGGCGTCGGCGCGGTGACGATGACGCCGGACACGCCGCTGCTGTTCTTCTGGACGGCGAGCCTCTCGGCGCTCGCCCGCCTGCTGCGCACCGGCAACGCCGCCTGGTGGCTGGCGGCCGGCGCCGCGGCGGGTTTGTCGCTCGCCAGCAAATACACCGGCGTCCTGCTGCTCGGCGGCGTCGGCGTGTGGCTGCTCGTCGTGCCCGGCGCGCGGCCCTGGCTGAAGCGCTGGCAGTGCTGGGCGGGGCTGGCGCTGGCGCTGGCGATCTTCCTGCCGACCTTGCTGTGGAACGCCCGGCACGGCTGGGTCAGCTTCGTCAAGCAGGGCGGCCGCGGCCTCGTCTGGGACCCGGCGGGGGCGCTGCGCCACGTCGGAGAACTGCTGGGCGGCCAGCTCGGCCTGGCGACCCCGCTGGTGTTCCTGCTCTGCCTCGCGGGGGTCGCCTGGACGCTGCCCCGGCGCGACCCGCCGTCGCGCCTGCTCGCCGCACTCGCCCTCGTGCCGGCGCTGGTGTTCCTGGAGCATGCGCTCGGCGATCGCGTGCAGGCGAACTGGCCGGCGGTGATCTATCCCGCCGCCGCCGTCGCCGCGGCCGGGCCCGGCCGTCCCTGGCGTCGCTTGGTGCTGCCGGCCGCGGCGCTCGGCGCCGCCGTGACCCTGCTGGTCTATGTCCAGGCGCTCGCCGCACCGTTTGCGCTGCCGCCCCGGCTGGACCCGACGCTTCGCCTGGCCGGCTGGCCGACGCTTGCCGCCGAGGTCGAGCAGGCGCGCCGCGCGGCCAGCGCCGACTACATCGCCGCGGACGGCTACGGCGAGGCGGCGCTGCTCGCGCGCCTGTTGCCGCCGGAGGTGCCGGTGGTCGCCGTGGCGCCGCGCTGGGCGCTGTTCCGGCTGCCCGAGGCCGGCCCGACGATCGACGGCCGCCCCGGCCTGCTGCTGCGCACCGCCCGCCGCGGCGACGCCCCCGACCCCGCCGACTGGTCGAGCCTGACCCCGGCCGCCGGTGTTGCCCGTGACCGCGCCGGCGCACCTTTGGAGCTCTACCGGCTGTTCCGCGTCACCGGCCGCGCCGGCGGCGAGCCCGCGGTGCTGCTGCCGCACCCGTGACGCGCTCGCGCGGCCGGCGCTTGACGCCGGCACCCGCCCGGTCGCCACATTCACCGGGTCCGCCGGGGTGGCACACGATGCAGCTTCCGAGCTACGACAGCGTCGCCGCTGCGTGCCGCCGGCTCGCCGGAGTGGTCGTGCGCACGCCGATGCTGCGCCACAGACTGCTCGACGAGCTGACCGGCGGCACCATCCTCATCAAGCCGGAGCCGCTGCAGCGCACCGGCAGCTTCAAGCTGCGCGGCGCCACCAATGCCCTGCTGCAGCTCTCAGCGGCCGAGCGGCGCGCCGGCGTCGTCACCCACTCCTCCGGCAACCACGGCCAGGCGACCGCCTGCGCCGCCGCTTCCCTCGGCATCACCGCGACGGTGTTCATGCCGCATGACGCGCCGCGCATAAAAATCGAGAGCACGCGGCGCTGGGGTGCGACGATCATCCACTACGACCGCCTCACTGACGATCGCCACGCGCTCACCCGCGCGCACGCCGCCCGCACCGGTGCGGTGCTGGTGCCGCCCTTCGACCACCCGGACGTGATCGCCGGCCAGGGGACGCTCGCCGCCGAACTGGCCGAGGACGCCGCGTCGGCCGGGTTGCGCATGGACGCTCTCCTGGTCAACACCGGCGGCGGCGGCCTCGTCGCCGGCTGCGCGCTCGCCATGGAGGGCCTCTCCCCGGCCACGCGCGTCTACGCCGTGGAGCCCGCCGGCTGGGACGATACCGCGCGCTCGCTGGCCAGCGGGGAGCGTCAGGCCAACGCGCCCGGCGGGTCGCTGCTCTGCGATTCGCTGCTGTCGCGGATGCCGGGCGAGATCACCTTCGCGCTGAACCGTCCGCGCCTGGCCGGCGGCCTCGCGGTGACGGACGCGGACGTGCTCGCCGCCATCGCCTTCGCCTTCAGCCACCTCAAAGTGGTGGTCGAGCCGGGCGGCGCCGTCTCGCTCGCGGCCCTGCTGTCCGGCCGGTTCGATGCGCGTGACAAGGTGGTCGGCGTCGTGCTCAGCGGCGGCAACGTCGACCCGGCCGTGTTCGGTCGCGCCCTCGCGCAATGAGGGCCGGCTCGCGGGATCAACCGATGATCCCGTGTCCGCGCAGATAGACGACCACCTGCTCGGCCGCGGCATCCGCCGAGGCCTGCGTCGTGTCGAGGTGGATCTCCGGCGACTCCGGCCGCTCGTACGGCGCGTCGATGCCGGTGAAGTGGCGGATCTGCCCCTGGCGCGCCTTGCGGTACAGGCCCTTGGGGTCGCGCAGCTCGCACTCGGCGATCGGCGTGTCGACGAACACTTCGACGAACTCGCCGTGCGAGACCAGCGCGCGCGCGCTGTCGCGGTCGCCGCGATACGGCGAGATGAAGGAGACCAGCACGATCAGCCCGGCGTCCACGAACAGCTTCGCCGTTTCGGCGGCACGGCGGATGTTCTCGATGCGGTCGGCCTCGGTGAAGCCCAGGTCGCGATTCAGCCCGTGGCGGATGTTGTCACCGTCCAGCATGTAGGTGTGGCAGCCCGCGGCGAACAGCTTCTGCTCGACCAGGTTGGCGATGGTTGACTTGCCCGCGCCGGAAAGCCCGGTGAACCACACCATCACCGGCCGCTGGTGTTTGAGATGCGCGCGCGCCGTCTTGTCGACGGTGAGTGCCTGCCACTTGATGTTGGTGCCGCGCCACAGCGCGAAGTCGATCATCCCTGCGCCGACCGTGGCGTTCGAGAGCCGGTCGATCACGATGAATCCGCCGAGCCGCCGGTCCTCTGCGTACGGCGCAAAGGCGATCGGCCGCGCGAGCGCCAGGTTCACCACCGCCACCTCGTTCATCCGCAGCTGGCGCGCGGCGACCTTCTCGAAGCTGTTGATGTCCACCCGGTGCTTGATCTCGGTGATCGTGGCGACGACGGTCGCGGTGCCGACCTTCACGAGATAGCTGCGCCCGGCGAACAGCGGCACCTCCGCCATCCAAACGAGGTGTGCGGCGAACTGGTCGGCAACCTCCGGCGGTGCGGCGCGCGCGGCGAGCACGTCGCCGCGCGAGACGTCGATCTCATCTTCCAGCACCAGGGTGACCGCCTCGCCCTGCCGCGCCTCATCCAGATCGCCGTCCATGCTGACGAGGCGTCTGACCGTGCTGGCCTGGCCGGAGGCGGCGTTCACCACCGCCTCGCCCGGGCGCACCGCGCCGGCCGCAACGGTGCCGGCATAGCCGCGGAAATCGAGGTTCGGGCGGTTCACCCATTGCACCTGCATGCGGAACGGCCGCGCCGCCGCGCTCTCGTCGACCTCGACCGTTTCGAGGTGCTCGAGCAGGCACGGGCCCCGGTACCATGGTGTGCGAGGGCTCGGCCGGATCACGTTGTCGCCGAACCGCGCGGAGATCGGGATGGCGGTGCAGGCGAACTCGAACCTCCCGGCGAAGGCCAGGTACGCGGTCCTGATCTCGTCGAACCGCGTCTCGTCGAAGTCGACGAGATCGATCTTGTTCACCGCCAGCACGATATGGCGGATGCCGAGCAGGGCGGCGATGTAGCTGTGCCGGCAGGTCTGCGTCATCACCCCGTTGCGCGCATCGACCAGCACGATGGCGAGCGAGGCGGTGGAGGCGCCGGTCACCATGTTGCGCGTGTACTGCTCGTGCCCCGGGCAGTCGGCGACGATGAACTTGCGCGCCGGCGTGGTGAAGAAGCGATAGGCGACGTCGATCGTGATGCCCTGCTCGCGCTCGGCCTCCAGCCCGTCCACCAGCAGCGCGAAGTCGAGATCCTCGCCGGTGGTGCCGTGCTTGCGGCTGTCGCGCGCCAGCGCCGCGAGCTGGTCCTCGAAGATCAGCCTGCTGTCATAGAGCAGCCGGCCGATGAGCGTGGACTTGCCGTCATCCACGCTGCCGCATGTCAGGAAGCGCAGCAGGCCCTTGCGGCCCTCGCGCGCCAGCTCGGGCGGCAGCCCCGCCCACGCCTCGTTTGCCGGCAGATCCATGCGAAATCCCCGCGCCGCCCGGCGCCTGCCGGGCGGCGATCCCGGGTTATCCTACTGAATCGTTACGACAAAGTCGATGAACCGCCCGGCCTGCTCGCCCGCCGGGCTATTGCAGCCGGCGCCCACGCATGCGCAGCAGGTCGATCACGAACCACAGCACGGCTGCCTCCATCGCCAGGACGGTGAAGAACAGGCCGACCAGGATCCGGGGCAACCCGAGCTGATGTCCGAAGACGCTGCCGATCAGTGCGGCGATGCCGACCAGGAAGTAGAGGATGTAGCCGATCGTCAGCGCCCGCAGTACGCCGATGAATTCGGAGAAGAAGCGCCGGAGCATGGTGCCGCCCTGCTACGCCGAGCCAAGCCCCCGGGAAGGGAGCGTCCGCCGCTTGCTATCGGCAAACCCGGTGGTGCGCAACACGGCCGTGCGGTCCGGCTTGGCGCCCGGCGGAAAATCGGCGATCCTGCGGCTCCCCCAGCGGTAGCGGGAGCCTGGCCCCATGTCCAATCGAACCCTGGCCGTCGCCTGCGCCCTCGCGGTCGCACTGCTCGCCGGCGGCGCCCGCGCCAAGACGCTGGTCTACTGTTCGGAGGGATCGCCGGAAAACTTCAACCCGATGCTCAACACGACCGGGACGACCTTCGACGCCAACCGGCCCGTCTATGACCGGCTGATCGAGTTCAAGCCAGGCACCACCGAGCTGGAGCCCGGGCTGGCCGAGAGCTGGGAGGTTTCCGAGGACGGCAAGACCATCATCTTTCATCTCCGGCACGGCGTGAAGTGGCAGGCCAACCGGAGTTTCACGCCGACCCGCGACTTCAATGCCGATGACGTGCTGTTCTCCTTCGACCGGCAGTGGAAGGACGCCAATCCGTACCACAAGGTCTCGGGCGGCGGGTACGACTATTTCAACGACATGAGCTTCCCGAAGCTGCTCGCGGCGATCGACAAGTCGGACGACTACACCGTGAAGTTCACGCTGAACGAGCCGCAGACCCCGTTCCTCGCGGACATGGCGATGGATTTCTCGACGATCCAGTCGAAGGAGTACGCAGACGCGCTGCTGAAGGCCGGAAAACCCGAGCTGATCGACCAGGAGCCGATCGGCACCGGGCCGTTCGAGTTCGTCAACTATCAGAAGGACGCGACCATCCGGTACCGCGCGTTCAAGGATTACTGGGGACCCAAGCCGAAGATCGACGTGCTGGTCTTCGCGATCACCAAGGACCCGTCGGTGCGGCTGGCCAAGCTGCGCGCCAACGAGTGCCAGATCATGCCGTACCCCAATCCGGCCGATCTTGCGTCCATCCGCAGCGACCCGAGCCTGCAGCTGATGCAGCAGCCCGGGCTTAACATCGGCTACATGTCGATGAACACGCAGAAGAAGCCGTTCGACGACAAGCGCGTGCGCATCGCGATCAACATGGCGATCGACAAGCAGGCGATCCTCGATGCGGTCTACCAGGGCGCCGGCCAGCCGGCCAAGAACCTGATCCCGCCGACCATGTGGGCATACAACAACGACATCAAGGATTTCCCGCACGACCCCGAACAGGCGAAGAAGCTGCTGGCCGAGGCGGGACTGGCGAACGGGTTCGACACCGATCTCTGGGCCATGCCGGTGCAGCGGCCGTACAACCCCGACGCCCGACGCATCGCCGAACTGATGCAGGCCGATCTCGCAAAGGTCGGCATCCGCGCGAAGATCGTCAGCTACGAATGGGGCGAGTACCGCAAGCGGCTGCAGGCGGGTGATCACCAGATGGCGCAGATCGGCTGGACCGGCGACAACGGCGACCCCGACAACTTCTTCGTCCCGCTCGCCGGCTGCGCGGCGGCACGGCCGGGCGGCGGCAACTCGGCGAAGTGGTGCAACCAGGATTTCGACGCGCTCGTCAACAAAGCGGCGACGATCACCAACCAGGACCAGCGCACGGCACTCTACAAGCAGGCGCAGGTGATCATGCACCAGGAGGCGCCGTTCTTCCTGATCGCCCACTCCATCGTCTACATGCCGATGCGCAAGGAGGTGACGGGCTACGTGATGAGCCCGCTCGGAGGGCATCTCTTCAACACCGTCGATCTGCAATAGCCCGCCGCGCCGGCAGGAAGCGCCGCTTCGGTGCTGCGCTTCCTGCTGCGCCGGGTCAGCCTGATCATCCCGACCTTCATCGGGGTGACCTTCCTGAGCTTCCTGCTGATCCACCTGGTGCCCGGGGATCCGGTGCTCGCGCGCACCGGCGAGCGTGGCATCGCGCCGGAGCGGCTCGCCCTGCTGCGCCACGAAATGGGCCTCGACCAGCCGCTGTGGCGGCAGTTCGTCCGCTACGAGGGCCAGGTGGCGAGCGGTGATCTCGGCCGCTCCGTCGTCACCGAGGAGCCGGTGTGGCGCGAGTTCATCACGTTGTTTCCGGCGACCGTCGAGCTGTCGGTCTGCGCCATCGCCCTCGCCATCCTGGTCGGCCTGCCGCTCGGCGTGCTGGCGGCGTCGCGTCGCGGCACCGTCTATGACTACACGCTGATGGGTGCTTCGGTCACCGGCGCCTCCATGCCGATCTTCTGGTGGGGGCTGATGATGATCCTGGTGTTCTCCGTCGCCCTGGGCTGGACGCCGGTCTCCGGTCGGATCAGCGACGAATTCTTTGTCCAGCCGGTCACCGGCTTCATGCTGGTCGACAGCCTGTTCTCCGACGACGCCGGCGCGTTCCGCTCGGCGGTGAGCCACCTGATCCTGCCGGCCATCGTGCTCGGCACCGTGCCGCTGGCGACGGTCGCGCGCATGACCCGCTCGGCCATGCTGGAGGTGCTGAACGAGGACTACATCCGGACCGCGCGCGCCAAGGGGCTGAGCCGTGGGCGGGTGGTGTTCATCCACGCGTTGCGCAACGCCCTGATCCCCGTGGTCACGGTCATCGGGCTGCAGACCGGGGCGCTGCTGGGCGGCGCCATCCTGACCGAGACGATCTTTTCGTGGCCCGGCGTCGGCCATTGGCTGATCGAGGCAATCCAGCGGCGCGACTACCCGGTGGTGCAGGGCGGCGTGTTGCTGGTCGCGGTTCTCGTCATGCTGGTCAATCTCGGCGTCGATCTGCTGTACGGCGTGCTCAATCCGCGGATCCGCCGCTGATGGCGACGCTGGATACCGTCGCGGCGATCGCGCCGGCGCCGGCGGCGCCGATGCCGGGCAGCGCAAAACTGTTCTGGCGCGCGTTCGCCGTCAATCGCGGCGCTGTGCTGGGACTGGCCATCATGCTGGTCATCATCGCCACCGCGGCGCTGGCCGACTTGATCGCGCCGCATTCGCCGATCGAGCAGTTCCGCGACCACTTCCTCACACCGCCGGTCTGGCAGCACGGCGGCAGTATGGACTTCCCGCTCGGCACCGACGATGTCGGCCGCGACATCCTTTCGCGCCTGCTGTACGGCGCCCGGCTGTCGCTGCTGATCGGGCTGGTGGTGGTGACCCTCTCGCTCGCCGCCGGCACGGTGCTGGGGCTGTCGGCCGCCTTCGCCGGCGGCACGATCGACATCGCCATCATGCGGCTGATGGACATCGTCCTGGTGTTCCCGAGCCTGCTGCTGGCGATCGTCGTGGTCGCGGTGCTCGGCCCCAGCCTGTTCAACGCCATGCTGGCGGTCGCCGTGGTGACGCTGCCAAACTACACGCGCCTGGTACGCGCCGCCGCCCTCTCCGAGCTCGCGCGGGAATACGTCACCGCGGCGCGCTGTGCCGGCGCCGGCCCGTTGCGGCTGATGTTCGACACCGTGCTGCCGAACTGCACCGCACCACTGATCGTGCAGGCGAGCCTCGGCTTCTCCGGCGCCATACTGGATGCCGCGGCGCTGGGCTTCCTCGGCCTCGGTGCGCAGCCGCCGACGCCGGAGTGGGGCACCATGCTCGCGGGCGCGCTGCAATTCTACCAGCGCGCCTGGTGGGTGCTGGCCTTTCCCGGCCTCTCCATCCTTGTCACGGTGCTGGCCTTCAACCTGTTCGGCGACGGGCTGCGCGATGCGCTCGATCCCAAGCTGAAGCGCTAGTGCGCGCTTGCAAAAGCCAAGGGAAGGCCAGGGGCTCCGCCCCTGGACCCCGGCAAAGGCAGAGCCTTTGCAATCCTTCACTTGAAGTAATGGGGCCTGGGGCATTGCCCCAGCGGGGTCCAGGGGCAGCGCCCCTGGCCTTCCTATGCCGCGGCTGACCCTCCGCAACCTCTCGGTTACCTTCCCGACGCCGCGCGGCAGCTTCCGCGCGGTCGACGGCATCGACCTGGCGCTCGAGGAGGGGGAGATCCTCTGCGTCGTCGGCGAATCCGGCTCCGGCAAGAGCGTGTCGATGCTGGCCCTGATGGGTCTCGTCAGCTATCCCGGCCAGGTGACCGCGGACGCGATGCAGTTCGGCGAGGTCGATCTGCTGCGCATCTCGGCGCAGGACCGCCGACGGCTGGTCGGCCGCGACATCGCGATGGTCTTTCAGGATCCGATGACCTCGCTCAATCCCTGCTTTCCCGCGGGCTGGCAGATCGCCGAGACTCTGAAGGTGCATCATGCCGTGCAAAAGCGCGCGGTCCGCGACCGCGTCATTTCGCTGCTGGCGCAGGTCGGCATTCCGGCGCCGCAGACCCGGCTCGGTGCCTTTCCCCATCAGCTCTCCGGCGGCATGAACCAGCGGGTGATGATCGCCATGGCGATCGCCTGCAACCCGCGCCTGCTGATCGCCGACGAGCCCACCACCGCGCTGGACGTGACCATCCAGAAGCAGATTCTCGACCTGCTCGTCGCCTTGCAGCGCGACCGCGGCATGGGGCTGCTGCTCATCACGCACGACATGGGCGTGGTCGCCGAGACCGCGCACCGCGTGCAGGTGATGTACGCCGGCAAGGTGGTGGAGGAGCAGGCGACCGGGCGGCTGTTCGCTCATCCCCGCCATCCCTACACCGCCGCCCTGCTCGATGCGCTGCCGGAGCGCGCGCACGGCAAGCGGCGGCTGTCGACCATTCCCGGCATGGTGCCGGGCATCGACGACCGGCCGAGCGGCTGCCTGTTCCATCCGCGCTGCCGCTACGCGACGGAGCACTGCGTCGCCGTGCCGCCGCCGTTCGACGGGCCGCCCGGCGACCGCGCGCTCTGCCATTATCCGCTGGACGCGGCGGGCCGCCCGACCAACCACCCCGGCCTGGTGGCCGCCGCGCCATGAGCGGCGCAATCGTGATGGAGGCGCGCGACGTGCGCCGGCACTACGCGGTCGGCGGCGCGTTCGGCCGCAAAGGCGTGGTGAAGGCGGTGGACGGCGTCTCCTTCACCTTGCGCGCCGGCGAGACCCTGGCGGTGGTCGGCGAGTCCGGCTGCGGCAAATCGACGCTCGCCCGCGTCGCCACCCTGCTCGAGCCGCCGAGTGCGGGCGAGCTGTGGATCGACGGCAAGCCGACGGCGGGGGCGAACGGCGCGCAGCGCCGGGCGTTGCGGCTCGCCGTGCAGATGGTGTTCCAGAATCCCTACGGCTCACTCAATCCGCGAAAGACGCTGGGCGCCACCTTGGCCGAACCGCTGGCCATCAATCGCCGCGGCGACCGCCGCGCGCGCGAGGCCGCCGTCCGCGCCATGATGGCCAAGGTCGGGCTGCGGCCCGAGCATGTCGGGCGATATCCCCACATGTTCTCCGGCGGCCAGCGGCAGCGCATCGCCATCGCCCGCGCGCTGATGCTGAACCCGCGCGTGCTGATCGCCGACGAGCCGGTCTCCGCGCTCGACGTGTCGATCCAGGCGCAGGTGCTCAACCTGCTGATGGATCTTCAGGACGAGTTCCGCGTCGCCTATCTCTTCATCAGCCACGACCTCTCGGTCGTCCGCCACATCGCGCGCGACGTGCTGGTGATGTATCTCGGCCGCCCCGTCGAGCACGGGCCGAAGGAAGCAATCTTCGCGCGGCCGCGCCATCCCTACACCCGTATCCTGCTGGCGGCGACCCCCTCGGTCGATCGGCGCCACCTGCACGCAGCGGTCGTCGTGCGCGGCGAGCTTCCGTCGCCGCTGAACCCGCCCGCGGCCTGCGCCTTCGAGACCCGCTGCCCTTTCGCGACCGCGGTCTGCGGCCAGATCCGGCCGGAACTGCGCGCCGTCGATGGCCGGGACGTCGCCTGCCATCACGCCGAGCGCGTGGCCGCGAGCGCCGCCGAGAGCGTGGCGTAGCCGGCTATTCCGCCGCCGGCTCGCGTGCCGCCTGCGCCGGCGCCGGCAGGGAACGCGCTCCCACCCACGCCTCCAGCCGGCGGATCAGCCGGCGCCCGAGCGCGATGCACGGCGCCTCGACGGTGTAGTAGCAGGCGGCCGCCACGGCGATGCTCGCCGCCAGCGAGAGCAGCACGTAGATGCCGAGGTGCCAGCCGCGCAGATGCGAGTGCCGCGTCGTCTGCCGGTACAGCACCAGCACGACCGCCTGGTGCAGCAGATAGAGCGAATAGCTGATCTTGCCGATCCAGGAGAGCAGGCGCAGCTCGATCCGCAACAGCGTGATGCCGGCGACGAAGATCCACAGGCCGATCGCGTATCCCGCCACCAGCCGCTCGTCCACGGTCGGGTCGGGCGGGCCGAGCAGCAGCGGCTTCGCACCGTAGAGCGGCATGTAGAGCAGCCAGAACGCACTGAAAACGCCGAACATGACCGCTGCCAGCGGCTCGAGCCGCCGCCCGTCCCAAAGCCGCCGGCAGAGCGCGCCCCAGAAGATGCAGGCGACGTGCAAGTAAAAGAAGAACGCCGCCTCGCTGAGCGACGGGTTCAGCAGCCCGCCCATCAGTGCGCCCTGCGAGGTGTAGAAGACGCCGAAGCAGAGCAGGCACACGCACGCCAGCACGAAGCCGTTCTCCAGCACGCCGCCGGCGAACAGGAACGCGCAGAGACCGTAGAAGAACAGCTCGACGGCGAGCGTCCAGTAGCCGTTGTTCGCCATCTCGGCGCCGAACAGCTGCGGCGCCATGGTGAAGTTGTAGAGCACGTCCGCCTGCGTCAGCGGGGCGTGGCTGATCCAGACATACGTCGCCGCGGACGGCAGCACGGAGAGCGCGAACGCCGGGTAGAGCCGAAAGAACCGGCTGATCAGGAAGCGGGCAGTGCCGAGCAGGCGGCGCCCATGCAGGCTGGAGGGAATCAGGAATCCGCTGATCGCGAAGAACGTGACGACGCCGACGCGGCCGAGATTCAGCTGAAAGCAGAGATGGTCGATCCACAGGCCGCGCGGCGTGACCTGGCGGAACACTTCGGTCGAATGGGTGAGGAACACGGCGAGCACGGCGATGCCGCGCAGCGAGTCGACGTAGGACAGGCGCCGGCGCTTCTGCGCCTGCGGGACGGTGAGCGGCGTCCCGGGCGCGTCGTCCTCGCGAAGCGTGCGGCTCGGCGCGGCGATGTGCATCATCGCTCCCATGGCCCGTCCGAACGTCGCCCGCTTGCATTCGGGCGCCCGGGCGCCCGCGCCCGGGATCGTCCTCGCGACGGTCGCCGGACCGCGTCCCAGTCAGGTGGACCGGATCGCGATCCGGCGTTTTTGGTTCGGAGCGCTATTCACCCTTCCGGCGATGCCGCCGCTCGGCGTCCACGCTCTAGGCGGCCGACTCCGCCGTGGTGCGCTGCCCGGCCTCGGCCCGCTGCGGCTCGTTGAGCATCTCGATGCGCCCGGTGATCTGGCCGCCATCCTCCACCTGCAACCGGCGGCAGCGCGCGGTCCCGAGCACGCGCCCGCTGGCGCGCACGTTCAGGCTGCCGCGCGCGGTAAGGGTGCCGTCGATGGTGCCGGCCACCTCGGCGTCCTCCACCTCGACCTCACCCTTGAATACGCCGCCCGGCGAGATCGACAGCTCGCTGGCGTGGATCATGCTGGCTTCGACCGTGCCCTCGACGACCAGGCGCTCGGCGTCCTGCACGGTTCCTTGCAGGCTGATGCCGCGGCCGACCACGAGGGTGCGCCGCTCCATCGAGTCGCGCATCGGCCCTCGCCCCAATCCGGGTCCCATTCCGGACCCCGGTCCAGGGACCGGGCGGACGGCGCCGGGCGGCGTGACCGCGACGGGGCTGGGGGGAGCAGCAGGCGGGGCGGCGAACGGCGCTCGACCCATGGTTTGGGCCTCCTTCGGTGGGGCGGGACGATAGGGCGGAACGCCGAGGCCGGAATCGGCCGGCCTGGGCGGCGCGACGGGAACCGCCGGCCGAGCAACGGCCGGAGCGGGGGAGGGTGGGCTGGCGCCCTGAGCCGGGCCGGTCGGAAATGCGTGCGGATCAATGTCATGCGGGTCGGTGGCGGCATCGGCCGCCGGCGACTCGTCTGGCTTGCGGCGCTTGAACACGGGCACTCCGTCTCGGGAACTCAGGTCGTGCCGACCGGCCTAACATGCGGGCGGAGCCTGAACAACGGGGCGCCATCGGTTCGACGAAATTTTCCCCGCTCCGATATTCAGCACGTGCACCATCGCCGCCGTGCCGAGCACCGGGATCAGCAGGTTCAGCGCCGGCACGAAGCCGGCGAGCGCCAGCACCCCGCCCTGCACCAGGATGGCGGCGCGCCGCTGCCGCGCCAGCCGCGCCGCCTCCGCCCGCCCGAACCGGCGCAGCGCCACCGCGCCGAACAGGCCGCGTCCGATCGCGTACCCGGAAACCGCCCAGCCCAGCACCGCGCCGATGCCCGGCAGCACCAGCGCGAGCAACAGGGCCAGGAGCGTCAGCCCGAGCACGCGCCCGCCGACCGCAAGCGCGTCGCGCAGCTGGGCCGCCACCGGCGCGCCGCGTGCCGGCGGCAGGCCGGGGTAGAAGCGCCGCTCCACCGCCGCGGCGATCCGCTCGACGTAGAAGGTGCCGATCATCGCCGCGACCGGCAGGAACAGCAGGAACGCCAGCAGCGCCGCGCCGAGCCCGCCCAGCAACCCCGCCGCCCAGGCCCACCAGCCGGCTTGCGCCAGCAGCCGGTGCAACCACCAGAGGCTCCCGGCCAGCAGTGCCGCGAAGCATAGCGCCGACCACAGCAGGCTGCGCGCCACGACGCCCAGGAACGCCGGATCGTCGAGCTGCGCGAGCGCGCGCAGCATCGGGCTCGCCAGGGTTCTCACGGGGTTGCCGTCGTCGTCATGGCGGAGGGCATGTGCTGGTCGGGCGTCCGGTTTGTCGAGGGTCCACCGGGCGGCGATGGCGTGCCCGCCATGCGCGGGCGATTGCCGGTCCCGCCGGCCGGTGTTAGGCGGGGCCGTCTCCGGAGACCGCCGCCATGCCCGCGCCCCAGCCCGATCCGCCCGGTTCCGGCACGCCGGACTTCGATATACTGGGCATCGGCAATGCCGTGCTCGACGTGGTGGCGCCGGTGGAGGAGGGCTTCCTCGCCCGCCACGACATGTTCAAGGGCACCATGACCCTCGTCGAGCAGGCGGACGCGGAGGCGCTCTACGCCGCCATGCCGCCCGGCCAGGAGAGCAGCGGCGGCTCGGCGGCCAATACCTGCGCCTGGGCCGCCGGGCTCGGTGCCCGCGTCGCCTATCTCGGCAAGGTCGCCGAGGACGTGCTCGGCACCGTGTTCCGCCACGACATCGAGGCGGCCGGCGTCCACTTCCCGTCGTCGCCGCTGCAGGGCGGCGAACCGAGCGCGCGCTGCCTCGTGCTGGTCACGCCGGACGGCCAGCGCACCATGGCCGTCTACCTCGGCGCCGCCGTCGCCTTCGGCGAGGCCGACATCGATGCGGATCTTATCGCCCGGGCCGCGGTGACGTATCTCGAGGGCTACCTGTTCGACCCGCCGTCGGCCCAGGCGGCGTTCCGGCGCGCCGCGCGCATCGCCCGCCGCGCCGGGCGGCAGGTCGCCCTCTCGCTCTCCGATCCGTTCTGCGTCGACCGTCACCGCGCCGCCTTCCGCGAACTGCTCGGCAGCGTGGACGTGCTGTTCGCCAACGAGGCGGAGATCAGCAGCCTCTACGAAGTCGCCGACTTCGCCGCCGCCGCCACCGCGGCCCGACGCGACGTGGCGCTGGCCGTGCTGACCCGCAGCGAGCAGGGCAGCCGCATTCTGCGCGGCGCGGAGACCGTGGAGGTGGCCGCCGAGCCGGCCAGGGTGCTCGACACGACCGGCGCAGGCGACGCGTACGCGGCGGGGTTCCTCGCCGCCTACACCGCCGGGCGGGACCTGGCCACCTGCGGCCGGCTCGGCAGCGTCGCGGCGGCCGAGGTGATCGGCCACTACGGCGCCCGGCCGCAGGCGGATTTGCGGGCAATGCGGCGGGCGGTTCTGGGCTGATCCTCACGGTCATGTGAGCAACCGTCGGCCCGAACCATCCCGGGCTGGGGCGCGTTGCCGACGCAGATATGCGCGCATTCCGTGCGCGCTTTGTCATGCCCGCATCGCAGCAGAACCCATCCAGATCACAGGAGACAAAGTCATGCGCAAGACGCTGCTGAGCACCGCCGTCGCGTTCGGCCTGGCGGTCGCCGTCCCGGCCCTTGCTCAGACCGGAGCCACCGCCGGGGGTGCGCAGCCCCCGATGGGAGGCGGTGCGGCCGCGTCGCCCTCTCCTGGCGCGCCCGCCGCGACCGGCGCGCCGTCGGGCCGGGCGCTGCCACGGCGCGGCGGTGCCGCCCCCGCCGCCAACGCCGCTCCGGCCGGCGGGATGAACCCGGTCACCGGTGCGCGCCCCGGCAACGAGCCCGGCACCAACAGCTCGCTGCCCACCTCCGACCAGGCGAGCAACATCAGCGCCGGTGACACGCGCTCGCCGATCGCGCCGCGCCTGCCTTCGCCGGCGGTCGGCGGCAACGGCTCGCCCCAGCAATATCTGGCGGCGGCCAAGCGGGCCCTCGGCCAGCGCCGGACCGGCGAGGCGCAGCAGGCGCTGGAAATGGCCGAAACCCGCGCGCTGGACCGCTCGACCGCGCCCGACCAGGCCAACACCCCGCTTGAGAGCCCGATGATCGCGCAGATCCATCACGCGCTCGACGCGATCGCCAGGCACGACATGCAGGGCGCCGATCAGGCGATCTCGGCGGCGATGTCCGCGAGCGGCTGACCTCGGCGGGCCGCCCCGGAGTGGGGCGGCCCGTTTCGGCCTCGCCGATCCGGCCCGGGGACACTATGTGTGCGCCGCGGCACCGCCTGCCGCGCCCTCGGCTCGCACCAGATCCCCCACGCTGGACCCAATGGACCTGCGCAACATCGCCATCATCGCCCATGTCGACCACGGCAAGACCACGCTGGTCGACCAGCTGCTGCGCCAGTCCGGCGCCTTCCGCGAGCACCAGCAGGTGGCGGAGCGCGCGCTCGATCGCAACGAACTCGAGCGCGAGCGGGGCATCACGATCCTCGCCAAGTGCACCAGCGCGGTCTGGCGGGGCACCCGCATCAATATCGTGGACACCCCCGGGCACGCCGATTTCGGCGGCGAGGTCGAGCGCATCCTGAACATGGTGGATGGCGCGCTCGTGCTGGTGGACGCCGCCGAGGGCGTGCTGCCGCAGACGAAGTTCGTCGTCGGCAAGGCGCTGGCGCGCGGGTTGCGGCCGATCGTCGTCATCAACAAGGTCGATCGCGGCGACGCCCGGCCTGACGAGGTGGCGACCGAGGTGTTCGACCTGTTCGCCGCGCTCGGCGCCGAGGACGACCAGCTCGACTTTCCGATGCTCTACGCCTCCGGCCGCCAGGGCTGGGCCGAGCCCACGCTGGCCGGCGCCCGGCAGGGCCTCGCCGCGCTGTTCGAGCTCGTGCTGCGCCACGTTCCGGCGCCGGCGCTGGACGCCTCGGCCCCGTTCGCGATGGTCGCCAGCATCATGGAATACGACAATTTCCTGGGCCGCGTGCTGACCGGCCGGGTCGAGCAGGGCCAGGCGCGCCTCAACATGCCGGTGAAAGTGCTGCGCGCCGACGGCTCGACCCTGGAGACCGGGCGGCTGAGCAAGCTGCTCTCCTTCCGTGGCCTCGAGCGTGTGCCGGTCGAGGAGGCGATGGCCGGCGACATCATCGCCGTCGCCGGGCTGGCCGAGGCGACCGTGCCGGACACCGTCGGCGCGCCGGAACTCGCCGCGCCGCTGCCGGCGATCCCGGTCGATCCGCCCACCCTCGCGATGACCTTCCGCATCAACGACGGCCCGCTCGCCGGCCGCGAGGGCAGCAAGGTCACCTCCCGCCAGATCCGCGACCGCCTGCTGCGCGAGGCCGAGGGCAACGTCGCGATCCGCGTCGCCGAGAGCAGCGAGACCGAGGCGTTCGAAGTGTCCGGCCGGGGCGAGCTGCAGCTCGGCGTGCTGATCGAGACGATGCGCCGCGAGGGTTTTGAGCTGTCGATCGGCCGGCCGCGCGTTCTCACCCGCCGCAATCCCGAAACCGCGGCGCGGGAAGAACCGGTCGAGGAGGTTCTGGTCGATCTGGAGGAGCCGTATGCCGGCGTGGTCGTGGACAAGCTGAGCCGCCGCAAGGGCGAGATGCAGGAGGCGCGGCCGGTCGGCGCCGGCAAGCTCCGCCTGCGCTTCCTGATCCCGAGCCGCGGCCTGATCGGCTATCACGGCGAGTTCCTGACCGACACGCGTGGAACCGGCGTCATGCACCGGCTGTTCGCCGGCTACGCGCGCTGGAAGGGCGCGCTCGAGGGACGGCGCAACGGCGTGCTCATCTCGAACGCCGACGGCCAGGCCGTGCACTACGCGCTGTTCTATCTGCAGGAGCGCGGCAGCCTGTTCGTCGGCCCCGGCGAGCGCGTCTACGCCGGCATGATCCTGGGAGAGCACAGCCGCGGCACCGACCTCGAGGTCAACCCGATTCGCGAGAAGAAGCTCACCAACATCCGCGCCGCCGGCAAGGACGACGCCATGCTGCTGGTGCCGCCCCGGCGGATGAGCCTCGAGCAGGCGATCGCCTATATCGAGGACGACGAGCTGGTCGAGGTGACGCCGGGCGCGGTGCGGCTGCGCAAGCGCCATCTCGATCCGCACGTCCGCAAGCGCGCGCAGCGTCTGGCCGAATCGGCCGAAACCGAGGCAGCATAGCCGCGCACGCGGTGGTATCTTTTCACTGTGGCCGCGCGGCAACCATGTTACCGGGCGGTCGTTTCCGGTTCGGCGACGACAGCCTTCGACACGGCTGGTTCCAGCAACGACTGCAAGGAGACTTTCATGTCTGACAAGAGCCGCACACTACCGTATGCGGTCATGGCTCTCGGCCTCATCATCTCGGTTGCCGGCACCAGCGCCTACGCTGCCGGTGGCGGATCGAGCACCAGCGGCGTGAACAGCCCGACGGCGCCGGTCGGCACCGGCACCCCCGGTGGCCCGCCGAGCGGCCCGAATTCGGCAGCCGGCGCGCCTGCCCCAAACCGGAGCGAGTCGGCGATGCCGAACGGCTCGGGCATGCCCGGGTCGACCGCAGCGACCGGCACGGCCACCGGCACCTCGACGAGCATGCCGATGGGCACGAGTACGGCGGGAACGACATCCACGACCCACGCCACGACGCACCGGATGGCGCACCACTACGTCCACCACACTCCGGTCCGGCACGTCGCACACGCGACCACGGGCTCGACGACGGGCCCGGGCAGCACGGCGAGCACGGGGAACAGCAGCGCCCAAGGTACGCCGAGCTCCGGGACCACGATGCCCGGCGGAATGACGACCGGCGGCTCGGCCTCGGGCGGCGGCAAGGAGTAAATGCGGATGGCGACCGCCCGGCCGCCCGGCCGGATGCGGGACTGAGAGGCACGCGGGCCAGGGGAGCGCTTCCCCTGGCCTAGCCGTGTCGCGGAGCCTGGCTTTGCGCAGCGCTGTCAGCGGCGCCTCGCTCGGCGATCGCCGGATCTGGCTGATCGCCGCGTACGGCTTCGCCTGCGGCCTGCCGTTCCCCCTCTCCGGCTTCACCTTGCGGCAGTGGATGAGCGAAGGTGGCCTGTCGCTCGGCGCGATCGGGCTGACCGCCAATATCGGCCTCGCCTATAGCCTGAAGTTCCTTTGGGCGCCACTGCTCGACCAGGTGCGTCCGCCGCGCCCGCTGCATCGGCTGGGCCGGCGGCGCGGCTGGCTGGCCGCCATTCAGCCGGCGCTCAGCCTGAGCTGCGTGCTGCTGGCGCTCAGCCGGCCCGCCGCGGCGCCGCTCGCCGCGGTGGCTGCCGCGGCCGCCGTCGCCTTCTTCTCGGCGAGCCAGGACATCGTGGTCGACGCCTGGCGCATCGAGATTTTCCCGCGCGACCTCCAGGGCGCCGCACTCGCCGGCTATGTCTGGGGCTACCGGCTCGCGCTGATGATCTCCGGCGGTGGCGCCATCGCGCTCGCGGGCCGGCTCGGCTGGCACGGATCGCTGCTGGCGATGGCGGCGCTGACTGTGACCGGCCTGCTCGTCACCCTCATCGCCCCGGAACCGCTCGGCCGCGTGATCACCGCCGCCCCAGGCGCGGTCGCCCGCGCCCGCGCCGCCGTGATCGCGCCGCTGCGCGAGTTTTTCGGCCGCCCCGGCGCGCTCCCCATCCTCGCCTTCGTCGTGCTGTTCCATCTCGGCGAGGCGATGGCCGGGGTGATGCTGCCGCCGTTCTACCGCGCGCTCGGCTTCGATCGGGCGGCGGTGGCAATCGCCAACGGGCCGATCTCGCCGCTCGCCACGCTTGCCGGCGTCACCGCCGGGGGCTGGCTGGTGGCCCGGCTCGGCCTCGGCCGGGCGTTGATCCTGACCGGCTTCGGCAAGATGGCCGCGATGCTGATGTATGTCGGGCTGGCCTACGCCGCCGGCGCGCGGCCGATGCTGTTCGCGACCTCGATGGTCGAGGCGTTTACCGAGGGGCTCGTCGACGCCGCCTTCATCGCCTATCTCTCGAGCCTCTGCGCCGTCGCCTACACCGCGACGCAGTATGCCCTGCTCTCCTCGCTCGCCGTGATCGCCTCGCGCACGATCGGCGGCTTCTCCGGCTTCATGGCGGCGGCCGTCGGCTGGATTCCATTCTATCTCCTGTGTACTGCCGCCGCCCTGCCGGCGATGCTGATCATGCTCTGGCTGCTGCGCCGCTACCCGCCGGCCCGATCGGGCGTCGGGCCGCGCGCTCAGCCGGCGGCGAGCGGCGAGCCGGCGTAGTTGGCGAGCAGGTCCGCCGGGTCGCGATAGAGGCGGATGCAGCCGGCTTCGCGCAGCGCCGCCGGCGGGAAACCGCCGCAGAGCAGTCCGAGCGTGCGCAGCCCGGCCTTGCCGGCCGCCTCGGCGTCGTACGGCGAATCGCCGACGACCAGCACGCGATCCGGCGACACGCCGTCCAGTCGCGCCAGCGCGGCCTCAAAAATGTCGGGATGCGGCTTGGATTTCTCCGCGTCGTCGGACGAGGTCTGCGCGTCCACCAGGCCCTCGATGCCGGCGATCCGCTTGTAGGTCTCGAGCTCGTCGCCCTTGGCCGACGAGGCGAGCGCGGGCCGGATGCCGTCGGTGCGCAGCCGCTCGAACAGCGCGCGCACCTGCGGGAAGGCCCGCACCTGCGGCAGGTAGGTCCGCTTGAACAGCGCGCCGCGGTATTCCTCGATCGTCTTGCCCTTCTCGCGGCACTCCGCGGGCGACAGGAACACCGGCAGCAGCTGGTCGCCGCCCTTGCCGATCTGGCTGCGGATGGCGGCGAACTCGAAGCGATGGCCGAACGCCGCGAAGGCCTCCTGCCAGGCGCGCGCGTGCAGATCGACCGAATCGACCAGCGTGCCGTCGATATCGAAGATCACCGCGTCGGGCATGCCGGCCGCTCCTGATACGTTGTCCGCATGTGTCGTCCGCCGGGCCCGATGGTCCTGACCGGCGATTCGCGCCCCGCCCGGTCCAGCGAGGGCGACCGCGGTTGAATGCGGCCCGCGCCCCGGGGTTGCGCGCGCGACCGCGCAATCCCGCGCTATATCGGGCGAGGTCATGCGCATCCTCGCCCTCGACGCCGCGCTGGCCCGCTGTTCAGCGGGGCTGGTGGAGGACCGGGTCCTGCTTGCCGCCCGCCAGGCGGAGGCGGCGCGCGGCCACGCGGCGCTGCTGCCGGCGCTGGCCCGCCAGGTGATGGAGGAGGCCGGCCGGCGCATCGACCTCGTCGCGGTCACGGTCGGGCCGGGCGGCTTCACCGGCCTGCGCGCCGCCCTGTCGCTCGCGCACGGCGTGGCACTCGGCGCCGGTGTGCCGGTCATCGGCGTCTCGGTCGGCGAGGCGCTGGCCGACGCGCTGCCGCATCTCGGTGTGCGCGCGCTCTGGGTCGCCATCGACAGCCGGCGCGGCCGCGTGTTCCTGGAGTGTGAGGGCACGGTGCGCGCCTGGGCGGCCGGCTCGCTTCCGGAGCCCAGCGGTCCCGTGGCGGTGGCGGGAGACGCGGCCGCGCCGGTCGCCGCGGCACTCGCCGCGCGCGGCAGCGACGTGATGCTGACCGACGCCAGGCTGCCGCTGCCGCGCCACGTCGCCCTGGTGGCCGAGCGCCGGCACCTTGGGGCGCTGCCGGCACGCGCCGCCCAGCCGATGTATGTCGATCCGCCGGAGGTGCGTATGCCGGCCGATCCGCCGCGTCCGGCTCCGCGCGAATGATCCGCGTCGTGGGCCCGGCGCACGCCCCGGCGCTGGCGGCGGTCCACGCCGAGGCCTTCGCGCCCGCCGAGGCCTGGGACGCGGCCTCGCTCGCCGCCCAGCTTCGGCTGCCCGGCGGCTACGGCCTGCTGGCGGAGGCCGGCGGCATGGCGCTCGCCCAGGCCGCGGCCGAGCAGTCGGACCTGCTGACCATCGCGGTGATACCGGCGGCGCGGCGGGCGGGCCTGGGCGCCGCCCTGCTGCGCGCGGCGATGCAGGAGGCGGCGCGGCGAGGTGCCGCCGCGATGTTCCTGGAAGTCGCCGAGACCAACACGCCGGCGCGCGCGCTGTACGCCGCCGCGGGCTTCGTGCCGGTTGGCCGCCGGCGCGACTACTACACCGACGGCGGCGACGCGCTGGTGCTGCGCGCCGGCCTCATCCCTTGCGGATCAGCAGGCGGGTGACGCCGTCCTCGCCGGTCTCCTGCGAGAGGATGGCGTGGCCCTGCTCGGCCGCCGTGCGCGGCACATTGCGCACCGGTTCCTCGCCGCGCAGCAGCACCAGCAGCGACTCGCCCGACGCAAGCCGGTCCAGCGCCAGCCGGGTGCGCACGAACGTCATCGGGCAGACTTCGCCGGTGATATCCAGGAGCTGATCGGCCGGTTTCGTCTTGGTCATGCTTGTCCTGTTGTTGAAATCGACACTATCCGTTGCGAAACGGCCCGACCATGCCATATAGGGCGCAATTCTTCCATTTACGGAGAAAGTTCATGCCCGACGCAGCACACGGATCCGATGTTCTTGGACTGACCGCGCAGATCGTCTCGGCGCATGTATCCAACAACTCGGTGACGCCTGATACCTTGCCCACACTGATCCAGGATGTGTACCGGACCCTCGCCGGTGTCGGCCGGGAGCCGACGCGGCCGGAACGTCCGCAGCCGGCGGTGCCGCCCAAGAAATCGGTGTTCCCCGATTACATCGTCTGCCTCGAAGACGGCAAGAAGCTGAAGATGCTGAAGCGGCATCTGAAGACCGCGTACAACATGAGCCCCGACGAGTACCGGGACCGCTGGGGCCTGGGCTCGGACTATCCGATGGTGGCGCCGAACTATGCCCGCCACCGCTCCTCGCTCGCCAAGAAGATCGGCCTCGGCACCAAGCCGCGCGGCCGCCGATAAGCGCCGGCCCGGTGGAGTCGACAGGCCGGGCCTGATCGGCTACTCCCGCCCGCCGGCGCGTTTGGCCGGAAGCGACCCGGAACGCGGGACTCGGGACGGAGACGCTGACCGAGCGCCGGACGGGACGGGGGCGCCGTCTGTCCGCGGGGTTGCCGGGACGACTGGGGATCCGATGGAAAGCCGTATCGAGCGCCTTTGCGTCGAGAGGGGACTGAAGATGACCGGCCAGCGCCGGGTCATCGCCCGCGTCCTCTCCGACGCGAGCGATCACCCGGACGTCGAGGAGCTCTACCGCCGCGCCGCCACGCTCGACGCCCGCATCTCCATCGCCACCGTCTATCGAACCGTCCGGCTGCTCGAGGAGCAGGGCATCCTGGAGCGGCGCGATTTCGGCGGCGGCCGCGCCCGCTATGAGGCGACCGAGCACGGACACCACTACCACCTGATCGACGTCGATACCGGCCGGGTGATCGAGTTCGAGGACGCCGAGCACGAGCGGATGATGCAGGACCTCGCCGCCCGGCTGGGCTTCGAACTGGTCTCGCTGCGGCTCGAACTGTTCGGCCGCCGGCGCGAGACCGCGCAGCCTGCCGAACCCAAGGCGGCGAGACCCAAGGCGGCCAGCCCGGCCCGGCCGCGCTACGCCGGCCCGCCGGCAGCGCCGGGACGCGAGAGCGCCGGCAGGATGACGCGGTGACGGCACAGACGCCGCTCGGCGCCGTCGCCCTGCCGCAGGACGGGTTCGGCGAGCTGCGCGCCGGCAATCTCGGCGTGCGCATCGCGACGACCGCGAGCGAGATCGACGCCGTGCAGGCGCTCCGCTTCCGCGTGTTCTACGAAGAGATGGGAGCCACGCCGGAGCCGGCGATGGCCGCCGTCGGGCGCGACCACGACGCCTTCGATGCCGTCGCCGACCACCTGCTGGTGGTCGATCACGCGATCGGCCCGGGACCGGAGGGCGTGGTCGGCACCTATCGGCTGATCCAGCAGGAGGCGGCCGAGCGGATCGGCCATTTCTACTCGGCCGGCGAGTACGACATCGCGCCGCTGATGCGCTTCCCCGGGCGGATGCTGGAGCTCGGCCGATCCTGCGTCGACGCCGGCTACCGCAGCCGGGCGGCGATGCAGCTGCTGTGGCGCGGCATCGCCGCCTACGTGTTCCTGCACCGCATCGACCTGATGTTCGGCTGCGCCAGCCTGCCGGGCACCGACCCCGACGCGGTGGCCGCCGAGCTGACCTATCTCTACCACAACCACCTCGCACCGCCGGCGCTGCGGCCGCGCGCGCTCGACAGCCGCTACGTGGAGATGCGCCGGCTCGACCCGCGCCGCCTCGATCCGCGCCGCGCGCTGGCCGCGCTGCCACCGCTCATCAAGGGCTATCTGCGGCTCGGCGGCTTCGTCGGCGACGGCGCGGTGATCGACCGCCAGTTCAACACCACCGACGTCGCGGTGGTCGTGAAGACCGACCTGGTGACCGACAAGTACTACCGCCACTACGAACGCCGGCTGCGCGACGCGCTGGAGTGAGCGCGACCGCACGCCGGACGCCGCCTTGACCCGACAGGTCCGCCCTGGCGGGAGCGGGGGCGAGGGCGGGGGCCGCAGCGGAGCACGGACCTGGATCGTGCTGGCGAGCCTGACGCTCGCGCGCATCGCCTTCGGCATGCAGCTGCAGACCGTGGCGGCGCTGGCGCCGATGCTCGAGCGAGCGTTCGGCATCGACTACGCGACGCTCGGGACACTGATCGGCCTCTACATGGCGCCCGGCATCGTCGTCGCGATGGCGAGCGGGCTGCTCGGCCGCCGGCTCGGCGAAGGGCCGGTGCTGGGGGTCGGGCTCGCGCTGATGACGCTCGGAAGCTGCGTTTCCTCGCTGCTGCCCGGCACGTTCGGCATCGGCGTGGGACGGCTGGTGGCGGGGACGGGGGCGGTGACGCTCTCCGTGCTGCTGGGAAAGATCGTCGCCGACGCGTTTGCCGGGCCGCGCTTCGTGCTGGCGATGGGCATCACGGTCGGTGCCTTTCCGGTGGGCGTCGGGCTGAGCCAGGCGGTGATGCCGGCGATGGCAGAGGCGTTCGGCTGGCGCGTCGCCCTGCTCGCCGGGGCCGCGCTGTCGGGGGTGGCGACCCTGCTCTTCGTCGTGAGCTTTCGGGGCGGCGACGCGCCGGGGCCGCGGCATTTCGCGCTTCCCTCGCCGCGCGAGTGCCTGCTGGTGCTGCTCGCCGGACTGGTCTGGACGACCTACAACGCGGCGTATTTCGGCTTCCTCTCCTATGGCCCGTCGCTGCTTTCGGTGCGCGGCGCCGGGGCGGGCGAGACCGCCGTGGTGATGACGCTGGCGACCTGGCCGAACGTGGTGGCGGTGCTGCTGGGCAGCGCCGCGGCGCCGCGGCTCGGCCTGATGCGCCTGTTCAATATCGGCACCGCGGCGCAGGTGCTCTCGCTGCTCGGGTTCGTGCTGTGGGACCGCCCGGTGCTGACGGCGCTCGTGTTCGGCACGCTCGGCTCGGTGCATTCCGGAGTGATCATGGCGGTCGGCACGCTGTCCGCGCGTCCGCAGCACCGTGCGGTCGGCATGGGCGTATTCTACACCACCTACTATATCGGCGGCGCGCTGTTCCCGGCGCTGTGCGGCCAGGCGGCCGACCATTTCCACACCCCCGCGGCGGCACTGCTGGCGGCCGCCGCACTGTCGGTTCCCGCGCTGCCGCTGTTCTGGTGGCACCAGCGGCGCGCGCCGCGACCGTAGCGCCGGTCAGAATACCCCGGTCACAACACCCACTCAGAACACCACATTTGTGCGCAGGCCAAAAATCGCCGTGTTGCCGATCCGGCGGCCCGGGCTGAGCGGATCGGCGATACCGCCGCTGGGCATGAACACGTACTGGAAGTCCGGCTGTACCTGCCACCAGGGCGCGATCTGGTATTGGTAGGTGACTTCGATGAAACTCTCGCTCGAGCGCACGGGATACGCCGAGCGCGAGAACGCTGCGACGTCCCGGTCCGCCGCGGCCGCCCGCCCGCTGACCTTCGCGATTCCGTAGCCCACGGCAAAGCTGTCGTTGTCCCGCCCGGGCAGCGGCGCCTTCAGGACCGCGCCGGCATCGAGGCTGGCGCTGACCAGGTTGCGGTCCGCGGGTGCGCCCATCGCGCGCGCGAACACGCCGAGCACGCGCGCACTCTGCGCATCCGGCCGCCAGACCATCTGGTCCACCAGCCCGTACACGCTGAAATCGCCCCGGCGCATCCGCGCGGCCCCGCTGCTGCGCGGATCGGCGAGCGAAAGGCCGTTCGCATCGAACCGCTGGTCGGCAAACGCGCCGGTGTCGAACCAGGCGCCGAGCTTGTATGTGCCCGGCAGCCCGGCCGGCGCGCCGCCCTCGGCCGGCTGGTTCGCCGTGTACTGGATTTCCGCAATGAACAGCGCCCCGGTGCCGATGTTGAACCTGGTGCCGGACCGCTCGGCGCCGCGCAGCTGCGAATCGTCGGCGAACCGCCCGCCCGGCGGATTGTCGTCGAACACGCCGCCGAGCAGCGTCAGGGCGCCGGTGGGCTGCGCGCGCACCCGCACCCCGAGCGAGGACAGGGGATAGGTCGGGCCGCCCGCGTAGAGGTCGGCGGAGGGCAGCGCCGGCCAGCCGGCTGCTGCATTGAAGAGAACCGCGGAATACTGGCTGACCGAGAACTCCTGGTCGATGCTCTGCTGACCGAGCTTTACGTCCAGCGTGCCGGGCAGGATCGCCTGCTGGTACCAGAGCTCCCAGAGCCGGGTGGCGCGCTTTGCCTCGATGCCGCTGGCCGCCTGGATGACCCCGAGATTGTCGGCGCTGAGGCTGCGGCCGTGGATCTGCAGCGCGCTGATGTTGACCGTGCCGCCCGCCCAGCCCAGCGCTTTCGTGTCCAGGCCGAGGCTCATCATGGTCAGTCCGTTGTAGGCGAGCCCGCGGCGCCCGCCGCCGGAGATGTTGGCGAGTACCTCGCTGGTCTCCTGCAGGCCAAGCGAGATGCCGTACTCGCCGAGCGCCGTCCGCAAGCCGGCCATGTCCCCGAGCAGGGTGCTGCGCACCCAAAACCCTTCGCCGGGTGCGGCGGCCGGCGTCGGCGGATTCGCGGCGGGGCCCGGGGTCGGGCTCTGCCGCTCCGCCGGCGCGCCGGGCAGCGGCGCCTGCGCGCTGGCGTGACCGGGAAGGCAGGCGAGGGGAAGGCAGAGCCACAGCAGGCGCAGGCAGGCGTGCACGCCCGGGCGACGGCGGTGACGGATGATGCCCATGCGTGGTGTCCCTCCTGCGGGGCGGGCATCGGCCGGACTGCGAGGCCAGGCTGCACGCGCGGGCTGCAACTGCGAGGCGTTCGCAATTACCGCAAGCGGAACGATCCGTCAACCGTCGTCGTCGTCGCGGCTGTCATTGCGCGCAGGGCGCCGGAGGCAGATGCGTTCGGCGCACCGTCGGCGGGATCAATCCGCCGCCAGTGCCATCTCCGCCTGCGCGGCGCGCATCCACACCGCCGTGTCGTGGAACACCGCCCCGCCGTTCGGCGGCGCCGGGTCGTCGCTGGTCAGCGCGTTGATGCCGAGCCCGTCCACGAAATCGCCGTTCGGCCAGACGCTCTCGACCACCACGACGCCGGGCTGCAGACCGTCGAACAGGCGGACATGCACGCGCACCTCGCCGCGCGCATTGCCGAGGCGTACGAGCCCGCCCTCCACCAGCCCCAGCCGCGACGCGTCCTCGGGATGCACGAGCGCGGTCGGGCGCACCTCGCGCCGGCGCGAGGTCGGCGTCTCGGTAAAGCTGGTGTTGAGGAACTGACGCGCCGGCGCCGCCACCAGGCGGAACGGCAGCTTTTGCGTGCTCTCGTCGATCGCCGGCATGTGGTCGGGGAATTTCGGCATGCGCGCGTGGTCCGGGCCGATACGGCTCCAGTCCGGCGAAAAATGGAATTTTCCGTCCGCGTGCCCGAAGCCGTCGAGGAAATGGCTCTCGGCAAAATCCGGCTGCGCGTCGATCCAGCGTCCCTCGAGCACGCTCTGCGCATCGGGCCAGCCGGACGCGAGCAGGGTCGCATCGATCAGTTCCCACGCCGTCATCGCAAATCCCGGGTGGACGGCATCCAGGCGCTGCGCCAGACCCTGGATCACGTCGTGGTTGGGCCGGCACTCGCCGGGCGGCTCGACCAGCTTCGGGCCGATCTGGATGTGGCTGTGGCCGCCCGCCTGGTAGATGTCGTCGTGCTCCATGAACATCGTCGCCGGCAGCACCACGTCGGCCAGCCGCGCGGTCTCCGTCATGAACTGCTCGTGCACGCAGACAAACAGGTCATCGCGCTGAAAGCCGCGGCGCACGCGGTTGCTGTCGGGCGCGACCACCGCGGGGTTGGTGTTCTGGATCAGCATGGCGTGCACCGGCGGCCCGTCCCCCAGCTCACGCCGATCGCCGGTCAGCACCGCGCCGACGCGGCTCATGTCCATCATGCGGATCGCCGGATCGACGGCGTCGAGCCCCTCGATCAGCGTCTTGTTCCAGTGATAGATGGCTCGGTTGTTCCAGAATGCGCCGCCGCCCTCGTACTGCCACGCGCCGGTGACGGTCGGCAGGCAGGAGACGGCGAACAGCTGCGCCGAGCCGTTGCGCAGGCGCGAAAATCCGTAGCCCACCCGGATGTAGGTGCGCTGCGTCGTGCAGTAGAGCTTCGCGAATTCCTCGATCTGCTCTGCCGGCAGTCCGGTGATGCCCGCCGCCCAGGCCGGTCCACGGCTCGCCAGATGCGCCTCCAGTCCGGCCGGGTCGTCGGCGTAACGCGCCATGTAGGCGCGGTCGGCAAATCCGTCGCGGAACGCCACGTGCATCACCGCGCAGGCGAGCGCGCCGTCGGTGCCCGGCCGGGGTGCGAGGTGCATGTCGGCGACCGCCGCCGTGCCGGTGCGGTAGGGATCGACCACCACCAGCTTCGCGCCGCGCTCCTTGCGGGCGCGCGTGACGTGCGTCATCACGTTGACCTGCGTGCCGACGGGATTGCCGCCCCACACCACGATCAGGTCGGCGCGCGCCATCTCCCGCGGGTCCGGGCCGGTGATGCGTCCCACCCCGGCGAGCCAGCCGGATTCCGCCAGCGTCGTGCAGATCGTGCTCTTCTGCCGCGAATAGCGCATCACGTGGCGCAGCCGGTTGATGCCGTCGCGCTGTACCAGCCCCATCGTGCCGGCATAGTAATACGGCCAGACGGCTGCGCTCCCGTAACGCGCCGCGGTTGTCGAGAACACGTCGGCGACGCGGTCCAGCGCCTCCTCCCAGTCGATCGGCCGGAACTGGCCGGACCCCTTCGGCCCGCTGCGCAGCAGCGGCCGGGTCAGCCGGTCGGGATGGTGGATCCGCTCGGCGTAGCGGGCGACCTTCGCGCATACCACGCCGGCCGTGTAGCTGTTGGCCGCCGCCCCGCGCACCGCGCCGATGCGCGCGCCGTCCAGCACCTCCACCTCCAGCGCGCAGGTGGAGGGGCAGTCGTGCGGGCAGACCGAGCCCCGGATGCGGATGTCGGGCGCATGGTCGAGCGGCATCGCTACCTCACGAGTTGATTTGACAGGAGCGTAACGATCGGGCCACGCTCGATGTCGCCGATTGGCAACGAGGCCGGTGAGCAACGTAGCCGATCGGCAGCGTAGCGGATTTGCAACGCGCAGGCCAGGGCGGACGGGGAATCCGATGTTCGAGCACGTCGTCGTTCTGATGCTGGAGAACCACTCCTTCGACCGCATGCTCGGCTACCTGCAAGGGGTCGGCGAGCAGGTGGAGGGCGTCGATCCGGACAACCTGCGCCGCAATCCCGACAAGTTCGGCGTCCCGGTCGTGCAGCACGTCACGGAGACGCACGCGGTGCTCGACGACCCCGGCCACGACCTCGGCGACGTGCAGCAGCAGATCGGACCGCGCGGCGCGCCGGACGGCGGCATGCAGGGTTTCGTGCAGAATTTCGCCCACGCCTATCCGGCGAAGACCGACGAGTGGCCGGAGATCATGGGCTACTATCCCCAGGGCTTCCTGCCGGCGCTGCACACGCTCGCCGAATCCTTCGTGGTGTGCGACCACTGGTTCAGCTCCGTGCCCGGGCCGACCTGGCCGAACCGCTTCTTCGTGCACAGCGGCACCTCGCTCGGCCACGTCGACATGCCGGAGGGGCTCACCAGCCCCGGCCTGCACATCTACGACCAGACCACCGTCTACGACCTGCTGCACGACGCCGGCAAAGGTTTTGCGATTTACTATGGCGATTTTCCGCAGTCGCTGGTGCTGCTGCACAACGACGAACACTATTTGGACAACTACAAGAAGATGCCGCAATTCGCCATCGACGTGGCGGCCGGGCGGCTGCCCAATTTCAGCTTCATCGAGCCGACCTATTTCGCCAGCAACGGCCAGAACGATCAGCACCCGCCGCACGACGTGCTGCGCGGCGACGCGCTGATCGGCGAAGTTTACGGCGCGCTGCGCGCCAACCCCGCGCTGTTCGACCGGACGCTGCTGGTGATCCTCTACGACGAGCACGGCGGCTTCTACGACCACGTCTCGCCGCCCGGCACGGTCGCCCCGGACGGCCACACCAGCGGCAGCTTCCACTTCGACCGGCTTGGCCCGAGGGTGCCGGCGGTGCTGGTCTCGCCGATGCTCGATCCCGGCGTGCTGACGGACACGTTCGACCATACCAGCCTGCTGCGCTTCCTGGTGGATGGCTGGGGCCTGCAGCGCGGCCAGCTCGGCGCGCGCGCGGCACAGGCGACCGATTTCGGGCCGCTGCTGCAGGTCCGCCCCACCCCGCGGGACCTGCCGGAACTGCCGGTGATCCAGGCCGCACCCCCGAAAGCGCCGCAGGAGCTGAACGCCAACCAGGCCTCGCTCGTCGCCTTCAGCCAGTACCTGGAGAGCCGGATCGACGACCCCGCGAAGAAGATGTCGCTGATGGCGCGCGCCCACGAGGTGTTCGCCGGCCCCGCCGCGCAGGCGAAGCTCGCGCAGGACCGGCTGGCGGCGTTCTTCCAGGACAAGCGCGGCACCCCAGGCTGATCCAGTTCTTGCGACCAGTTCGCAATTCCCGGCAGACTGCCGCCATGCCTGGCGCGCGGGCCGTGCTGACGCGGGTGCTGGCGCTGCTGCTGCTGTTGCAGTGGAGCGCGCTCTTTTCGCAATGCCGCGCGCTCGCCGCTGCTGGAGCCGTGCCGTCCTGCGGCACCGCCGATCTCGGCGATGTGCCGGGGATGCGGGCGCTGGCGGATATCGCACGGCATGACTCGGCGCCCGACCCGGCGTCGAAGCGCCAC
>JAFAYA010000006.1 GCA_019240635.1 Acidisphaera sp. | reverse complement strand
GGCGCTGATGGCGTCGCCTTCGCGCTTCTTCAACCGCGAGCTTTCCTGGCTGGCCTTCAACGAACGGGTGCTGGAGGAGGCGGAGAACCCGCGCCACCCGCTGCTCGAGCGGCTGCGCTTCCTGTCGATCAGCGCGTCCAACCTCGACGAATTCTACTCGGTCCGCGTCGCCGGCCTGATCGGCCAGGCCAAGGCCGGCGTCACCGCGGTATCGCCGGACGGGCGTACGCCCGCCCAGCAGCTCGCCGAGATCCAGCACCGCGCCCAGAGCCTGCTCGGGGAGCAGCAGCGCATCTGGATGCAGCTCTGCGAGAAGCTGCGTCAGGCCGGCATCGAGGTACTCGCCACCAATTCGCTGCTGCACGGAGCGCTCAGCGCCGACGACCTGCGCTGGCTCGACGCCTGGTTCATGGAGCGGGTGTTTCCGATCCTCACGCCGCTCGCGATCGACCCCGCGCATCCCTTCCCGTTCATCCCCAACATGGGGCTGGTGATGGTGCTGAAGCTGCGCGGCGACGAGGCGCAGGAGGGGCACCGGATGCGCGCGCTCATCCCGCTGCCCAGCCAGGTCGAGCGCTTCATCCGCCTGCCCGGCGGGGCGGCGGAGGGCGGCGCGCCGCGCGTCCGCTTCATCATGCTGGAGGACCTCGTCGGCCTGTTCCTCGACCGGCTGTTCCCAGGCTTTTCGGTCACCGGCCAGGGCATGTTCCGGCTGATCCGCGACACCGACGTCGAGTTCGAGGAGGAGGCGGAGGATCTCGTCCGCTCCTACGAATCCGCACTCAAGCGCCGGCGCCGCGGGGTCGCCATCCACCTCTCGGTCAACGCCGCGATGCCCGATGACCTGCGCGACATCGTCGCCGACGAGCTGGACGCTCCGGAGGAGGAGATCTTCGTCCACCAGAACATCCTCGGCGTCGCCGATCTGCGCCAGCTCATCGTCGATGACCGGCCGGATCTGCTGTTCCCGCCGTACACGCCGCGCTTCCCCGAACGCATCCGCGATTTCGGCGGCGACTGCTTTGCCGCCATCCGCGCGAAGGACATCATCGTCCACCACCCGTTCGAGAGTTTTGACGTGGTGGTGCAGTTCCTGCGACAGGCGGCCGGCGATCCGAACGTCGTGGCGGTGAAGCAGACGCTCTATCGCACCAGCCGCGACAGCCCGATCGTGAAAGCGCTGATCGAGGCGGCGGAGGCCGGCAAATCCGTCACCGCGATGATCGAGCTGCGCGCCCGCTTCGACGAGGAAGCGAACATCCGCCTCGCGCGCAGCCTGGAAGCGGCCGGCGTGCAGGTGGTGTACGGCTTCGTCGAGCTGAAGACGCACGCCAAGATCAGCCTGGTGGTCCGGCGCGAGGGCGGGGCGATGCGCTCCTACGCGCATTTCGGCACCGGCAACTACCACCCGATCACCGCGCGCATCTACGCTGACCTGAGCTTCTTCACCTGCGACCCCGACCTGACGCGCGATGCGGCACGGCTGTTCAACTACATGACCGGCTACGCCAAGCCCGAGCGCATGGACGCGGTGGCGTTCAGCCCCTTGACCATCCGCCCCGTGCTGAACGAGCTGATCGAGCGCGAGATCGGCTTCTGCCGCGCCGGCCGCGCCGGCGGCATCTGGATCAAGCTGAACAGCCTGGTCGACGAGCAGCTGATCGACAAGCTCTACGCCGCCTCGCGCGCCGGCGTGAAGGTCATGGCGGTGATCCGCGGCATCTGCTGCCTGCGTCCCGGCGTGCCTGGACTGTCGGACAACATCCGCGTGAAGTCGATCGTCGGCCGCTTCCTCGAGCACAGCCGCATCTGCGTGTTCGGCAACGGCCATCCGCTGCCGAGCCGCCACGCCAGCGTCTATATCAGCAGTGCCGACTGGATGGCGCGCAACATGGAATGGCGCGTCGAGACGCTGGTGCCGATCCACAACCCGACGGTGCATGCGCAAGTGCTCGACCAGATCATGGTGACGAACCTCAAGGACTCCATGCAGTCCTGGGAGCTGATGCCGGAGGGCCACTGGCGGCGCGTGCCGCCCGGCAAGAAGCCGGTCTCGGCGCACGACTACTTCATGACCAATCCGTCGCTCTCCGGACGCGGCTCGGCGCTGCACGGCGCGACGCCGCTCGTGCATGTGCGCCGGCCGAACCGGATGCTCGAAGACTAGCCGGAGATGTCTGACGCCCGGCACCCGGGAAGCTGGGTTTGGGGCCTCGGGCCCCGGCGGGTCCAGGGCAGCGCCCTGGCCTTGCCTTCTTAACCCGGATGCCTTTCCTCCCGGCCTGCGACGAGCCGCGCTGCGGCGTCGTCGATCTCGGCTCCAACTCCGTGCGTCTCGTGGTCTTCGAAGGCCGCAGCCGCAATCCGCTGGCGATCTTCAACGAGAAGGCGGTGCTGCGTCTCGGCCGCGGCCTGCAGGCGAGCGGGCGGCTCAACGAGGAGGGGATGGCGCAGGCGGTGACGGTACTGCACCGCTATCACGCGATCGCGCGCGCGATGGGGGCGGAGCCGCTGGAAGTGCTGGCGACGGCGGCGGTGCGCGACGCGGCGAACGGCCCGGCCTTCGTCCACTCCCTGCAGGCGCGCCTGCCCGGCCTGCCGATCCGCGTGCTGTCCGGCGAGGCGGAGGCGGAGCTGTCCGCCGCCGGCGTGTTGTGCGGCATCCCGGCGGCGCACGGCGTGCTCGCCGATATAGGCGGCGGCTCGCTGGAACTGGTGCGGCTCGCGCATGGCGCGAGCGGCGAGGCGCGCACGCTGCGGCTCGGCGTCATCCGACTCGCCGAGCGCGCCGGCGGTGACCCGGCGCGGGCGCGCGCGGTGGCGGAGGAAGACCTGGCTGACGTGCCCTGGCTCGCGGCGGCCGGCGAGGGCGACCTCTACCTGGTCGGCGGCGCGTTCCGCGCACTCGCGCGCATCCACATGGCGCAGACCGGCTACCCGCTGACGATGGTGCACCACTACACGATCCGCCGCGAGGAGGCGCGCGATCTGACCGGCGTGGTGGCCGGCGCCGGCCGGCGCGCGCTGGAGCGGCTGCCCGGCCTGTCGCGCCGGCGCATCGATGATCTTCCGTTCGCCGGCATCGTGCTGCGCCGGCTGCTGCGTGTGACCGGCGTGCGGCGCGTGGTGTTCAGCGCCAATGGGCTGCGCGAGGGCTGGTTCCTGCGCCGCATGCCCGCGGAAATCCGCAGCCTCGACCCGCTGCTCGCGGCCGGGCGTGACTATGCGCGGCGGCACGGCCGCGACCCCGCACTGCCGCCCGCGCTGCTCGCCTGGACCGACCCGCTGTTCGGCGCCGAGCAGGCGCCGCTGCGCCGGCTGCGCGAGGCCGCGTGCTGGATGTCCGACATCGGCAGCCGCGACCATCCGGAATACCGCGCCGAGCAGACTTTCTTGCGCGTGCTCCGGCAGCCGGGGATCGGGCTGGATCACCACGCACGCGCGTTCCTCGCGCTGGCGATCGCGATGCGCTACGAGGCGGAGCCCGACGCCCCGTTCCTTCGCCCGGCGCGCCTGCTGCTCGACGTCGCCGCCGGCAATCGCGCCGAGACGCTCGGCGTCGCGCTCCGCCTGGCCTACACGCTGTCCGGCGGCACGCCCGACCTGCTGGCCGGCACTGCGCTGCGCGTCGAGCCGCGGCGTCTGGTGCTGCTGCTCGCCGAGAACAGCGGCGCCTTCGCCGGCGAGAGCGTGCTGCGCCGGCTCGACCGCCTGGCCCAGGCGCTCGGCCTGGAGGCGGCGACCGAGGTTGCGGCAAGCGCCGCAACCGGCGTTGCGCGTTGAGCACGGAGCCCGCCGCAGGCTTGCAGGCGGCACCGCGCGTCGAACTGCTGGGGCATCGCGGCGCGCGCGGCCTGTTCCCGGAGAACACCATCGAAGGGTTCCGCGCCGCCATGGCCCTCGGCGTTCGCGCCTTCGAGCTCGATGTCGGCCTGACTCGCGACGGCGTGGTCGTGGTGCACCACGATCCCGCGCTGAGCCCGGATATCGCGCGCGCGCCGCACGGCGGCTGGCTCGCACCACCCGGGCCGCTGCTCCAGGATCTCAGCTTTGCCGAGCTGCAGCGCTTCGATGTCGGCCGCATCCGGCCGGGCTCCGGCTACGCGGCGCGCTACCCGGCGCAGGCGCCGATCGACGGCGCACGCATCCCGCGCCTCGCCGAGGTGCTGGCGCTCGACGCGGGCGCGCGTATCACCATCGAGATGAAGACGCGGCCCGACCGCCCCGACTGGACCGCGCCGCCGGAGCGGATGGCCGAAGCGGTCGCCGCGGTGGTCGACGCCGCCGGCGCCGCCGCGCGCGTCGCCGTTTCCTCGTTCGACTGGCGCGGCGTGCGCCACATGCGGCGCATCCGCCCGGGGATTGCCCGCGCCTGGCTGACCGAACCGCGCACCGTCCGGGACGCACCGACCTGGTGGGACCGCGCGCCGCCGACCGCGGACGCGGTGCCCGACGCCGTGGCGGCCGAGGGCGGCGGCACCTGGTCGCCCGAGCACACCGGGCTGATGCAGGCCGAGCTGGATTGCGCGCATGCGCTGGGGCTGCGCGTCGTGCCCTGGACGGTGAACGAGCCCGCCGCCATCGCGCGCCTGTTGCGCTGGGGCGTGGACGGGCTGATCACCGACCGGCCCGACCTCGCGCGCGAGGCGGTGTAGCGCGGCATCTGGCCCGCGCCTGCATCCTATGATCCGATGTGCGGTGCCCAACGTAGCGAGCGCATGCATGCCTTGCCCCAGGTCCGGCAGCCCTGCGCCGAGGCACGCCCACCCGCGCCGCGGATGCGCGGGCCGATGAATGCTCCGTGCGAGGCCCGCTCGCACGCGGCGCTGATTGTCGCGATTGCGCAGCATCGGGATCGCGACGCGTTTGCACGGGTGTTCGAGCATTTCGCGCCACTGGTGAAAGCCTACCTCCAGCGCACTGGCAGCAGCCCGGCGCTCGCCGAGGAGACGGCGCAGGAGACGATGCTCGCGGTGTGGCGCAAGGCCGGGTTGTATGATCCTTCACGCGCGGGCGCGGCGGCCTGGGTGTTCGCGATCGCGCGCAATCTGCGCATCGACGCGCTGCGCCGCACCCGCGTGGCACCCCCGGAGCCCGATCCGGTGGACGCGCCGGCGCCGCCGCCGCTGGCCGACGCGCTGCTCGCCGCGAGGCGCCGGGCGCTTCGCCTGCGCGCCGCGATCGCGGCGCTGCCGCCCGAGCAGTCGCAGGCGCTGCATCTGGCGTTCTTCGAGGAGCGCACGCACGGCGAGATCGAGGCGGCGCTCGGCGTGCCGCTCGGCACCGTGAAATCGCGCCTGCGGCTCGCGATCACCAGGCTGCGCGGCATGCTGAAGGACGATCCATGATCCGCCATCACCCGTCGGCGGCGACGCTGCTCGCCGGCGCCGCGGGAACCCTGCCGGCGCCGCACGCGCGCGTCGTCGCGGTGCACGCGGCGCAGTGCCGGGAGTGTGCGGCGGCGCTGCGCGAGGCGGAGGAGATCGGCGGCGCGCTGCTGGAGGGCCTTGTGCCCGCGGCCCTTGCGCCGGATGCGCTGGCGCGCACGCTCGCCCGGCTCGACGCCGCGCCCGCTTCGGAAGCACCGGCCGCGCCGCTCTCGCTCGCCGCATTGGCGACGGGACGATGGCGCTGGCGAGGTCCCGGCTTTGCCATGATGCCGCTGATGGCGCGCGACGCGACCGACAGCCGCCTCGATCTGATCCGCGTCGCACCCGGCGTCGCGCTGCCCGCGCACGGCCACACCGGCAGCGAGCTGAGCTGCGTGCTGCAGGGTGGCCTCGACGATGGGAAGGACGCATACCAGGTCGGCGACGTCGCCGAGCGCGACGTCGGCGCCGAGCACCGGCCGCGGGCGATGCCGGGCGAGCCGTGCATCTGCCTGGTCGCCGTCACCGGCCGGCTGCGCCCGCGCGGCGCGCTCGCTCGCCTGGCGGGGCGGCTGATCGGCCTGTGACGGGGATGCGTCACAGCGCCATGTCGGCCGCCGCGTGGCTGCTGCTGGCGCTGCTCGGCGCCTGCTCGCCGGCCGCGATCCTCAACGCGACGGCGCCGCACGAGGGCATCGTGCTGCACGCCGACCTGGCCTACGCACCAGGCCCGGATCACGGGCTCGACGTCTACGCGCCCGTCCAGCCGCGCGCCGATGCGCCGGTCGTGGTGTTCTTCTACGGCGGGGACTGGCAGAGCGGCGCGCGGGCGATGTACCGCTTCGTCGGCGCAGCCCTCGCGGCGCGCGGCATCGTCACGGTCATCCCGGACTACCGGCGCTACCCCGCGGTGCGGTTTCCCGCCTTCATGCGCGACGCGGCGGCCGCGGTCGCCTGGACGCGCGCCCATGTCGGAGCCTACGGGGGCGACGCCGCGCGCCTGTTCCTCATGGGCCATTCCGCGGGCGCGCAGATCGCCACGCTGCTCGCGCTCGACGGGCAGTACCTGCGCGAGGCCGGCGTCGATCCCTGCGACATCGCCGGGGTAATCGGCCTGGCCGGGCCATACGACTTCCTGCCGCTGCACGACGCCACGCTGAAGGTGATCTTCGGCCCGCCGGCCGACTGGCCGCGCTCGCAGCCGATCGACTTCGTCACGCCGGCGGCGCCGCCGATGCTGCTGGCCGCCGGCACCGACGACCACACCGTCGATCCCGGCAACACGGTGCGCCTCGCCGCCCGGCTGCGCGCGGCGGGCGTGGAGGCCGACGAGCGCCTGTATCCCGATATCGGCCACCCCGTGCTGATCGGCGCCTTCGCCTGGCCGCTGGCTTTCCTCGCCCCGGTGCGGCGGGACACCCAGCGCTTCATCGCCGAGCACCCCGCCCCGACGCCCCGACCCGCCTGCAAGCGAGCCGAAGGATAGCTTCGGACGGCGCTACGCCGCGAGCGCGCGGTCCAGCACGTCGCGCAAGCGGTACCAGCCGCCGATTGCCGGCAGGAACCAGGGATTGCCGAAATAGAGGGGGTGGTCGGGGAAGTCCGGCGCGTCGAAAGCGCACGCGTAGTTGGCGACCCCGGCGATCTTGCGCGCGGTCTGGATGCCGAGATAGGTCATCATCGCGACGCCGCTGCCGTTGCAGCCCAGCAGGTAGTGCATGCCGTCCTGCCGGCCCATGTGCGGCACCGCGTCGAGCGTGAACGCCACGTTGCCGGTCCAGGCGTGCGTCACCCGCACGCCGCGCAGTTGCGGGAACCGGTCGGTCATGAAGCGGTGCAGGATCGGCGCGCTTCTCTCCGGCGTGATCGGCGTGAAGCGGGCGCGCCCGCCGAAGATCACGCGCCGCCCGTCCGGCGACATCCGGTAGTAGCAGAGCACGCGCCGCGTATCCGACAGCGTGCGGCCCTTGGGGATCAGCGAGGCGGCGAGGTCGGCCGGCAGCTCCTCGGTCGCGATGATGTGGCTGGCGACCGGCACCACCCGACGCCGCAGCTGCGGGGTCACCTCGCCGGTATAGCCGTTGGTGGCGATCACCACGTCGCCTGCCTGCACCTCGCCGCGCGCCGTCGCGACGAGCCAGCCGCCGTTGCGCGCGCTGATGCGCCGCACCGGCGCGCGCGCGCAGACGGCGATGCCGCGCCGCCGGCAGGCCTCCAGCAGCCCCTTGTAGTACAGCGCCGGATGGAGGCTGGCCGAACGCTCGACCAGCATCCCGCCGTGATAGTAGTCGCTCGCCATCTCCTCGCGTTGGCGTTCGCGCGGCAGCATGGTGGCCTCGGAACGCGCGGCCGCGTTCAGCCGGGCGACGCGTGCCTCCTGGGCGCGGTAGTGCGCCGGCGTCCAGGCGCCGACGAAACGGCCGCACTTGCGCCAGAAGCACGCGATCGCCTCCTCCTCGATCAGCCGCTCGATCGTGCCGAACGCGTCCGCGGCGTCGGCGAGCAGCGTGTCGGCGCGCGCCGGGTCGCTCGCCGACAGGCTGCGGCCGGTCAGGCTCTTGCCGATGTTGACACCACCGCTGACCGCGCCGCCGTTGCGCGTGCTGGCGCCGAAGCCGAGTTCGCGTGCCTCTAGCACCACGGGATCGAGGCCGCGCTTTTGCAGCTCGAGTGCGGTGGAAAGCCCGGCGTAGCCGCCGCCGACGATCGCGACGCGCGCCTGCGCGGGCGGATCGACGGGATCGTCTGCCTCCGGGCGATACGCCTCCCACCAGTACGGCATCGGCTTGAAGTCGGGGTGGAACATCGCGCGCCCGAGCGGTTTGCACGCATGATTTCCAAGACCCTGACGGCTGTAAAGATCCGCGGCACACGCTTGCCCTGCTGCCGCGTCTGTCTCTACAACGCGGCCCGGATCGGGGGCGTGCCGACCAATGATTCTGCGACCGGCCGCCGCCTCACCCTGCTTCCCGGATATCCGCCAGCGTCCCCCCGGTGATCCGCAGCAGCGCCTCGGCGGACGTGCGAAAAACCTGGCTTGGCGAACCCGCCGCCGCCCAGATCGGATCGAGCGCCAGCAAGTCCCGGTCGAACAGCGTCCGCGGCGGGGCCAGGTGACCGACCGGGGCGACGCCGCCGATCGCAAACCCGGTTTTTTCGCGCACGAAGGCGGCATCCGCGCGGCCGATCGGCGCGCCGACGATCGCCGCCACCTTCGCCGGGTCCACCCGGTTGGCGCCGGACGCGATCACCAGCACCGCCTCCTCTCCCGCCCGGAAGACCAGCGACTTGATGATCTGGGCGACGTCGCAGCCGACCGCCGCGGCGGCCTCGGCGGCGGTGCGGGCACCCTCGGGTGCCGCGGTGATCGTGTCGGCGTGGCCGGCGGCCAGCAGGGCCGCGCGCACGCGCTCGACCGATCCCGAGGGTTTTGCACCGCTCATCGTGCACTCCTTCGCGGCGGCCAATCCGGCGCGCCTATCGGTCTGGCGCGCGCCTATATGGGCAGGGAATGGAACCGCTCGCCCTCTATATCCACTGGCCGTTCTGCCTGGCCAAGTGCCCGTACTGCGACTTCAACAGCCATGTGCGCGAGTGCCTGCCGCAGCGCCGCTTCGCCGCGGCGTTGCGAGCCGAGCTGGCATGGGAGGCCGCGCGCCTCGGCCGACGCCCGCTCGGCTCGATCTTCTTCGGCGGCGGCACGCCGAGCCTGATGGACCCCGCGACCGTCGCCGCCCTGATCGCCGATGCGACCCGCCTGTTCGAGCCGGCACCCGACCTCGAGATCACGCTCGAGGCCAACCCGACGAGCGTGGAGGCCGGGCGGCTCGCCGGCTTCCGCGACGCCGGCGTCAACCGGCTCTCGCTCGGCGTGCAGAGCCTGGATGACCGGGCGTTGCGCCTGCTCGGCCGGCAGCACAGCGCGGCGCAGGCGATGGCCGCGCTCGCGCTGGCGCGCAGGCTGTTCCCGCGTCTCTCCTTCGACCTGATCTACGCGCGGCCCGGCCAGACCCTGGCCGACTGGCGCGCGGAGTTGCGCGCGGCGCTGGCGCTCGGGCCCGACCATCTCTCGCTCTATCAGCTCACCATCGAGCCGGGGACCGTCTTCGCGGCACTGCATCGGCAAGGCAAGGTCGTGCTGCCGGACGAGGCGACTGCCGCCGCGCTGTACGAAGCGACCGGCGAGGCGGCGGCCGGCGCCGGCCTGCTGGCCTATGAGGTCTCCAACTACGCGCGGCCGGGGGCCGAGAGCCGGCACAACCTGGCCTACTGGCGCTACGCCGACTACGCCGGCATCGGTCCCGGCGCGCATGGGCGGCTCACGCTGGATGGTCGGCTGGTCGCGACGCGCCGGCATCGCGCGCCGGAGCCCTGGGCCGAGCGCGTCGAACGCCGCGGTCACGGCAGCACGCCGGAGACGGCGCTGAGCCCGGCCGAGCGGGCGCGCGAGATGCTGCTGATGGGGCTGCGGCTGAGCGAGGGCATCGCGGAATCGCGGTTCCTTGCGCGCGCCGGGGTGCCGCTCGCCGCGTCGGTGCATGCGGACACGCTCGCGGCCGCGCGGGCGGCCGGCTACCTCGCGCATCAGGATGGCAGGCTGCGCGCGCTGCCCGAGGGTCGGCTGCGGCTGGACGCATTGCTCGCCGCACTGGTGGTCTGATTTTGCGTCTGTAACGTGTTTCACTTGTGACGGTCCTGGCGCGGTTGTATGCGCGGCACCTGGCAACCGGGCAGCGGAGCGTCTTCCGTCCGGAAGGCACTCCGGGAAAGGACAGCGATGACCAGCAAAACCTACGCCGAATTCGCCGGCAGCCATCGCGAGGCGCCGCGCAACGCGACCCGCATCGCCGACGTGGCCGACGACGAGCCGATCGAGGTCAGCGTCTATCTCAAGCCGCGCGGCGGGGCACAGCAGGTCGCCGACCTCGCGGAGGGCCGCCGTGCCGCGCTGGCCGCGCAACGCGCCACGACGCACGCCGACGACATCAGGAAGATCACCGACTTCGCGACCGCGGCCGGGCTCACCGTCGCCGCGGTCGATCCGGCGCGCCGGCTGGTGAAGCTCGAAGGACCGGCGGGGAAGATGCAGGCGGCGTTTCGCACCAAGCTCAGCCACTATCATGACGGCCAGCGCCAGTTCCGCGCCCGCAGCGGCAAGCTGCACCTGCCCGACGACGTGCTGCCGGTCGTGCAGGCGGTGCTCGGGCTCGACACGCGCCCCGCCGCGCAGCCGCATTTCCTGGCGCACATCAACGCCGCCGCGGCGTCGGGGCACCTGCCGAACAAGGTCGGCGAGTTCTACGAATTCCCGAAGGGGGTGACCGGCAAGGACCAGTGCATCGCGCTGATCGAGCTGGGCGGCGGCTTCCGCGACGGCGACACGCAGAAGGCGTTCGACGCGATGGGGCTGGCGCCGCCGCGGGTGATCGCGGTCTCGGTGGATCACGGGACCAACAAGCCTTCGCCGGATGACGGTGCGGACGGCGAGGTGGCGCTGGACATCCAGGTCGCCGGCGGCGTGGCGCCGGGCGCGCTGATCGCCGTCTATTTCGCGCCGAACACCGACGCCGGCTTCGCCGACGCGATCTCCGCGGCGGTGCACGACAGCACGCACAAGCCGGGCGTGATCTCGATCAGCTGGGGCAGCGCCGAGACGACCTGGACGCAGCAGGCGATCGACGCGATGGACAGCGCGCTGCAGGACGCGGCGACGGTCGGCGTCAGCGTGTTCGTCGCGTCGGGCGACAACCTGGCGACCGACAGCGTGAGCGACGGGCGCGTGCACGTCGACTTCCCGGCCTCCAGCCCCTGGGCGGTCGGCTGCGGCGGCACCAACATCGCGGCCAGCGACGGCCAGATCGATCGCGAGACGGTGTGGAACGATGGCACGACCGGCACGGGCGGGGGCATCAGCGATAGCTTCGGCGTGCCGGATTTCCAGAAGAACACGACGCTGCCGAACGGAGTGAGCAGCGGCAAGCCGGGCCGCGGCGTGCCCGACGTGGCCGGCGATGCAGCGCCGGGAACCGGCTACCGCGTGGTGGTCGGCGGCAAGATGACGGTGGTCGGCGGCACCAGCGCGGTGGCGCCGCTCTGGGCGGGGCTGGCGGCGCTGATCAACGAGCGGGCGGCGCGCCGGATCGGCTTCTTCCTGCCGACGCTGTACGCGACGCCCGGCCTGACGCGCGAGGTCACGATCGGCGACAACAAGCCCGAGGGCACGGCGCTCGGCTACGACGCCGGGCGGGGCTGGAACGCCTGCACCGGACTCGGCGTGCCGATCGGCCAGGCGCTGTTCGACGCGCTGGTCAAGCCGGTTCCGGCTTCCTGACGGCACTCTCGAGCGCCAGCGCGCGGGCATAGACCAGCTTGCGCGGCAGGCCGGCGGCGGCGCTCACCAGCGCCGCCGCGTCGCGCAGGCTGTGCGACGCGAGCGCCGCGCGCAGCCGCTCGTCCAGGTCTTCCGCACTTTCCGTCTCCCGCGGCGCCGGTCCGACCACGAGCGTGATCTCGCCGCGCGCCGGGCTCGCGGCGAAATGCGCGGCGAGGGCCGCAAGACCGTCCCGCCGCACCTCCTCGAAGCGCTTGGTCAGCTCGCGTGCCACCGCGGCGGGGCGGTCGCCGAACGCCGCGGCGAGGTCGGCCAGTGTCGCTGCCAGGCGATGCGGCGCCTCGTGCCAGACGAGGCTGGCGGCGAGGCCCGCGCGTTCGGCGGCGCGCAGCGTGGCGAAGGCGGCGCGCCGCGCCGCCTGGCGCGGCGGCGGGAAGCCGAGGAACAGGCACGGCAGCGGCGGCAGGCCGGACAGCACCAGCGCCAGTACCCCCGCATTGGCGCCGGGCAGCCCGGAGACCGGCAGCCCGGCGGCGATCGCCGCGCGAACCAGCCGGTAGCCGGGATCGGCGAGCAGCGGCGTGCCCGCGTCGGCCACCAGCGCCAGCCGGCGCCCGCCTTGCAGCATCGCCAGCAGCCGCGGTGTCTCCGCCGCCTCATTATGGTCATGCAGCGCGGCCAGTCTGGGGCGCAGGCCATAGGCGGCGAGCAGCTTCGAAGTGACGCGCGTGTCCTCGCAGAGCACAAGATCGGCCGCGCCGAGCGCCGCGAGCGCCCGCCGCGTGATGTCGCCGAGGTTGCCGATCGGCGTTGAAACCAGCACAAGACCCGGCGGTGCAGGATTGGGCGGGGCGGCGGCCTCTGGCTCGGCGGAAAGGTGATCAGATGCGTCTGCGGGCATTGGCACTCCTGCTCGGCACCCTCGCACTCGCCGCCTGTGTGGCCGCCGAGCCGGAGTTCTACCCTCCGGCGGCGGGCTACGGCGCCTATCCGTACGGCCCGGCGCCGCTCGCTGCGCTGCCGCGGCCGGGACCCCCGGCGCCCGCCGGGCGCGGCCGGGTGGCGATCCTGCTGCCGCTCTCAGGCCCGAACGCGGATCGCGGCCAGGGGCTGCTGAAAGCCGCGCGGCTGGCGCTGGACGCGCCGGGTGCGCCGGCGCTTGACGTGCAGGACACCGCCGGCACGCCGGACGGCGCGGCGCGCGCGGCGCAGGCGGCGGTGCAGGCGGGCGACGGGCTGATCCTCGGACCACTGACCGCCGGCGAGACCGCGGCCGCCGCCGGCCCGGCCCGGGCCGCGGGCCTCCCCATGCTGGCCTTCACCAGCGATCCCGCGCGGGCCGAGCCGGGCGTCTGGACGCTCGGGCTCACCCCCGGCCAGCAGGTGCGCCGGCTGGTGGATGCGGCCCGCGCGCAGGGCAAGACGCGCTTCGCCGGCCTGCTGCCGGACAACGAGTTCGGCCACGCGATGGCCGACGCGCTGACCGCCGCGGCCGGCGGTCCAACCGTCCGCTTCTATTCCGGGGGCATGGCCGGGATGAACACGGCGGTGCGCGACGTGTCGGACTACGCCGAGCGGCGCGGGCCCGTCGAGGAGCAGATCCGCGCGGCGCGCGCCCGCGATGACGCCGAGGGCCAGCACCAGGCGCAGGAACTCGGTCGCGTGCCGGTGCCGCCGCCGCCGTTCGATGCGCTGCTGCTCGCCGAGATCGGCAGCGGGCTGGGCGAACTCGGCTCGCTGCTGCCGTACTACGATGTCGGTCCGCAGCAGGTGAAGATCATGGGCCCGGCGCTGTGGGCCGCCGCGTCGGCGCGCGCGGGTGCGGCCGGGTTTCTGGACGGCGCCTGGTACGCGGCACCCGATCCGGCGGCGCGCTCCGGCTTCGAGCAGGGTTTTGCTGCGAAATACGGCGGTCCGCCGCCGCCGCTGAGCGACCTGGCGTACGACGCCGCTTCGCTGGCCCGGGTGGCGATGGCGCAGCAGGGCGGCGGGCTGGTGCCCTCGCTGACCCGCCCGGAGGGCTTTTCCGGCGCGGACGGCGTGTTCGTCCTGGGAGCGGATGGCCATGTCCGGCGCGGCCTCGCCGTGTTCGAAATCCAGCACGGCACGCCGGCGATCGTCGATCCGGCGCCGCACTCCCTGGCCCCGGGCGCATAGAGGGCGGCCGCCGGCCGCCATGCGGGCCGCGCTGATCGCCGGCGCGATAGCGGGCGTCCCGGTGCTTGCGTTGGCAGGACTGGCGCTGGCCGGGCTGACGGCGGTCGGGCCGGCGCTGTTGGCGATCGCGCTGGTCGTGCTGGCCGCGCTGGCGCTCGCCGGCGTGTTCGTGCGCGACGCGCACCGGCTCGCCGCCGGACTGCACGGGGCGGCGGTCGCGCCGCTGCTGCCGCCGCTCGCCGGCGTCGGGCGGGAGGCCGAGCAACTCGCGCGCGAACTCGCCCGCCGTCGCGCCGAGCTGGATCGGCGGAGCCGGGCGGACGAGGCGATCATCGAGTGCCTGCCCGACCCGCTGCTGGTGCTCGGCGCGGACGGGGCGGTCCGCCGGCGCAACGCGGCGGCGGCCGCGCTGGGACCCGAGCTCGGGGCGGTGCTGCGCCATCCCGCGCTGCGCGCCGCCATCGAGCGTGCCCGGGCGCAGCACGCTCCGCACACCGCCGAGCTAGCCCTCCCGGTGCCGGTCGCGCGCGACCTGCTCGCGGTCGTCCTCAGCCCGCCGGCGCTGCGCGAATCCGGGCAGATCGTCGTCGTGATCTCGGATCGCACGCGTGAGCGGGCGATCGAGCGGATGCGAGCGGATTTCGTGGCCAATGCCAGCCACGAGCTGCGCACGCCGCTTGCTGGGCTGATCGGCTTCATCGACACGCTGCGCGGGCCGGCGGCCGACGACCCGCCGGCGCAGCAGCGCTTCCTCGCGATCATGGCCGAGCAGGCCGGGCGGATGAACCGGCTGATCGACGACCTGCTGAGCCTGTCGCGCATCGAGCTGACCGAGCACCTGCCGCCGGCCGACCGGGTGGATCTGCCGGCCCTGATCGCGCGCGTCGCCGCCGGGTTCGAGCCGCGCCTGGCGCAGCGGCGGATGTCGCTGCAGCTCACGCTGGCCGCCGCGACGCCGGCGCTGCCGGGGGATGCCGACCAGCTCGCGCAGGTCGTGCAGAACCTGCTCGACAACGCCGTGAAATACGCGCGCGAGAAGGGGACGGTGCGGATCAGCGCCGGACCCGCCGGGGAGGGCCGCTGGCCTGGTCGGGCCGGCGTGACACTGAGCGTCGCCGATGACGGGCCGGGCATCCCGCGCACCCACCTGCCGCGGCTGACCGAGCGGTTCTACCGGGTGGACCAGGGGCGGTCGCGGGCGGCCGGCGGCACCGGGCTCGGCCTCGCCATCGTCAAGCACATCGTCAACCGCCACCGCGGCCAGCTCGTCATCGAGAGCGAGGAGGGCAAGGGCGCCAGCTTCACGGTGTGGCTGCCGCTCGCGTGACGGCTGTCAGGCCGGAGCGGGATCGCCGGCGCGGCGCGCGGTGACCTCGATCTCGATCTTCATGGCCGGCTCGGCGAAGCCGGCCACCACGAGCATCGTCGCCGCCGGCCGTGCGCCGCCGAACGCCTGGCGCAGCAGCTCCCAGCAGGGCGGGAAGTCGGCGGCGTCCGTCAGGTAGTAGTGCACGCGCACGACATCGTCGAAGCCGGCGCCCGCCTCGGCCAGCGCGGCGCGGATGTTGGCGAGCGTCTGCCGGCACTGCGACACGACGTCCGGCGCGATCGTGTGCGCGGCGTAGTCGTAGCCGGTGGTGCCGCTGACATGCACCCAGTCGCCGTCCACGACCGCGCGCGAATAGCCGATCGCCGCCTCGAAGCGGCTGCCCTGCGAGATCAGCCGGCGGGTCAAGGTGTTCCTCCTTCGGGTGGACGATACCAGGCTGGCTTGCGCCGTTCGCGGAACGCCGTCGTGCCCTCGCGACCCTCGGCGGAGGCGCGCTGCGCGGCGCTCTCGTGCGCCAGCATCGCCTTCTGGCGCGCATCCAGCGTCAGCCTATTGGCGCCGAGAAAGGACCGCTTGGTGACGGCGATCGCCTGCGGCGCCGAGAGAAACAGCGCGTCGAGGATGTCCGCGAGGCGCGCCTCCAGCCGGTCGGGCTCGACCACCTCGTGCACAAGGCCGATGCGCAGCGCCTCGGCGGCGTCAAAACGCTCGCCGGTCAGTGCGTAGCGGCGGGTGTGGCGCAGGCCCATGGCGTTGACCATGTGCGTCGAGATCGGCGAGGGGGTGACGCCGACACGCACCTCGGTCAGGCCGAACACCGCGGCGGGTGTGGCCAGCGCCACGTCGACGCAGCAGAGCAGGCCGCAGCCGCCGCCGAAGCAGGCGCCGTGCACGACGGCGACGGTCGGCTTGGGGAACTCGTTGAGCCGCGTGGTCGCCTCCACGGTCGCCATCGAGGCGGCGAACGCCCGCTCGGGCGGGAACGTCGCGGCGCGGCCGAGCCACTCCACGTCCGCGCCGGCCTGGAAATGTTTTCCGGCGCCGCGGATCACCACGACCCGCACGGCGTCGTCGCCTTGCAGCGCGCCGAGCCCGTCGATCAGCGCGTGCAGGAGCACCTCGTCATAGGCATTGCCGCGCGCCGGGCGGTTCAGCGTGACCGTGGCCACACCCCGCGCGTCGGTCGCGACAAGGACGGGCGGATCGCTCATTGCGTCACCTCCAGCGGATCGGTGTTGCCGCCGCAGACCAGAACGCCGACACAGGCCCCATCCGGCGGCACCCAGGCGCCGCACAGCAGCGCTGCCAGCGCAGTGGCCCCACCGGGCTCGGCGACCAGGCGCATGCGGTCCCACAGCAGCCGCTGGGCGGCGCGGATCGCCTCCTCCGGCACCAGCACGGACTGTGCGACATGCGCGCTGGCGATCGGAAACATCAGCGCGCCCACCTGCCTGGCACCCAGGCTGTCGGCGGCGATGCCGCCCACCGGCGCCGGCACCGGCCGTCCCGCCTGTAGCGCGGCGTGCAGCCCGGGGCAGCGCTCCGGCTCGACGCCGACCACCTCCACCCGCCCGGCGCACCAGGCGGCGATGCCGCCGACCAGCCCGCCGCCGCCCACCGCCACGAGCAGGTGCGTCATGTCCGGCACGTCCGCCATGAACTCGCGCCCGACGGTGCCCTGGCCGGTGATCACCGCCACGTCGTCATAGGCGTGCACTTCCAGCGCGCCGGTCTCCGCCTGCCGGGCGAGGCAGGCGGCGTGCGCTTCCACGTAGCTGGCGCCGATGCGGGTCAGCGTTGCACCGAAGCTGCCGATGCGGGCGAGCTTGGTGGCCCCGGTGATCTCCGGCACGAAAATCTCTGCCCGCACCCCCAACGCCTGCGCAGCATAGGCCACCGCCGCGCCGTGATTGCCCCCTGAGGCGGCGATCACGCCGGCGTCCGGCAGCGCCGCCGAGAGCATGCGGTTGAAGGCGCCGCGAGGCTTGAAGCTGCCGGCGTGCTGCAGCAATTCGAGCTTCAGCGCGACCGGCACGCCCAGGCCGAGTTCAGCCGGAGCGAGGCGCAGCACCGGCGTGTGCCGGACGAAACGCGCGATGCGCGCGGCCGCGGCCTCGATTTCGGCGTGTCCGGGCATGCCCGCAGGCTGGCACGGCCGGCACGGCCGGACAATCGCGCGGCCGATCGCCAGACGATCGCGGTTGGGGGGCGGGCTGAAATGCGCGGAAACTTTCCTATCTCTGCGGAAAGTTCCAGATTGCGCGCCGATGCGCTTCCAGGGGCAGATCCACGCGAGCTGCGCCGCCCGGGGCGGCGAGGGCGTGCTGCTGCTGGGACCGCCCTCCTGCGGAAAATCCGACTTGCTGCTGCGACTGCTCGATCACGGTTTCGCACTGGTGGCCGACGACAGGGTCGACATCCGCGACGGCATCGCCCGCCCGCCGCCGGCCCTCGCCGGGCTGCTGGAGGTGCGCGGCCTCGGCATCGTCCGCCTGGCGCATGTCGAGGCGCGGCTCGCGCTGGCCGTGCTGCTCGGGCCTGCCGGCGCACGGCTGCCGGAGCCGGCGCGCCATGCCGACCTCGGCCTGCCGCAGGTGAGCGTCGATCCGGCCGCCGCCTCGGCGCCGGCGCGGGTCGCGCTGGCGCTCGACTGCGCGCTCGGCCGGGTGGCCCAGCTCGCAGGAGCGTTCGCGCCATGAGCTTGGCCGAGACCGCGCCGCGCCGTGTGGTGCTGGTCAGCGGCCTCTCCGGGGCCGGGAAATCGTCGATCCTGCGCACCCTCGAGGACCTCGGCTACGAGGCGGTGGACAACCTGCCGCTGGCGATGGTCGAGGAGATCGTCGGGCGTGGCGAGCGCTGGCTGGCGATCGGCGTGGACAGCCGTACCCGGGGCTTCTGCCCGGACGCGGCGCTGGCGACGCTGGCCTGCCTGCGCGGCATGCCGGGGCTGCGGGTGGAGCTGGTCTATGCCTCGGCCGACGAGACGGCGCTGCTGCGCCGCTACGCCGAGACGCGCCGGCGCCACCCGATGGCGCCGCAGGGCCGGGTCGCCGACGGCATTGCCGCCGAGCAGGCGCTCACTGCGTCGCTGCGCGCGGCGGCCGACCTGGTGGTCGACACCTCCGAGCTGCCGCCGGCCGGGCTGCGGCGGCTGATCGAGCAGCGCTTCGGCCCGGATGAGGCCCAGCTCGGACTGATTGTGCTGCTGGTCTCCTTCGCGTATCCCGCCGGGCTGCCGCGGGAGGCCGATCTGGTGTTCGACGTCCGCTTCCTGCGCAACCCGCACTACGACCCCGTGCTGCGGCCGCGCACCGGCCTGGATGCCGAGGTGGGCGCCTACGTCGAGGCCGATGCCGATTTTTCAACTTTCTGGGGCAAGCTGCTGGACCTGCTGGGGCTGCTGCTGCCGCGCTTCCAGCAGGAAGGCAAGAAGTATGCGACCATCGCGGTCGGCTGCACGGGCGGGCGACATCGCTCGGTCCACATCGTCGAGAAGCTGGCGGCGGCGCTGGCCGGGGCCGGCTGGCGGGTCACCCGGACCCACCGGGAATTGACGGGGGTGGCCGGCTCGCCTGATGGTGGGGCGCAGATGCAGGCCGGCACCGGCCGGGCGGCACCCTCGGCGGGCACCGTGGGGCACGTCCAGAGGGCCGTTCAGGCACAGGAGGCCTGAGACAACACGATGATAGGTCTGGTGTTGGTAACCCACGGCCGTCTGGCCGAGGAGTTGCGTGCCGTCATGGAGCACGTGGTCGGACGGCAGCGCAACGTCGCAACCGTCTGCGTCGAGCCCGACGACGACCTCGAGGGACGTCGGGCGGAGATTCGCTCCTGCATCGCCGCCGTCGACACCGGGGACGGGGTCGTCCTGCTGACCGATATGTTCGGCGGCACGCCGTGCAACCTCGCGATCGCCGAGATGCGCGGCAAGGGCGTGGAGGTGATCGCCGGCGTGAACCTGCCGATGCTGGTCAAGCTCGCCAAGGTGCGCGGCAACGAGCCGCTGGCGACGGCGGTGGATTGTGCCGAGGCGGCCGGGCGCAAATACATCGGCGCCGCCTCGCACGTGCTGCACGGCTGCAAGGGCAACGGACTCGACCAGTGAGCGGGCGCGGATGACCGAAGAGGGCGGCGGGCAGGCGGCGGCGGCCGCCGGATCGCCCGGCGCCCCGGTCCTGACCCGTGTCGTCGCCGTCTGCAACCGCCGCGGCCTGCACGCCCGGGCAGCCGCCAAGTTCGTCACGATGGCCGAGCGGTTCGGCGCCTCGGTGGATGTGGCGCGCGACGGGCAGGTGGTGTCCGCCCGCTCCATCATGGGGCTGATGATGCTTGGCGCCGGCAAGGGCTCGGAGATCGAGCTGCGCGCCGAGGGCTGGGATGCGCACGAGGCGCTGGACGCGCTCGCCAGGCTGATCGAGGCCGGCTTCGATGAGCAGGACTGAACCGCGCGCTGCCCTGCATCCGCGGCCGGTACTGGCCAAGGGCCCGTACCGGCCGGAGCCCGAGGCGACCTCGGGCGAGCGGGTGATCCCCGGCATCCCGGTGTCCGAGGGTGTCGCGATCGGCCCGGTGTTTGGTGCGAGCGAGCCTAATGCCGAGATCGCGCCGCGCCGCATCGCCGCCGTGGAGGTCGAGGCCGAGATCGGCCGGCTCGAGGCCGCCGTCCTGCAGTCGCGTCGCCAGCTTGGCAAGCTGCGGGCCCGGCTGGTCGTTCTGCCGGAGGAGGCGCAGAGCGAGATCGCGCCGCTGATCGACGCCTATGTGCGCATGATCGGCCCGTCCCGCCTGACCCGCGGCATCCGCCGGCGCATCGCCGAAGGGCTGCAATCGGCCGAGACGGCGGTGGTCGGCGAGTGCGAGGCGATCGCCGGGCAGATCATCGCCGCCTCGCCCGACCAGATGGGCGAGGAGGATCGGGCCAGCCGCGACCGGCGGGCCGAGGAGGTGCGCGAGATCGGCCGGCGGCTGGTGCGCAACCTGACCCGCCAGCCGTTCCGCAGCTTCGCGCACCTGCCGCCCGGCGCCGTACTGGTGAGCGAGGCGCTGCGCCCGGCGGACGCGGCGCTGATCGATCCGTCGCGGCTGGCCGGCGTCGCGGCCGACGAGGGCGGGCCCGACGGGCACACCGCCATCATGCTGCGCGCGCTCGGCGTCCCGGCGGTGCTTGGCGCGATCGGGCTCAGCCAGGCGGCGCGCTCCGGCGACGTCGCGGTGGTGGACGGCGCGGCCGGGCGGGTGGTGCTGAACCCGACCGAGGAGACGCTCGCCGGCGCCCGCCGGCAGGTGGCGGCCTTTGCGCGCGCGCGCCAGAAGCTGGCGCGGCTGCGCCGGCTGCCGGCGGCGACCGAGGACGGCCAGGTGATCGAGCTGCAGGCCAATCTGGAAATCCCGGCCGAGCTGCCGCTGATCGCACAGGCGGGTGCGGTCGGCATCGGCCTGCTGCGCAGCGAGTTCCTGTTCATGAACCGCGAGACGATCCCCGACGAGACCGCGCAGGCCGAGACCTACCGCGCGGTGATCGAGGCGATGGAGGGTGATCCCGTCACGATCCGCGTGCTCGACTGGGGCGGCGAGAAGGAGATCGACGCGCTGGTCTCGGCCGGCCTGGTGCCCGAACTGTCCGACACCAACCCCGCCCTCAGCCTGCGCGGCATCCGCCTGCTGCTGCGTCGGCCCGAGCTGTTCGAGGCGCAGCTCGCGGCTATCCTGCGCGCGGGAGTCGCCGGCCCGGTGCGCGTGCTGCTGCCGATGGTGACGTGCGTCGCCGAGGTCCGCGCGGCGCGCGAGACCTTCGAGCGCGTGGTCCGCCGCCTGCGCCGCCGCAACGAGCGGCTGCCCGACCCGCTGCCGGCGATCGGCATCATGGTGGAGACGCCGGGCGCCGCGCTCTCCGCGGACGCGCTGGCGCTGGAAGCGGATTTCTTCGCGATCGGCACCAATGACCTCGCGATGTACACGCTCGCGGTCGATCGGAGCGAGAGCAGCGTCGCGCATCTCTACGATCCGCTGCACCCGGCGGTACTGCGCCTCGTGCAGTTCGCGACCGAAGCGGCGCTGCGCCTGCGCAAGCCGGTCTCGGTCTGCGGCGAGATGGCAAGCAATCCGAAGCTGACGCCCCTGCTGCTCGGGCTCGGGCTGCGCAGCTTCAGCATGAACGCCTCGGCGGTGCCGCGGGTGAAGCAGGCGGTGCGCGGGCTGGCGACCGACAGCTGCGCGCGCTTCGCCCGACGGGTGATGGAGCAGTCCGATCCCGAGCGCATCGGCGAACTGGTGGCCGAATTCGGTACAGCGGGGTAGCGCATGCCATTCGACGAGACCGGCGGGGAGCCGAACGGGGAGCCGGGCCGCAAGCCCTCGCGCAGCGTGCTCGGCGGGGCGCTGGAGACCTGCTCGATCCGGCCGATGACCGGGTTCTTCCGCTCCGGCTGCTGCGAGACCGGGCGGGACGATGTGGGCAGCCACACGGTCTGCGCGGTGATGGATGCGGCGTTCCTGGCCTTCTCGAAGGCAGCGGGCAACGACCTCTCGACGCCGCGGCCGGAGTTCGGCTTTGCGGGGCTGCGGCCCGGCGACCGCTGGTGCCTGTGCGCACCGCGCTGGCAGGAGGCGCTGGACGCGGGGGCGGCGCCGCGCGTCGTGCTTCGCGCGACGGAGGAGGCCGCGCTGCACCATTGCCGCCTCGCCGACCTGAAGCGGCACGCCATCGATCTGGCTTGATCGCCGCGGCGGCGGATCAGGGAACCGGCGGGCGGACGTGATGGCGCTCGCGCCAGTCCTGCACCATCGCGTCGGTGATGTCGGTGGCATAGCAGAACGGCGGCCGGCCGGGATGCGCCGGGGCGTAGGCGGCGCGGCCGTCGCAGCGGCGGCCGCGGCGGTCGGTCTGCCACGGACAGGCGCAGGCGCCGCGATGGCGCGCGAGGCTGTCGCGGATCATCGCCTGACGGATGCGGTCGTCGCCCAGCTTGTGCAGCGGGCTCTCCTGTGCGTAAGCCGGACCCAAAGCCGGCGCGAGAGCGAGCGAGGCCAGCAGGATGGAAGGTAGCAATTTGCGTTCGCGCATGGCCGGTGAACGCCGGCGGTCGCCGGCCGTTTCGGGGCGCGGATGAGCGTCACGCGCCGCCGGCTGATCCATCTGGTCGGTCGCGCCGGCGGCATCTCCGCCGCCTATCGCACGATGGCGGCGATGGGCCTGTTGGCGGCTCCCGCGGCCTATGCCGGGCCGCCGGCGCTGCCAGCCGGCTCCGGTGCGGGTAGCAAAGTGCTGATCCTCGGCGCCGGCATCGCCGGCATGGTCGCCGCCCTCGAGCTGGGCCGCGCCGGCTACGATTGCACGGTGCTGGAGGCGCGCGGCCGCGCCGGCGGCCGCAACTGGAGCCTGCGCGCCAGCGACGTCGTGGAGGAGACCGGCGGCCGGCAGCCGGTCGCCTGGGACGCCGGCGAGCATCTCTATTTCAATCCCGGCCCGGCGCGGCTGCCCTACGATCACCAGGGCATCCTCGGCTACTGCCGTGAGCTCGGCGTCGCGCTCGAGGTGCTGTGCAACGACAACCGCGCCGCCTTCATGCACGACGACGCGGCGTTTGCCGGCGCGCCGCAGCGCAATGGCGCGGTGGTGAACGACACGCGCGGCTACATCGCCGAGCTTGCCGCCAAGGCGGTGGATGCCGGGCTGCTGGACCAGCCGGTCTCCGACATCGACAAGGAGCGGCTGCGCGCTTTCCTGCGCGCGTTCGGCGCACTCGAGGCGGACCTCGTCTATCGCGGCTCGGCGCGCGCCGGCCTTGCCGAGCTGCCTGGTGCCGGCACGCAGTCCGGCCGCATTGCCGCGCCGCTCGATTTGCGGGCGATCGTCGCCTCGGAGTTCTGGCAGGGGCCGATGCAGTTTGGCGAGCTGCACACGATGCAGGCGACGATGCTGCAGCCGGTGGGCGGCATGGGCCGCATCGGCGAGGCGTTCGGCCGGATGCTCGGCGAGCGCATCGTCTATCGGCGCGAAATCACCGACATCCGCCGCACCGGCGAGGCGCGTGGCGCGCGCGTGCTCTGGCGCGATGCGCGCAGCGGCGAACGCGGTGCCGCCGAGGCCGACTACGTCATCTGTACGTTGCCCTGCCCGGTGCTGCGCGGCATCGACGCCGATTTCTCCCCCGCCCTGCGCGCCGCGCTGGCGGCTCCCGCCTATGTGCCGGCCGGAAAGATCGCGTTTCAGGCGGAGCGGCGTTTCTGGGAGCAGGATCACAACATCTACGGCGGCATTTCCTGGACCAGCCGTGACATTACGCAGATCTGGTACCCGACCGCCGGACTGCACGCGCCGAAAGGCATCCTGGTCGCCGGCTATGTGTGGAGCGACCGGGAGGGCGAGGCGTTTGCCGCGAAACCGCCGGCGCGGCGTGCCGCTGACGCGCTCGCCGACGCCGCGCACATCCATCCCGGCTGCGCGCAGGCGCTCGGGAACGCGGTGAGCGTCGCCTGGCCGAACATTCCCTTTACCGGCAGTGCCTGGGCGGAATGGAGCCGGGCCACGCGAAAGCAGTACTATCCGGTGCTGCTGGCCGGCGAAGGCCCGTTCCTGTTCGCGGGCGAACACGTGTCCTACGTCACCGGCTGGCAGGAGGGTGCGGTGCTCTCGGCCCATGTGGCGGTGGCGGCGCTCGCCGAACGGGTGCGGCGGGCCGGCGCGCCGGCGCGTGCGTCGCCTTGACATGGCGCACCGGCCGCGGTTCTGATGGCGCATCGAGTGGGGGAGTGCGCGATGCGAGCGGTTGGATTGCTGACAGGCGCGATGCTGCTGGCGCTGGGGACCATGCCGGCGCGCGCCCTCTCGCCGTATGACGGGCACTATGCCGGGGATCTGCCGTTCGTTGTCACCGGCAACAACGCGCGTGCACATTGCCAGACCGGCATGAAGGCGTCGATAACCGTCGGTAACGGCGCGGTCTCCATTCCGACGCTCAGCGGCCCCGTCGCAACGCAGCTGGCCGCGGACGGCAGCTTCACGATGAACGACAGTTCGCGTGTGGTGACCGGCAAGATCGCCAACGGGGTGATGACCGGGACCTGGTCCTACGGACCCTGCACCGCGCATTTCGAGCTGCACAAGGACCGCTGAGCCGCCTCACGCGGGAGGCTTGTTGCCGCGAGGCGAACGCGCCTAGGCTGCCGTCCGGGAGAGCCGCAGGCGGGAGTCCAAGATGAAGGTGGGCGAGGCGATCGCCGAAATCCTCAAGCGCGAGGGGATCGGCATCCTGGCGGGCTATCCGGTGAACCACCTGCTCGAGTTCGCCGCCGCCGCCGACATCCGCCCGGTGATCGTGCGCCAGGAGCGCATCGGCCTGCACATGGCCGACGCCATCTCCCGCGTCACCTCCGGCCGGACGATCGGCGCGTTCTGCATGCAGCACGGGCCGGGGACCGAGAACGCCTATGGCGGCGTCGCCCAGGCTTTTGGGGAATCCGTGCCGCTGCTGGTGCTGCCGATGGGCTATCCGCGCCGCATCGCCCATATCGGCCCGAACTACAACGCCGTCGCCAGCATGCGCAGCGTGACGAAGTCGGCCGAGCCGATCACGATCCCGGCCGAGGTGCCGAACATTTTTCGGCGCGCCTTCACCCGGCTGCGCAACGGCCGCGGCGGGCCGGTGCTGGTGGAAATACCGAGCGACATCTGGCAGGAGCCGGTGCCGGACCCGCTCGACTACGCGCCGGTGGTGACGGCGCGGTGCGGCCCCGACCCGGCAGATGTCGTGCGCGCCGCCGCGGCGCTGATCGGGGCGAAGCGGCCGGTGATCTATGCCGGACAGGGTGTGCATTATGCGCGCGCCTGGCCGCAGCTTCGCCGCCTCGCCGAATTGCTGGCGATACCGGTGTGCACGAGCCTCGGCGGCAAGAGCAGTTTCGCTGAGAGCCACCCACTCTCGCTCGGGTCCGGCGGGGTGGCGATGCCGCGCACGGTGCATCAGTTCCTGCAGGATGCCGACCTGATTTTTGGCATCGGCTGCAGTTTCACGGAGACGAATTTCGGCGTGAAGATGCCGAAGGGCAAGCGTGTCATCCATTCGACGCTCGACGCCGAGCATCTGAACAAGGACATCCCGGTCGAGATCGGCCTGATCGGCGATGCCGGGCTGACATTGGACGCGCTGCTCGCCGAGCTTGGCGATCGGCCGAGGACGTCGCGCGAGCAAGCCGCGGTTGCGCAGGAGATCGCCGGACTGCGCGACGGCTGGCTGAACGAGTGGATGCCCAAGCTGACCTCGGATGCGACGCCGCTGTCGCCGTACCGGGTGATCTGGGACCTGCTGCACACCGTCGATGTCGCGAACACCATCATCACGCATGACGCCGGCAGCCCGCGTGACCAGCTCTCGCCATTCTGGGTGTCGACCGAGCCGTTGGGCTATCTCGGCTGGGGCAAGACGACGCAACTCGGGTATGGGCTCGGCCTGGCGATGGGCGCAAAACTCGCCGCGCCCGAAAGACTCTGCATCAATGTGTGGGGCGATGCGGCGATCGGTTTCACGGGAATGGATTTCGAGACCGCGGTGCGCGAGCGCATTCCGATCCTGTCGATCCTGCTCAACAATTTTTCGATGGCGATCGAGCTGAAGGTGATGCCGGTTTCCACGGCGAAGTACCGCTCGACCGACATCTCCGGCGACTACGCGGCCATGGCGCGTGCCTTCGGCGGCTATGGCGAGCGGGTGACCGAGGCCGGCCAGATCGTGCCCGCGATCCGGCGAGGCATCGAGCAAACGAAGAACGGCAAGCCGGCGCTGCTGGAATTCATCACGGCCAAGGAAACGCAGATTTCCCGCTTCTGAGGCGCCCATGGCGACCGTCTCGATCCGCAATGTGAAAAAAGCCTTCGGCTCGACCGAGGTGCTGCACGGTGTCTCCGTGGAGATCGATGACGGCGAGTTCGTGATCCTGGTCGGCCCGTCCGGCTGCGGTAAATCGACGCTGCTGCGCATGATCGCCGGGCTGGAGAACATTTCGGCCGGAGATATCGCGATCGGCGGCCGGGTGGTGAACAATGTGCCGCCGAAGCAGCGCGACATCGCGATGGTGTTCCAGAATTATGCCCTGTATCCGCACATGACCGTGCGCGACAACATGGCGTTCTCGTTGA
>JAFAYA010000004.1 GCA_019240635.1 Acidisphaera sp. | reverse complement strand
GCGGAGGTGAAGGACCGGCTGAGTGCCCCCGCCGCCGGCCTATCCGGCGGCCAGCAGCAGCGGCTCTGCATCGCCCGCAGCATCGCCGTGCAGCCCGAGGTGATCCTGCTCGATGAACCGACCAGTGCGCTCGACCCGATCAGCACCTTGCGCATCGAGGAACTGATCGACGAACTGAAGCAGGATTTTTCCATCGTCATCGTGACCCACAACATGCAGCAGGCGGAACGCTGCGCCGACCAGGTCGCCTTCTTCTATCTCGGCGAGATGGTGGAGGTCGGGAGTGCGGCGCAGATGTTCACCGCCCCCCGCCAGCGCCGAACGCAGGAATACATCACCGGCCGGTTCGGCTAGAGCAGGATGCGTTCGCTCGCACTCACCCATCCTGCTCTATGCTTTTGTTCGATCGCGTGATTCACGCCTCCGGTGATTCCACCTCCGGCGATCACGCTCTAGAGGAGACGCGGATGTCCGGAGGCACCGGCCATATCGTCAAAAGCTACGAGCAGGACCTGAAGCGCCTGCGCGACCTGCTCACCGAAATGGGCGGGCTCGTCGAGAACCAGGTGGCGCTCGCCGCACAGGCGGTGGTTGACAAGGACGGCGCCGCCGCGACCCGCGCCGTCGAGGAAGACCCCAAGGTCGATGCGCTGGAGCGCGAGGTCGAGCGCTTCGTGATCCGCCTGCTGGCGCTGCGCCAGCCCGTCGCGGTGGATCTGCGCCAGATCATCGCCGCGCTCAAGATGACCGGCGATCTCGAACGCATCGGCGACTATGCCGCGAATGTCGCCAAGCGCAGCATCGTGCTGAGCGAGTTCAGCCTGCCGTACAGCCTCGCTGGCATCGCCAACATGGCGCGAATGGTGCAGGAGGAGCTGAAGATCGTGATCGACGCGGTCGGCGACAACGACGCGGAGAAGGCCGAGCAGGTCTGGCGCTCCGACGAGGCGGTGGACGATATCTACAACGCCATCTTCCGCGAGCTGATCACCTACATGATGGAAGACCCGCGCAACATCACGCCCTGCACGCACCTGCTGTTCATCGCGAAGAACCTCGAGCGCATCGGCGATCATGCGACCAACATCGCCGAGACCGTGCACTACGCCGTCACCGGCGAGACCCTGCCCGACGCGCGGCCGAAGGCCGACACCTCCGCCTACGCCATCGTCCGCCCGCGGGAGTAAGCGCGATGCCCGACTCCCTGATCGCGTCGCGCCCGCTGGTGCTCGTCGTCGAGGACGAGGCGGCGCTCGCCACGATGCTGCGCTACAACCTGGAGAAGCAGGGTTTCCGTGTCGAGGAGGCCGCAGACGGCCCCGAGGCGCTGACCCGCATCCGCGAGAGCGCGCCGGATCTCGTGCTGCTCGACTGGATGCTGCCGGCGATGTCGGGCATCGAAGTGTGCCGCCAGATCCGCCGCCGTCCCGCCACCCGCGACCTGCCGGTCATCATGGTCACCGCGCGCACCGAGGATCAGGACGCGGTGCGCGGCCTGAACACCGGCGCGGACGACTACGTCACCAAGCCGTTCAGCATGGACGGGCTGCTCGCGCGCATGCGCGCCCTGCTGCGCCGGAGCAACCCGGTGCCGGCGAAGGGCCCGCTCGAATTTCACGACATCGCGATGGACCTGGCGGCGCACCGCGTGCAGCGCAACGCCCGGGCGGTGCATCTCGGCCCCACCGAGTTCCGCCTGCTGGAGTTCTTCATGCAGCACCCGCGCCGCGTCTTCTCGCGCGAGGAACTGCTGGACGGGGTGTGGGGCCCCGACATCCACGTCGAGCCGCGCACCGTCGATGTGCACATCCGTCGCCTGCGCAAGGCGATCAACGGCCCGGGCGAGCTCGACATCGTCCGCACCGTGCGCGCCGCCGGCTACGCGCTGGACACCGAGCCGCTCTGAGCCACAGGCCGGGGGCTCCCCCTCCGCAGGCGGTGGCGGGCAATCTGTCGGCACGTACCAAGGCGGCACAGTCAATTGGAGTGGCGCGCTGCATCGGGCGAAATCGGCAACAACCAGGATGCCGTAAGGGTCAGCGTTGCAACGACGAGAATACCCCAGAAGCTCCAATGCAGCGCGGCATCGAACACCGATCGCAGGCCCAAGTCGTTGGTGAGATCGGACAGCCCGGCGGGCTCGTTCAGAAGGCGATGAAGGTCGTTGCTCTGGGCACCGTGGCCGAAATGCGAAATGCCGAGAGCAAGGATAGCGCCGACCACGGTGGCCCCAAGCGCATTGCCGAGACTACGGGAAAATATGATCGATGATGTGGCGCTGCCACGCATCGACCGTTCGACGCTCTCCTGGACCAGGACGATGCTGGTGATGCTGATAAGGCCCATGCCAACGCCCATCGCCAACGAACCAGCGCTCGCGAGGATCAGGCTGCTTTGGGGAGTGAGCAGGAGCAGGACCGCGGCACCTATGGGAAATGTCGGACTGCTGTTGCGCAGGATATGCAGGACACCGAGAGCCTTGAAAAAGGTGCTGGAGAGCGTCAGAGCGAGGGTCCAGCCGACCAACAGGGCGGTCAGCGTGAAGCCGGAGGTGACTGGCGAGCGACTCATGACGCCCTGAACGTAGAGCGGCAAAACGGTGGTCACGCCGACCAGTGCCATGCCAGCCAGGAATGATGCGGCATTGCTGGTCGCCACCAACCGACTGCTCCATAGCGCGATGGAGATCATGGGTTCGGAAGCCCGGAGTTCCTGCAGCACAAAAAGGACGGTCGCGGCTATGCAGGTCGTTGCCAGCGCAATCGAACTTGACGAACTTAGGCCGGTTGCAGTCAGGATGAACAGAAAGCAGACGATCGATATCGCGAACAGGACTGCGCCGAGATAATCGATCTTCGTAACCTGGAATGAAACTTCTTCGCGCAGGAACACGGCGAATCCAGCTATCGTCAGCGCGCCAATTGGCAGGTTGATCCAAAAGATCCAGCCCCACGATAAGCGGTCGACAATGATCCCACCGGCGAGCGGCCCGAGCACCGCTGCGCCGGTCCAAACGCTGGCCACGACGCCCTGGACCCTGGCGCGTTCGGACGGCGTATACAGGTCGCCGATCATCGTGATCGTCATCGGCTGGATCGCACCCGCGCCAATGCCCTGGAGCAGCCGGAAGCCGATCAGCCACGCCATCGATGCCGCAAAGCCAGCCAGCAGAGATCCGGTCAGAAAGATCAGGATTCCGGCGATCATGATCGGCTTCCGCCCGAGAACGTCGGACAGCTTTCCGAAGATCAATGTCATCGTGCATTGGGCAAGCAGATAGGCAGAGAACACCCAGCTGTAGAACGCAAATCCGCCGAGTTGGCCGACAATGCGCGGCATGGCGGTCGCGACGATCGTCGCTTCCATCGCTACCATGAAGGTTGCCAGCATGATCGATGCGAACACGACTGGGCGCTTCGAATGGCCAGCCGTCTCGGCCATGAAGTGGCCCCTATTTGACGGAGTATGTCGTGGTGTCGTCGTGCCGGGCGGCGAAGGCTCGGCGATCCTCAGCCATGCACCCTACCAGGGGACAGTCCGGCCGAGGTAATCGAGATATTGCAGACCCGGCTTGCCGCGCTTCGAAAGAAGCACGTTGACCAGATTCGGGACGCTTTCCTCGATGCTCAGGCGACCATCCGGCCCTCCCAGCGCCGTGCGGACCCACCCAGGCGCCATCAGAACGAGCGCGCGTGCCGTATCGGACTGCCGGGCTGCAAAACTCCGCATGAACATGTTCAGCGCCGCCTTGCTGCCGCGATAGAGCTCTCGCTCGCCGGTCTCGTTGTTGCCGATGCTGCCTTGCCCGGATGACATGACCCCGATCAGGCCCGTCGTGGAGACGTAATGCTCCAGGGATTCGATGACACGCATTGGGCTCAGCGCATTGGTGATCATGAGGTGCACGAACTCTTCGGTGGACACCTCGCCGATCGTTTGGGTCGGATCCCGGTTGGTGGTCCCGGCATTGACGAACAATATGTCGAACATACGGCCTGACAGGCGGCCATGCAGCGCTGCGAGCTGATCCGGTTTGCAGATGTCCAGGATCTCGATCTCGACCCGCCCTTTGAACTCATCCGCAAGGTTGTGCAGCAAGGTCCGGGTCCCCCCTTCGCGAACCGTGCCGACGACGTTCCATCCCTTTTTCAGGAACTCAGCGGCCGTGGCATGGCCGAGGCCACGTGAGGCCCCGATGATCAGAATCGTAGGGACGATCTTGCTTGAGGAAGCTGACAGCACAGGCAGATGTCCTTCATTGATCAGGCCAAGCCGGCAGGCGGCGCCTTGCGCGTGACCGCCGCACCGAAGATTTCAGCAGCCTGCTAGTAGTCCGATCGCTGCAGTCGGTTCCCGACTGCAGCGTCAATCGGCCCACAAGCAGACTCTCTGGTGGTGCGATTCACGATGCGGATGCCGCACCGGCCGATGTTCGGACGCGCGATACGCGGGCCATCTGCATCGATCGCACCACTAGGCCAGCAGCCGCGCCAGCCGCACGGCGGTGTGGCCCCGGCTCGGCCGTAGGCTCGGCATCACCAGCAGGCAGTCGTCGTACGGCGTGCGGATCTCGGTCGTGCCGTCGAGCGCGATCAGCGTGTCGCGGCGCGCCACGACGTCGCCGCCGCGGAACGGCTGGACGAAGGCGAAGCCCGACGTCGTCGCGGTGACGGCGTCGGTCACTTCCGCCACCCGCTGGCGCGTCGGCCGCCCCGGTGGCGATGGCAGCAGTGGGTGGTCGCGCGCCAGGCCGGTGTGGCGCAGAAGGGCCGCGACGCAGGCCAGCGCCATCTCCACCGTCTGCATCTCCCAGTGCAGGCCGCTCTCGACGAGATTGGCGGCACTTCGCCCGGTCGCGTCGGTGAACGGCGTGTAGTCGATCATACGCCGCCCGGTGGCGTGGCCCGGGTCCGCCACCACCAGCTCCGGCACGCCGAGCGCCAGCGCGAGCGCCCGGCCGCGCGCGGCCGGGCCGCTCAGCAGCAGGGGCTCGGACGGCCAGAGCATGGAGTGCAGGTCGAGCAGCACGTCGACCGTGTCGATCAGCGGCCGGATTTCGCGCGCTCGGCCGAGCTCGCTCGACCGGCGCGGCCCGTCCAGCACCGCCTCGTCCCAGAGCCGGTTCATGTCCTCGTCCAGGAAGCGCGAGGCGGTGGGCTGGCGCGGATCGAAGCGGGCGAAGGCGTCGAGATTGGCGAAGCCGCAGGTTAGCCGGCCGCGCAGCGGCACGAACCCGCCGCGCAGCAGCCGCTCCAGCACGATCGCGCCGGCCAGCTCGTTGCCGTGCATCAGGGCGACGAGCGCCACGTGCGGCCCCGGCTTGCCGCTGTCGCGCGCGGTGAAGCCGCGGACGCCGGTATTGCCGGCCAGGAACGGGCCGAGCGCCGGCGGCTCCAGCCGCACCGGGAACTGCGGCAGAGGCGGCTGGACCGGAGGCGCCGGGAGCGGCATTCGCGAGGGTCAGGCCGGCAAGCGCCCGGTCATCCGGCGGGGCGGGGCGTCGCAACCGTCGCGCGTGGGCGCGGCACTCTTGGGAGTCATGCCGGCCAGTCTATACCCGCCGCCGCCACCGGCAACCGGACGCAAGGCACCCGCTCTGGCCGGCCGCGTGCTCTTCGATTATGCGGCGTTCACGTGGCGCAGCTAGGCTGCGCGGCGAACGGCAAGCTCTGCGGCTCCTTTGTCACGTCCCGGGACCACATCCAGGCTCTCGCCCCTGCACCGGCTCTGGCGCCGGTTGCCGGCGCAGGGACGGCGCCGGCTTCTTGCCCGTGCCACCGCGCTGGTGGCGCCGCGTCCGGACCCGGCGCCCCCTCCGGCGCGCGGCGGCCTCATCGTCGCCGGCGAATTCGGCCGCGCGTCCGGTCTCGGCGAGGGCGCGCGGCTGATGCTGCGGGGCGTGGAGGCGCTCGGCGTTCCGGCGTGGCCCGTGATGACGCCCGCAACCGGGCGCGACTCGGCTGATGACGGAGTGCCGCCGACCGGCGAGCCGCCGGCCGGGGCGCCGCTCATTGTGCATGTGAACGCGCCAATGCTGCCGCTCGCCCTGCTGCGGCTGCCGCGCGGGATGGCCAGGGGGCGCCGGGTGATCGGCTACTGGGCCTGGGAGCTGCCGACGCTGCCGCCGACCTGGCGGGAAGGCGCGCGCTTCGTGCACGAGGTCTGGGTGCCCTCTCACTTCACCCGCGCCGCCATTGAGACGCTGCTGCCCGGCCGGGTCCGCGTCGTGCCGCACCCGCTGGCGCTCGCGCCGCCCGTGCCGGCGCGGCTCGACCGTGCGGCGTTCGGCCTGCCGGACGATGCGGTGATCGTGCTCGTCTCGTTCAATCTGGCGTCCAGCTTCGCGCGCAAGAACCCGCTTGGCGCCATCGCTGCTTTCCGACGTGCTTTCGGCACCCGGGCGGACCGTCTGCTCGTGCTGAAGGTCGGCAATCCACAGGACTTTCCTGAGGATTTCCGGCGACTGCACGAGGCCGCCGCGGAGCTGGCGAACCTGCGGCTCGAGACGCGGACCTTGCCCGCGGCCGAGAACCACGCGCTCACCGCCTGCGCCGACATCGTGCTTTCGCTGCACCGCAGCGAGGGGTTCGGCCTGGTGCCGGCGGAGGCGATGCTGCTCGGCAAGCCGGTGGTCGCCACCGGCTGGTCCGGCAACACCGACTTCATGACGGACGAGACCTCCGCGCTGGTCGGCTACCGTCTGGTGCCGGCGCGCGACCCCCGCGGCGTGTTCGAGGCGCCGGGCGCGGTCTGGGCGGAGCCCGACCTGGACGATGCCGCCGCGCAGCTTCGCCGGCTGGCCGACAGCCGCGAGCAGCGGGTGGCGCTGGGCGCGCAGGCGCGCGAGGGGGGGCGGGCGCGGCTCGGCGCCGCGCCGCTCGCTGAGGCGCTGCGCGGGCTGGGTCTCGCCGTGCCATGAACATCCTGATCTGGCAGTGGGGCCGCCGCGGCGCCGGGCCCCGCTACGCCGCCGAACTCGCCGAGGGATTTCGCGCGCTGCCAGGAGTACATGCGCAGCTCTCGCTCTCGGCGCAGTCGGAGATCCTGCAAGGTGCGCCGCGGCCGGTCTGCGAACTGCCGTTCCGCACCTACGACAGCCTGGCCGGCGCCGCGGGACGGGCGCTGGTCGCGCCGCTGATCGCGCTGCGGCTCGCCGCGCGGCTGCGCCCGATGCGGCTCGACGCCGCGATCTGCGCGATGCCGGCGGCCCTCGACCTGGTCATGACGGCGGCGCTGCGCCGCGCCGGCGTGCCGTATGCCGTGGTGGTGCACGACGCCGACCTGCATCCCGGCGACGGCTGGCCGCTGCAGATCACGCTGCAGCGCCGCACCGCGCGCCAGGCGGATGCGCTGGTGGCGCTCACGCCGCACGTGGCGAACCGGCTGCGCGAGCAGGGACTGGCCGGCCGCAAGCCGCTGATCATGACCAGCCACCCCCCCTTCGCCTTCGGGCCGGTGCCGCCGCCGCCGCTCGCCCATGGCGGCCCGCTGCGCCTGCTCTCGTTTGGCCGGCTGCTGCCCTACAAGGGGCTGGACCTGCTGGCGGACGCGCTGCGCCGGATCGGTGCGCGCGGCGACCTGGAGGTGCGGGTCGCCGGCAGCGGCCCGGAATCCGCGTCGCTCGCCGAGCTGCGCGCGTTGCCCAATGTCCGGGTCGAGAACCGCTGGGTGCCGGAATCCGAGGTCGGCTCGCTGCTGGCCTGGGCGGACGCGCTCGTGCTGTCGCATCGCGAGGCGAGCCAGAGCGGCGTCGCCGCCGCCGCCATTGCCGCCCGCCGCTGGCTGGTGGCGACCCGCGTCGGCGGCATCGGCGAGCAGCTGCGCGACGAACCGCTGGCCTGGCTTTGCGATCCGACCTCCGAAAGCCTGTCAGCCACCCTGCTGCGGCTGCTGGAATCGCCGCCGCCGGTGCGCGAAGCCGCCGACCCGAAACGCGCCTGGCGGGCTGCCGCGGGCAGCCTGCTCGACGATCTGCGCCGCCTTTTGCTCGTGCCACGCCGGTAAGCGGTCGCGCGGATGCCAGCCGGCCACGCCGTCTCGATCGTCGAACACGAAGGCGATTTCCTCGATTTGCGGGAGGAGTGGCGTCGCCTGTTTGCGCGTGCCCGCACCCCCTACGCCTCGCAGGGTTTCGAATGGAGCCGCTGCGTCTGGGAGACGATGCTGCGCCCGCGCGGCGGCCGGCTCCGCTGCGTCGTCATCCGCGCCGGCGGTCGGCTGCGCCTGGCCTGGCCCACGGCCGTGCTGCCGCACCACCGGTTCTGGTCGGTGCTGGTCCCGCTCGGGAGCGGCGAGTACACCGACGTATTGGCAGAGGACGGTCCCGACGCCCGGGAGCTCGCCGCCTCGGCCTGGAAGGCGCTGCGATCCCGCTGCCGGGCCGACTTCATCTTTCTCGAGCGGGTACGGGTCGGTTCGCTGCTGTCCGTCGCGCTGGGCGAGGCAGGGCTGCCACCCTCGCGCCTTCGGCCCGCGCCTTGCGTGACCTGGAATTGCGCAGGGAACGAGGCGGCTTGGGATGGCTACTACCGGGGTCTGGCCAAGAACCTGCGCAGCCAGACCGAGCGGCGCCGGCGGCGGCTGGCCGAGCGGGGGAGCCTGGCCTTCGAGGTGGTCGGAGAGGGCGAGCGGTACCGCGTCCTGGCCGCCTGGATGCTCGCGCAGAAGGCGAGCTGGCTGACACGCACCGGCCGGCATTCCGAGTGGATCGGCTCCCCCGAGTACGCGGCCTTCGTCCAGGCGATCCCGCACTATCTGGCCGCCAACCCGTCAGGCGGGGTGGGGGCGGTCGATATGGGGGCGGTGAAGATGTTCGCGCTTTGCCAGGGCGATGCGGTCCTGGCGGCCGAGCTGAACTGCATCAGCGGGCACGTCGTCGAGTTCATCAACGGCGCCTACGACCCGGCGTACGAGCAGTTGTCGCCCGGCCATATCCTCCGCGCCCACACGCTGCGTTGGGCGTTCGACCGCGGGCTCACCTATGATTTCCGGCCGGGCGAGGAGCGGTACAAGGACGCCTATGCCAATGACGGCTGCGACACCGCCAACTACTACCTGACCAACTCCCTGCGTGGCCGGCTGCACCAGCACCTGGGCGCCGCCTTGAAGCGACTGCCGCGGCCCATGCGGCCACCGATCGGACGCTGAGCGCGCTGCTCAGGCCGGGCGGCTCAGCGTAGCGTCGAGCGCGCCGGCGATCGACGCCCAGAGCGGCTTGCGCTGCAGGTCGGCATCCAGCGGCAGCGGCCGCTGCGGCAGCTTGTCGATGCGCGGCATGCTCTGGTCGAGCCAGGAGCGGCGGTCCGACAGGCCCCAGGTGATCACGCCGATCACCGCCGGGTTCGGCAGCACCGCATCGAGGAAGGCGCGCCCGTGCGCGGCGATTGCCGCGTCGCGCAGCGGGATGTCGGCGGGCAGACCGTTGTCGCGCACGTCCATCTCGGTGATGACGATCTTCAGCCCGAGCGAGGCGACGTCGGCGCAGAACTTCGCCAGCACCTTCTGGTCGAGATGCGTCTCGCTGCCGTCGAGATGCGCCTGCATGCCGAGCGCCTGCACCGGCACCTTGCGAGCCTTGAGATCGGCGAGCAGGTCGAGCATCGCGCCGCGCCGCCGCTCCTGCCAGGGCAGCGCGTATTCCATGCCGTAGTCGTTGAGCACGCGCAGCGCGTGCGGGTCG
>JAFAYA010000134.1 GCA_019240635.1 Acidisphaera sp. | reverse complement strand
ATGACCGCCGGATCGTCCACGGGAAGGTCGAGCACCCGGGCGGCGATCGTCTTGACCACGAATGTCAGATAGGTGTGCTGAAGGAACAGGGAGTCGCCGCCGACTTCCTCGCCATAGGCCTCCCGCAACAGGCCGTCCCAAAGGTCGCGTTTCAGCCGCACCTCGGGGTCGTCGCGCAGCGCCGCCCAGAGCGCGTCGAGAGCCATGCGCGCGCGGGCGAAAGTCAGGCTGCCGCGGCCGAACGCCTGCGCCACGGCACGCGGGTCGGGCAGCAAATCCGGACGCTCGGAGAGCAGCGGCTCCAGCCACGCCATCAGGTCGTCCGGCCGGTCCGGGTCGGTCGCGTAGCGCGCGAGTTCCTGCAGCACGCCGTCGCGCAGCGCATAGGCGATGAAGGTGGCACCGTCCGTGGCCAGGCCGGTCACCGGGCGGGTGCTGCGCGAGCGGGCTGCGGCGTCCGCGAGGTAGGCCGGCATGCGGGCGAGTACGTCCTCGGTCTCGCGGCGCAGGTCAGACTTCAGCTCGATGACGGTGGCGCCCCAGAGCGTGTCGATCCGCCCGCTGTTGTCGAGGAGATAGACCTCGTGGGCTATGTCCTCGTACGATGCGCCGAAACCGGAGCGCAGAAGTTCGGTGACATGGCCGCGCAGCGCCTCGTGCCGGGGACGGCCGGCGATGGCGCGCACGAGTTCGGGCAATCTGTCGCGGCGCCAACTCACCGGGGCAGGATGCGCGTTAGGCTGGCGCTCGCCAAGGCTGGTCCGACTCGGGGAACCCGGTTACCACTGAGCCGATGCCCGACGTTCAAGCTGATCTGTTCGCGACTTCTCGGTGCGCCCCCGAGCAACCGAGCGACGAGGTCGTGGCGGCGATCCGGGAACGGCTGCATGCCACGCTGGCGCTGGTGAAGTCAGCCACGGCGATGCCGTGGGCGAACACTCTGGTGATCATCCGCGAGGAGAACGCGTTCCGGTTCGGCAAGGAGGCGCTGCCGCCCGACGAAGGAGCGGCGCTGTGGGCCGAATTCGACGCAGAGATGGAGCGGCTCTACGCGGCCATGAACGACGGCAGGGAACCGGACACGGGCGAGTAGCCGTTTACCCGCCGCGGCGGCTCGAAGCGTCTCGGCATTGCGCGGCTCAGTCGAGGCCGGCCGCCAGGAAGCCGCCGTCGACCGCGATCGCCTGGCCGGTGACGAAGCGCGCGGCGGGGGAGGCGAGATAGATCGCCGCGCCGACCAGTTCCTCCAGTTCGCCGAACCGCGCCATCGGCGTGCGGCGTAGCGCCGCCTGCTTGCGCTCCGGGCGCATCTTCTCGCGGTTCAGCGCCGTCATGAAGAAGCCCGGCGAGATCGCGTTCACCCGCACGCCGCGCGTCGCCCACTCGATCGCCAGCGTGCGCGTGAGCCCGAGCACGCCGTGCTTGCTGACGGTGTAGGGCGAGGAAAGCGGCATGCCGCGCTCGGCCGCCAGCGAGGCGATGTTGACGATCGCGCCGTCACCGCGCCCGAGCATGTGCCGCCCGGCCGTCGTGCAGGCGAAGAACACGCTGGTGAGGTTCGTCGCGAGGATCGCGTCGAAATCCGCGCGCGTCACCTCCTCCGCCGGCTTGAGGATGGTGATGCCCTGGGAGTTCACCAGGATGTCGAGGCCGCCGCTCGCCGCGATCGCGTCCGCGAAGACGCGGTCCATCTCCTCCGGGCGCGTCAGGTCGGCGGCGTAGCCGCCGCTGTCCTGGCCGGTGGCGCGGAGCTCGGCGGCGACCGCCTCCACCTTCGCCGCACTCCGGCCCACCGGGAACACCCGCGCGCCGGCCTGCGCCATGCCGAGCGCGATCTGCCGGCCGATGCCATCGGAGCCGCCGAGCACCAGGGCGGCCTTGCCGGTCAGGGCAAAATTGTCGAGCGCGTGCATGCTGACCTCGCGATGAATGGCAGCTCAGTACATAGGGATGGGCGGCGCGGGATCGAGCTCCTCGACCGTCGCCCCAGGATCGCCCCGTTCGGCACGATGCGCATGCCCGGCCTCCCTTGCTGTGCCGCGGATTGGGCCGCGGATTGGGCCGCGGCCGGTGGGACGAGTATGCTGCTTCTGTCGATTGGGGAGGAAGCCCGTGGATGCACAAACGGCGGACGGTCCGGCCGGCGCGCTCGACGCGGCGCTGATCGCCGCGTACCGGCGCGACGGCTATGTCGTGCTGCCCGGCGTGCTGGCGCCGCGCACGTGGCGGAGTGCCTGGGGGCACTCTCTGCCCTGGCGGAGGAACCGTCGCTCGCCGCTGCGCCGCCGGGCGGCGACGCCCCGTTCGTCGCGCTGGAGGCGCAATCCGCGGTCGCCGCGAGTGCGATCGACCGGGTGCGCAAGTTCGGTGACTTCACCGATGCATCGCCGGCGCTGCTGCGGGCGGCGATGTCGGCGCGGCTGCACGCGGCGCTGGACGAGATCATGGGGCGCGGCCGCGTGATGCTGCAGGAGATGGCGCTGGTGAAGCCGCCGCGCATCGGCGGCGAAAAGCCGTGGCACCAGGACGCCGCGTATTTCCGCGGCAGCGACCCGAACCTGGTGTTCGGCGTATGGATCGCGCTCGACCCGGCAACCCCGGAGAACGGCTGCATGCAGGTGATCCCGGGCTCGCACCGCCGCGGCCCGGTGCCGCACATCCCCGCCGAGGACATCAATCTCTGCACGATCCGCCCCGAGCACGTGCACACGCAGCAGCGTGTGGCGCTGCCGATGCAGCCGGGGGACGCGTTGGTGTTCCACAGCCTGATCCACCACTACACGGCGGCCAACCGCTCCGACCTGCGGCGGCGGGCGCTGCAGTTCCACTATCACCAGATCGGGCTGGAGTGGACGGACCTCGCGGGCCATCGGGCGCTGTACCACGACGCGAGCGGCGCCTATGCCGGCTGCACCGTGGCCAAGGGGGCCCCGCTGGAGGACGCATCGAGCTACCTGCCGCGGCGCCTGCGGCCGGTGCGCCCGGTCGCGTGAGGTGACCGCTTAACCAATCCGACAAGATTCTCCCCCAGCCTGCGCGGCGCGTCCCTCCGGGCAGGTCCATGCCTGCAAGCAGCCGTGCCGGACTGATCCGCAACGCCGCACGGCGTGTCACGTGCCGTGCCGGGCCAGCCGCCGTGCCGCTCGCGGCACTTCTCGCCTTCGCGCTTGCCGCCGGGCTCTACCGATACGCTCCGGGCGCGTACTCCGCCCTGCTGCGGCTGTTCGGCGTGCCGGAGCAGCCGTTCGGCTATCCGTTCCTCGACACCCAGTTCGTGCTGGCCCAGATAGACTGCTGGCGACGCGGCATCGACGTCTATGTGGTCAATCCCTGCGACGCGCTGGGCCGGCTGCACGACTACTCGCCGCTGTGGTTGCGCCTGCCGCTGCCGACCGGCCTGGGATGGAGCGACCGGTTCGGGCTGCTGGTCGATCTCGGCTTCCTGCTCTCGCTGTTTTTCCTGCCGCGCCCCGCCACGCGGCTCGACGGCGCGTTGCTGCTGGCGGCGACGCTGTCGCAGGTCACGGCGTTCGGCCTCGAGCGCGGCAACACCGATCTGCTGATCTTCGCCCTCGCGGTCGCCGCCGGCCGCCTGTGGCTGCGCGCGCCGGCGCTGCGCGCCGCGGGCTACGCCGTGGTCTTCGGGGCGGGATTGCTGAAATTCTTTCCGCTGGTGCTGTTCGTCGTGGCGTTGCGCGAGCGGCTGCGCGACATGCTGGCGATCGCGCTGGCCGGCTGCGCCGGACTCGTCGGCTTCGTGCTCGCCTACCACGCGGAGTTGCGCAAGCTGGCGCCGAACATTGCCGGGCCCAACTATTTCGGCGACATGTTCGGCGCGACGATCCTGCCGCACGGCGCGGCGATCGCGGCAAGCGTGCTGCTGGGCTGGGCCCCGGCCTGGCTGCCGGGGGCGCTCCTCGCGCTGCTGTGCGCGGCATCGCTCGGCGGCGCCGCGCGTCTCGCGGGAGACGCGGGCTTCGCCGGGGCCGACGCGCGCCTGCTGCCGCGCACCCGGCTGTTCCTCGTGATGGGGGCACTGCTGGTCTGCGGCTGCTTCTTCGCGCACGCGAGCATCCGCTACCGCGCCGTGTTCCTGCTGTTCGCCCTGCCCGGCCTGCTGGCGCTCGGCCGGGGGATGCCGGCCGGCCCCGCCCGCTGCGCGGTACTGGGCGCGGCGGCCGCTGCGCTGTTCCTGATGTGGTCGATGCGCTTCGGTCTCGCCGGCTGGCTGCCCCAGCAGGTCGCCTGGTGGTGGGCGGTGAGCGTGCTGGCCGGCGTGCTGCTGCGCTTCGCCGCCCGGGCGGCGGCGATGCGTGAGCTGACGGCGTGGCGCAGGCTGCAGCTGAATGCGCGGGACCGGACAGCGAGCCGGGGGGGCGCGAATTGACCGGTGTGGGCGAGGTTCCTACCTTCGCCGCGGATGGACCAGCCGGCAACTCCGCCTTCCGGCCTGCGCCGCCCCGCGGAGCTGCCCCCGGGCATCGACGCCCGCGCCGCGGCGGTGCTGCGCGAGGTCGTCGAGCAATATGTCGAGACCGGCGAGCCGGTCGGCAGCCGCACGCTCTCCCGCATCCTGCCGATGGCGCTCTCCCCCGCCACCATCCGCAACGTGATGGCCGACCTCACCGAGGCCGGGCTGCTGTTCGCCCCGCACACCTCGGCCGGCCGGCTGCCCACCGACCAGGGGCTGCGCCTGTTCGTGGACGGGCTGCTGCAGTTCGGCGAGTTGCACGAAGAGGAGCGAGAGGCGATCGCCGTGGCGCTGGAGGCGCGCGGCCGCAGCCTCGAGGACACGCTGGCGCAGGCGAGCACGATGCTCTCCGGCCTCTCCGCCGCCGCCGGCATGGTGCTCGCGCCGAAGACCGAGGGCGCGGTGCGGCACATCGAGTTCGTGGCGCTGGGCTCCGGGCGGGCGCTGGTGGTGCTGGTGAACGCCGAGGGGCAGGTGGAAAACCGGGTGATCGAGATCCCGGCCGGCCTGCCGCCCTCGGCGCTGACCCAGGCTGCCAACTATCTGAACAGCCGCATCGCCGGGCGAACATTGCCGGAGGTGCGAAGGCTGGTGGCGGAAGAGATCGCCGCGAACCGCACCGAGCTCGATGGGCTGACCGCCGGCGTGGTGGCGGCCGGGCTCGCCACCTGGACCGGCGAGGGCCGCGCCGCCAGCCTGATCCTGCGCGGCCAGGCGCGCCTGCTCTCCGACATCACCCAGCTCGAGCGGCTGTCCTCGATCCAGGTGCTGTTCGAGCGGCTGGAGGCACAGGAGACGATGCTGCGGCTGCTCGACCTGGTCGAGCAATCGGACGGCGTGCGCATCTTCATCGGCGCCGAGAGCGGGCTCTTCGGCGCCTCCGGCGTGTCGATGGTGGTGGCGCCGGCGCGCAATGCGGCGGACCGCATCGTCGGCGCGATCGGCGTCATCGGCCCGACGCGCATCAACTACGCGCGGATCATTCCTGTGGTGGACTACACGGCGCGGGTGATCGGCCGGCTGCTGGGCTGACCGCGCGGGGTCAGCGCTGGGCCGGCTCGGGATGGGCGATCTGGTACTCGGCGATCGTGGCGCGGATCACCTCACGCGCCGACACCCCGATGCCGAACCAGGTCTGGCCATAGGCGAGAACCGCGATCAGCACGGCGACGGTGGCGATCCCGGTGCCGATAATGGTGGTCCGCAACCCGGCCGTCGATTTCTCAATCGCATCCACCCGCACGTTCAGCGCCTGGATTTCCCCTCGCAAAGACGCGAACCCGGTCTGCATCTCGCCCCGCAGGGTCTGGAATCCGGCCTCGGTCCGACCGAGGAACTCGGCAAATTTCGTGTCGGTCCGGGCTTCGGACACGCTGATCCTCAGCTCGGCCTCGTCAGAGACGGTCATACGGAAAGGATGGGCTGCGGCAACGCGCGACGCAAGGCGCGAGGTTCTGCCCGGCACGCGCTTGTGCCGGGCGCCGGGCCATCTTACCTGAGGGCGCGATGAGAAACGATCCTGACCAGACCCCCTCGGGCATGATGGACAACGAGACCGATCCGACCCTCCAGCAGGACAATTTTCCGGCCGACGCGGCCGCCCCCGAACTGCCCATCGAGCAGCGGCTCGAGGCCGCCCAGGCCCGCATCGCCGAACTGGAAGCCGAGAAGGAAGAATTGCGCGACCGCTGGATGCGCAGCGAGGCGGAGATCGCCAATGTCCGCGCCCGCGGCCGGCGCGAAGTGGACGAGACGCGCCAGTACGCGGTGCAGAAATTCGCGACCGACGTGGTCGAGGCAGCCGAAAACCTCCGCCGCGGCCTGTCCAGCCTGCCGCCGCCCTCGCCCGGGGAGCCCGAGATCGTCGGAAAACTGCGCGAGGGGTTCGAGGGCGTGGAGCGCAACCTGCTCGCCGTCCTCGAACGCAACGGCATCCGCCGCGACGATCCTACGGGGGCCAGCTTCGATCCCAACCTGCACCAGGCAATGGCCGAGCAGCCGAGCGACGCGCATCCGCCCGGCACGGTCATGCAGGCCTGGACCTCCGCCTGGACCCTGAACGGCCGGCTGCTTAAGCCGGCGATGGTCGTCGTGGCGAAGGCCACCACCCCCGCTTCCGCGTGACCCCACCCGCCACGTTCTGGTCTGTTCACGACGGGCCTGCCCAAGATTCGTGCAGCCGGCCCTTGCCCGGCCGCCCCTGCCTCAATACATCCCGGCCATCCTCTCTCACCCTCGGGGAAGCGGGCGGTGCTTCGGGCCGCTGGCTTCCGCTGCAAAGGAGACACCCATGAGCCCAGCCTCCAGCTCCACCTCTGGCAAGGTCATCGGCATCGACCTCGGCACCACGAACTCCTGCGTCGCCATCATGGAAGGCAAGGACGTCCGGGTCATCGAGAACAGCGAGGGTGCCCGCACCACGCCCAGCATGGTCGCCTTCGCCGACAACGGCGAGCGCCTGGTCGGCCAGTCCGCCAAGCGCCAGGCGGTGACCAACCCCAACAACACCCTGTATGCCGTGAAACGCCTGATCGGCCGGCGCTACGACGATCCGCTGGTCGGCAAGGACAAGGGCCTGGTGCCCTACTCCATCATGCGCGCCGACAACGGCGACGCCTGGGTGGAGGCGCGCGGCGAGCGCTACTCGCCGAGCCAGATCAGCGCCTTCATCCTCGGCAAGATGAAGGAGACGGCGGAGGCCTATCTCGGCGAGAAGGTATCCCAGGCGGTCATCACCGTACCCGCCTACTTCAACGACGCCCAGCGTCAGGCCACCAAGGACGCCGGCCGCATCGCCGGCCTTGAAGTGCTGCGCATCATCAACGAGCCGACCGCCGCCGCACTCGCCTACGGCATGGACAAGAAGCACGCCGGCACGATCGCGGTCTACGACCTCGGCGGCGGCACGTTCGACATCTCGATCCTCGAGATCGGCGACGGCGTGTTCGAGGTGAAATCCACCAACGGCGACACGTTTTTGGGCGGCGAAGATTTCGACGCGCGCGTGATCGACTACCTGGCCGACGAGTTCAAGCGCGACCAGGGCATCGACCTGCGCCGCGACAAGCTCGCCTTGCAGCGCCTGAAGGAGGCTGCCGAAAAAGCCAAGATCGAGCTCTCCTCCTCCAAGGAGACCGAGATCAATCTTCCGTTCATTACCGCCGACGCCTCCGGGCCCAAGCACCTGGTCATGAAGCTGACGCGGGCGAAGCTCGAAAGCCTGGTGGACGACTTGATCGAGCGCACGATGGCGCCGTGCCGCGCCGCGCTGAAGGATGCCGGCGTCACCGCGGGCGAGATCAACGACGTGATCCTGGTCGGCGGCATGACCCGCATGCCCAAGGTCATCGAGGCCGTAAAGCAGTTCTTCGGCAAGGAGCCGGCGCGCAACGTCAACCCCGACGAGGTGGTGGCGATCGGCGCGGCCATCCAGGGTGCGGTGCTGAAGGGCGACGTCAAGGACGTGCTGCTGCTCGACGTGACGCCGCTGTCCCTCGGCATCGAGACCCTGGGCGGCGTGTTCACAAGGCTGATCTACCGCAACACGACAATCCCCACCAAGAAGTCGCAAACCTTCTCCACCGCCGATGACGGCCAGACCGCCGTCACGATCAAAGTCTATCAGGGCGAGCGGGAGATGGCGGCGGACAACAAGGCGCTCGGCCAGTTCGACCTGGTCGGCATCCCGCCCGCGCCGCGCGGCGTGCCGCAGATCGAGGTGACGTTCGACATCGACGCGAACGGCATCGTCTCGGTGCAGGCCAAGGACAAGGCCACCGGCAAGGAGCAGCAGATCCGCATCCAGGCCAGCGGCGGGCTGTCCGACACCGACATCCAGCGCATGGTCAAGGAGGCCGAGGCGAATGCCGAGGCCGATAAGGCCAGGCGCGAGCAGGTGGAGGCGCGCAACCAGGCCGAGGCCCTGGTGCACCAAGTCGAGAAGAATCTGAAGGAGCACGGCGAGCGCATCTCCGCCCAGGACAAGGGCGAGGCGGAATCGGCGATCGCCGCCGCGCGGTCGGCGCTGGAGGGCGGCGACACCGCGAACCTGAAGCAGGCGACCGAGCGGCTCAGCCAGGCCGCGATGAAGATCGGCGAGGCAATGTACCGGGCGCAGCAG
>JAFAYA010000100.1 GCA_019240635.1 Acidisphaera sp. | reverse complement strand
CTGGCGTACTGGATCGGGAGCGTGCTGGGCTAAGCAAGGAAGGCCAGGGGCTCCGCCCCTGGACCCCGGCAAAGGCAGGGCCTTTGCAATCCTCGACTTAGGAACTTGGCGTTGACCGGCACCGGCGCGCTTCCTCCAATGTCGGCCGCACGACGAAAAGTCTGGACCGATGCGCGGACGATGGCCGGCGGCTTCCTGCATCTACCCGTTCCGGATCGGCGACCTGCCGGCCTGCGTCGTCTCGGACGGGCCGCTCGCGCTGCCACCCCCCGCCGACGTCTGGAAGTCCGTGCCGGAGTCGGCCCTGCACGCCGACCTCGCCGCCGCCTTCCTTCCCGCCGATCGGACGGAGGTTGAGCAGAACGCGCTGCTGCTCGAAGCCGCCGGCCAGACCCTGCTGTTCGACGCCGGCCTCGGCGACGCGCATCCCTACGGTCCGCACAGCGGCCGCCTGGTCCGCAGCCTCGCGGAGGCCGGCATCGAGCCGGACGCCATCGACGCCGTCATCCTCACCCACGCCCATTCCGACCAATGCTGGGGACTGACACTCGCCGACGGCACGCCGCGCTTTCCCGACGCCCGCATCTACATCTCGCAGATCGAGTTCGACTTCTGGGCCGGCGAACCCGCCGGCGAGCGCCTCGCCCGCTCGGTCGCCGGCTTCCGCCGCCACGTCCTGCCGCTGCGCGACCGCATCACCTTCCTGCGCGACGGCGAGGAATTCCTGCCCGGCATCACGGCACTCGCCACCCCCGGCCACACGCCCGGCCATACCTCGCATCGCATCACCTCGGGTGACGCCGCGCTGTGCCTCGCGGCCGACGTCGTGCACCACTCCCTCATCTCCTTCCGCCACGCCGCCGCCGCGGCGATCTTCGACGTCGATCCCGCCCAGGCGGTCCGCACCCGCGCCGCCCTGCTGTCGCGCCTGGCGGACGAGCGCACGGAGATGCTCGGCTATCACTTGGCCTGGCCAGGCCTCGGCCACGTCCAGCGTGACGGCACGGCGTTCCGCTTTCTGCCCACGCCGATGCGTCTGGTCGGCGCGGACGACATCATGCGCTAACCGAACCCGGCCAGCTCCCGCCACTCGTCCTCGGTCAGCGTCCGCACGCCGAGTTCGGTCGCGCGCTTCGCCTTCGATCCGGCGTCGGCGCCGACCACCACCAGGTCGGTGCGCCGCGATACGCTGTCCGTCACTTTTGCGCCGAGCGACTCCGCCCGCGCCTTGGCTTCCGGCCGCGTCATCGTCTCCAGGCTGCCGGTGAAGACGATGCTCTTGCCGGCAAGCGCGCCGCCCTCCGCCGGCTCGGCGTCCTCGATCGTCAGCAGCGCCGCCAACTCGTCCAGCACCGCGACGTTGCGCGGCTCGGCAAAAAACTCCGCCAGCTCCTCGGCGATCGCCGGGCCGATGCCGAGGATGCTGTCGAGCTCGTGGCGCGCCTCGCCGTCCGCCTCGACTGCGGCCGTCATCCGCGCCCGCCACGGCGCAAAGCCGCCGTAGTGCCGCGCCAGCAGCCGGGCGTTGGACTCGCCGATGCGGCGGATGCCGAGCGCATAGATGAAGCGGGCCAGGCCGATCCGCCGCCGCGCCGCGATCGCGCGCACCAGGTTGGCGGCGGAGGTCTCGCCCCAGCCCTCGCGCGCCGCGATCTCCGCCTCGCGGTCGGCCAGGCGGAAGATGTCGGCGGGGGTGCCCACCAGCCCGTCCTCGTGGAACGCGCGGATCGTCTTCTCACCCAGCCCCTCGATGTCGAAAGCGGCGCGGGAGACGAAGTGCACGAGGCGCTCCACCGCCTGCGCCGGACAGGCGAGCCCGCCGGTGCAGCGCCGCACCGCCTCGCCGGGCGGGCGCACCGCCAGGCTGCCGCAGACCGGGCAGCGATCGGGAAACACGTAGGGTTCTGCGCCTTTCGGCCGGCGTTCCGGGACGACCTCGAGTATTTGCGGGATCACGTCGCCGGCGCGCTGCAGCACCACCGTGTCGCCGACACGCACATCCTTGCGCGCGATCTCGTCCTCGTTGTGCAGCGTGGCGCGCGTCACCAGCACGCCCCCGACATTGACCGGCTCGAGCTGGGCGACCGGCGTCAGCGCGCCGGTGCGGCCGACCTGGATGCCGATATCCGCCAGCACCGTCGTCGCCTGCTCGGCCGGGAATTTCCAGGCGATCGCCCAGCGCGGTGCGCGCCCGACGAAGCCCAACCGCCGCTGCAGGCCGAGATCGTCGATCTTGTACACCACGCCGTCGATGTCATAGGCGAGCGTTCCGCGCGCCAGCCCGATCTCCTGCTGGAACGCATCCGCGTCGGCCTCGCCGGCCAGCCGGCGCGACAGCGGATTGACGTCGAACCCCCACTTGCGCAGCCGCGCCAGATACGCCCAGTGCGTGTCGGCCACCGGCTCGCTGCTCTCGCCCATGCCGTAGGCGAACAGGCCGAGCTTGCGCTGCGCGGTGATCGCCGGATCGAGCTGGCGCAGGCTGCCGGCGGCGAAATTGCGGGGGTTGGCGTAGATGCGCTGCCCGGCCGCCGCCTGCGCCTCGTTGAACGCCAAAAAGTCCGCCTTGGTCATGAACACCTCGCCGCGGATCTCCACGCGCTTCGGCGACTTGCCGCGCAGCTTTTGCGGCACCTTGTCCATGGTGCGGAGATTGGCGGTCACGTCCTCGCCCTCGCTGCCGTCGCCGCGCGTCGCACCGCGCACGAAGCGGCCGTCTTCGTAGGTCAGCGAGATCGACAGCCCGTCGATCTTCGGCTCGGCGACGAAGCGCAGCCGCGTCCCAACCGCGAGGCCGAGGAACCGTCGTGCGCGCGCGCAGAACTCCGCGAAGTCATCCGCCGCAAACGCATTGTCGAGCGACAGCATCGGCACGCGATGCCGCACCTTCGCAAACCCGCCGGCCGGCGCCGCGCCGACCCGCGCTGACGGACTGTCCGGCCGGACGAGATGCGGAAAGCGCGCTTCGATCGCCGCATTGCGCCGGCGCAGCGCGTCGTATTCGGCGTCGCTGACGAGCGGCGCGTCTTGCTCGTGATAGGCGCGGTCGTGCCGGGCGATCTCGGCGGCGAGCCGCGCCAGCTCGGCCGCCGCGTCGGCCTCGGTCAGCCGCTCGACCTCGGTCGCCTCGCTCACGCCGCCGGGCCGAGCAGGCTGTCCGCCGCCGCCCGCGCCGCCTCGGTCACCCGTTCGCCGGCCAGCATGCGCGCGATCTCCTCGCGCCGCGCCGCCGGGTCGAGCGCCTGGACCAGCGTCACCGCCCGGCTGCGCGCCGCCTGCTTGGCGACGCGCAGATGCGCGAGCCCGCGCGCCGCCACCTGCGGGCTGTGCGTGATCACCAGCACCTGCACGCGCGCCGCCACCCGCGCCAGTCGCTCGCCGACCGCCGCGGCTGTCGCGCCGCCGACGCCGGAATCCACCTCGTCGAACACCAGGGTCGGCACCGGCGAGCCGCTCGCCAGCACCACCTTCAGCGCCAGCATCAGCCGCGACAGCTCGCCGCCCGAGGCCACGCGCGCCAGCGGCTGCGGCGACTGGCCGGGATTGGTGGCGACGAGGAAGTGCACCGCCTCCGCGCCGTCCGGTCCCCAGTTCCCCTCATCCAGCTCGGCGAGTTCGACGACGAAGCGCGCGCGCGCCAGGCGCAGTGGCGCCAGCTCCCGCCCCACCGCCCGCTCCAGCCGCCCCGCCGCGTCGCGGCGCGCCGCGCCGAGCGCCGCCGCGGCCACGGCATACGCCGCCCGCGCCGTCGCGGCCGCCGCCTCCCGGCGCGCCAGCTCCGCGCTGCCGGTCTCGATCGCCGCGAGCTGGTTGTGCATGGCCTCCAGCAGCCCTGGGAGCGCGGCCACGGGGACATTGTGCTTGCGCGCCGCGGCGCGCAGCGCGAACAGCCGCTCCTCGGCGCGCTCCAGGCGGCGCGGATCGGCTTCCGCAGCTTCGGCGAGCCGGCTCAGCGCCGTCTCCGCCTCGGCGACGGCTTCTTCCGCCCGCTCGATCGCGGCCAGCGCCGGCCCGGCGGGGTCCGCCGCCTCCGGCGTCGGCGGCGCCAGCCGCTGGAGGGCCCGCGCCGCCGCCCGCAGCGCGGCGCCCGGCCCGGCCCCGCGCCGGTCGCGCGGCGCCAGCTCCGCCAGCGCCGCGGCGATCGCCTCCGCGCCCCGCTCGGCGCGCTGCAATCCCTGCCGCTCGGCCGCCAGCCGCTCCTCCTCCTGCGGCTCCGGGGCGAGTGCGGCGAGTTCCGTCACCTGGTGGCGCAGCCATTCCTCGTCGCGCCGCGCGGCGGCGATCGCCTCGCCGGCGGCGCGGCGCGCCGCCTCCGCCTCACGCCAGCCGCGCCACGCCGCGCCGACCGCCTCGCGCAGCCCCGGCGCCACCCCGAACGCGTCGAGCAGCGCCATCTGGGTCGCCGGATCGGCGAGGCCGATCTGCTCGTGCTGCCCCTGCACCTCCACCAGCAGCGCGCCGGCGCCGCGCAGCAGCGCCACCCCCACCGGCTGGTCGTTGATGAAGGCGCGCGTGCGCCCGTCGCGGCCGACCACCCGGCGCAGCACGATCTCGTCCTCGGCTGCCAGCCCCTGCTCGGCGAGCAGCGCGAGCACCGCGTGGCCCGGCGGCGGCGCGAAGCAGGCGCTGACCGCCGCCTGTCCGGCGCCCTCGCGCACCAGCCCGCTCTCCGCGCGCGCGCCGAGTGCGAGGCCCAGGCTGTCCAGCAGGATCGACTTGCCCGCCCCGGTCTCGCCGGTCAGCACGGTCAGCCCGGGGCCGAAGGCCAGGTCCAGCCGCTCGATCAGCACGACGTCGCGGATCGACAGCGCCGTCAGCATGCGGCGTGCGGCCGGCCGCCGGTCAGAAGATCCAGCCGAAGGTGCGCGAGAAGAAGCCGCTGTTGTCCGCCTCGCCGACCGGCCTTCCCTTCACCTCGCGGTCGGCGATGAGCTGGTTCCAGCTATCCTCGTACCACCGGCTGCCCGGGTAGTTGTGGCCGAGCACCGCCGCCGTCTTCTTCGCCTCCTCGGGCATGCCGAGGATCAGGTAGATCTCGGTCAGCCGGTGCAGCGCTTCCGGCACGTGGTTGGTGGTCTGGAAGTCGTCCACCACCCGCTGGAAGCGGCCGATCGCCGCCGCGTAGAGACGCTGGCCTTCGTACCAGCGGCCGACCGCCATCTCCTTGCCGGCCAAATGATCGACGCAGAGGTCGATCTTCAGCCGCGCGTCGCGCGCGTACGCGCTGTCCGGGAACCGGTTCACCACCTCCTGCAGCGCGCCCATGGCCTGCTCGGTGCCCTTCTGGTCGCGCTGGATGTCGGCGATCTGTTCGTAGAAGCAGAGCGCCCGCAGATAATAGGCGTAGGCGACGTCGCGATTGGTCGGATGCAGCTGGATGTAGCGGTCGAGCGAGCCGATGGCGTCGGTGTACTTGTTCTGCTGGTATTCCGAATAGGCTTCCATCAGCTGGGCGTTCACCGCCCAGGGCGAGTACGGGTAGGTCTGCTGCACCAGGTCGAACTGGTCCGCCGCCACCTGCCAGCGCTTGCCCTGCAGCGCATCGACCCCGTGGTTGTAGAGTTCCTCGACGGGGATTTTCGACGGGTCCTGCTGCTTTTCGAGCGAGGCCTGCTTGCCGTTCCAGGCGGAGCAGGCGACCAGCGCCAGCGGCAGCAGCAGGCCAGGGAGGCAGAACCGGCGAGTCGCGACGATCATGAGCGGTGTCACCCAGAGCCAGGCCAATGCCCGGGCTTATAGCAAGCGTGGCGAGGCGTGACAGCCCGCTCTGGCCAGGTCCGCCGGCCGCGTGACATCCTGCGCCGATGAGCACACGCGAGGGCGCGATCGCCCGGGCACGCGCGTTCTTCGACGGCGGCGGCTTTCGCGACCGTCTCGCCGCGCTGGTCGCGATCCCCAGCACGTCGCAGGACCCCGCGCACGCCGCGGAGCTCGACCGTTATCTGGGCGAGGCCATGCGCCCCTGGCTGGAGCGTCTGGGCTTCACCGTCGCCATCCATCCCAATCCGCGGGCTGGCTTCGGCCCCATCCTGCTCGCCGAGCGCATCGAGGCGCCCGGCCGGCCGACCGTCCTCGCCTACGGCCACGGCGACACGGTGCGCGGGCTGGATGAGCAGTGGCACGCCGGCCTCTCGCCCTGGCGCCTGGTCGAGCAGGCCGGCCGCTGGTATGGCCGCGGCACCGCCGACAACAAGGGCCAGCACGCCCTCAACCTCGCGGCCCTGGAGGCGGTGCTGGAAGAGCGCCCCCGCCTCGGCTGCAACCTCAAGCTCGTGCTGGAGACCGCCGAGGAGCGTGGCTCCCCTGGTTTGCGCGAGTTCGTCGCGGCGCACGCCGCGTCGCTCGCGGCCGACGTGCTGATCGGCAGCGACGGTCCGCGCGTCATGCCCGACGTGCCGACCATCGCGACCGGTACCCGCGGCACCTTCCACTTCGATCTGCTGGTCTCGCTGCGTTCCGGCGGCGTGCACTCCGGTCACTGGGGCGGGCTGACGCCGGACCCAGCGGTGGTGCTGGCGCACGCGCTGGCCAGCATCTGCGACCGGCACGGCCGCATCCTCGTGCGCGACTGGCTGCCGGCGGGCGGCGTGCCGGCGAGTGTGGCGGAGGTGCTCAAGGGCTGTCCCGTCGGCGGCGGCGGCGAGGCCGCGGCGATCGACCCGGAGTGGGGCGAGCCCGGCCTGAGTTCGGCAGAAAAGATCTACGGCTGGAACAGCTTCGTCGTCCTGGCCCTGCTCTCTGGCCGCCCGGAGAACCCGGTCAACGCCGTCGCACCCGACGCGCGCGCGCACTGCCAGATCCGCTACACCGTCGACACCGATCCCGCCGTCTTCGCCCCGGCGCTGCGCCGCCACCTCGATGCCGCGCAGTTTCCTGAGGTGCGGATCGAGAACGCCGGGATACGGATGCAGGCAAGCCGCACCGATCCGGCGCATCCCTGGGTGCGCTGGACCGCGGCCAGCATGCAGCGCACGCTCGGCCGGTCCGTGCAGGTCATTCCGAATTCCTCCGGCGGGCTGCCGGGCGACGTCTTCACCGACCTGCTCGGGCTGCCGCTGGTCTGGGTGCCGCACAGCTACAGCGGCTGCGGGCAGCACGGACCCAACGAGCACCTGCTCATCGCCCCGGCGCGAGAGGCGATCGCCGGCTTCGCCGGCCTGTGGTGGGACCTCGGCGAGGCCGGCACGCCCGGGCCGGACTGACCCCTCGCGGGACCTGCGCCGGTCAGGTGTTCTTGGCGTCGGCGCCGTCGTCGACGGTTTCGGTGAGCTGGCGCACCGTCTCGACCAGGCGCGTCGGCACGAACGGCTTGCACAGCACGTGCTCCTGGCCGGTCAGCCGGCGCTGCGCCAGCACGTCCGATCCGCCGGTCACGAACAGCACCGGCAGGTCGGGGTCGTGCGCGTGCGCCTGCTCGGCCACCGCGACGCCGTCCAGGCTGCCCGGCATCTGGACGTCGGTGAGCAGCAGGTCGATGCTGTCCGGCTCCTGCATCAGCCGGCTGGCGCGCTCGCCGCTCTCGGCCTGCAGCACGTCATAACCGGCGTCGTCGAGCGTCTCGGCCATCATTTCGCGGATCAGCGGCTCGTCCTCGACGACGAGAATGCGCGTGCGTGTCATTTTGCCTCCAGGCCGGCGTGCCGGCCGTCGCAGTGCCTCCCGGTAACGGCGCGACGGCGGCTGCGTTCGGCGCGTTAACACACAAGGCGCGGAGCTTCATTGCCGAAAGGCAAACGCCGCGTCAGCAGCTAGGCTGGACCGGCGATTCACGCCGTCGCTGTTCCAGCGAGGCGACCGCGGTCTCGGGCCGCGACCCGCCCTCGCCGGTCAGCGCGCGGATCAGCGCCCAGTAGCGGTCGAGGTACGCCGGCATCGAGAGATGCCGCTCGGCGTAGGCGCGCGCGCTGGCACGGATATGCCCGTCCAGCCACTCGTCCTCGAACAGGTCGAGGACGCGCGTGGCCAGCGCCTGCGGGTCGAAGAACGGCGTCAGCAGCCCGTTGCGCTCGTGCTGGATGAACTCCCGCACCGGCGGCGTCTCGCTGGCGATCACCGCGCAGCCGGTGGCCAGCGCCTCGCGCAGCGACCAGGAGGCGACGAACGGATAGGTCAGATAGACGTGCGCGTCGGAGCGGCGCAGCAGCGTCCGGTAGTCGTCGTACGGCGTCAGGCCCATGAAGTGCAGGCGGCTTGCGTCGTACGTGCCCTTCATCTCCTGGATGAAATACTCCTTCCAGGTCCTGCCGTCGGACAGGCGCGGCCCGTAGCCGCCGCCCTCGGTGCCGACGACCGCCACGTGCACGTCCTCGCGCGCCAGCAGCTTCGGCAGTGCGCGCATCAGGATGTGCATGCCGCGGCACGGCTCCAGACTGCGATTGACGTAGGTCACCAGCTTGTCCGTCGGGGCGAGCGTCGCCTTGCCGAGGGCGGCGCGGAGCGCGGGGTCCTGCACCATCGCGCCGAGGTCGAGCGGCGCCGAACGCAGCGCCGGCGCCGGCGAGCATGCTTGCAGGTCGATGCCCTCGCGGATCAGGCTGATCCGGTGTTGGAAGCGCTCGGGGTAGGTGGCGAGCTGGAACTCCGTCGGCGTCTGGCCCCAGCCCGGGTTGGTCAGCGCCAGCAGGTTGACCGCGTTGCGCGCGCGCACCCAGGGCCGGGTTTCCGGGCCGGTCTGGAACTCGGCATCGAAGCCGACCTCGTTGCCATCCGTGTGATAGTAGAACTCGAAGTAGCCGAGCAGCGGCACGTCCGGCCAGACGTCGCCGATATTCAGCAGTTCGCCCCAGCCGTGATGGCCGACGATGATGTCCGGCCGGAATCCCGCGGCCTTCAGGCGCGTCGCAGCCATCGCGACGGCGTCAGCGCGCCGCAGCGCCTCCTCGAAGTCGCGCGCGCCGGGATGGATCGCCTCGTTGAGCGGTGCGTCGAACGCGTACTCGACCTTCTCGACCGCGCGCAGCTGGTTTTCGGTGGGGCAGGTGATGAAAACCGCGCGGTGCCCGCGGTCGCGCAAGAACCGCGCGAGATGCAGGTACTGCGCCGGAAAGTTCCGATGGACGAGCAGGACGTTCATGGCACGACAAGGTGGCGGCGGGCCGGGGTTGGGGCAAGACGCCCCATCCCCGGCCCGCCGCTTGCTGCCGGAGCCGCCGCTCCGCGACCCTCACTCGTGCGAGGTGTCGCCGTTCGACGGAGGCTGGCCGTTGATCTGCGGGCCGCCCGGCGAGGGCGTCCCGTAGGCGTTGCCGCGCGCCGCGTTGCGTTCGGCGACGTGCTTCTCGTGCAGCCCGACCGCGCAGCCGACCGCCCCGCCGGCGAGCGCGTGGCCGTGTCCGACGAAGTGGCCGACGCCGGCGCCGACGGCGGCACCGGACAGGCATCCCGCGGCCTGCGCGCCGGCCGCGCCGAGCGAGAGCGCGATCGCCAGTGTTCCGGCGGTGAGGAGGGTTTTCATCACGGGCCAGTCGGCTTCAGCTTCTCGGCGCCGTTGGTTACGGCGTGGCCGGTCGCCGAAACGTCCTGCCCGGCCCCCGCCACCGTGTTGCAGGCGCTCAGCAGCGAGGCCGATCCGACCAGGGTCAGGGCGGTCAGGGCAATCGCGAACAGTCGGGACATGACTCTCCTCTCCGGACTTCTTCGGTGGCCGCAACGCGCCACCACCGCCGACGTTGCAGCCGCCTATGGTACTTCTATCGCCTGGGGCGCGAAGCGTCCGCTGGCGGCGTCGCGGTGGCAGGCCTCGCAGGCCCCCCTCCGCCCGACCTGCTGGCTCGCGAACACCGCGTCGGGGATGCCGCGGTGCATGCGCCGCCAGAACCGCGTCGCGGTGATGCGCAGCGGCTCGGCGGGGTTGGTAATGCGCAGCATGCGCGCCGGCAGCGTATCCCAGTGCTCGGCGGAGTTGGCCCGCAGATAGGCGCCGATCTCCGCTACCAGGTCCGGCGTCAGGCTGGCGTCGGTGCCGCCGAAATGGTGCTTGAGGTCGCGCAGAATGCCGGACCAGGTCGCCGCCGGCGCCAGGCTCGGCGGATAGGCGAGGTGGCAGGCACCGCACTGGACGGCATACGCCGGATCGGGCTGCGCGGGCGGCACGCCGCGCGCCGGCAACGCGGCGAGTCCGGCGATCGCCGCGCCGGCCGACGCCAGCAGGATCGCGACGATGGCGCCCGCCAGCAGCGGCCGCGCCGCCGGCGCGACCGCCCCGGCGGGCACGTTCCCCGCGGGCTTGCGGCCGGTGACCATGGCCCACACCAGGTTCTCGCGGCTGCGCCAGGTCTCGCCGATCACCCCCAGCAGGTGCCCGCCGATCATGACCAGCAGCAGCACCGCGAGCGCCTGGTGGATGCCGAGCCACGGCCAGGCCACGCGGAAGCGGAGGAAGGCGGCGAGCGGCCCCTGCTTCACCACGCCACCGAGCACGACCAGCCCGGCCACCAGGATCGCCGGCAGCACGAGCAGCATCCCGAACACCATCAGCGCGCCGAGCGGATTGTGGCCGAGGTGGCGCGCCTCGCCCGGCCGCGCGAGCCCGCGCACATGCAGCAGCACCGCGCGCGGCGGATAGGCGAAACTGGCGAAGCGCGCGTGCTCGGTGCCGAGCAGCCCCCAGACGATGCGGAAGCCGAGCAGCGCTGCGATCGTGCCGCCGGCGATCAGGTGCAGCCGCAGCCAGGTCCACGGCCAGAAGAACCCGGTCGCCAGCGAGATCGCCACGGTCGCCACCAGCAGCCAGTGGAACAGGCGCACGCCGATGTCCCACACCGCCACCATCTCCGGCGGCGCCGGCCTGGTCGGCGGAAGTTCAGGCAAGCCCGTACACGTCAACCCGCCCGTCATAGGTCGGCACGTACAGCTTGCCGCCCGCGACCACCGGCGGATTGAACTTGTTGAACGAGAAGGTGAGCCCCCAGGCCTGCGAGTCCCACAGCACCCGGAGTTGCTTCGAGCCATCGGCGAAGCTGGCGAACTGCGTGGCGTCATACGCCAGCAGCCGTCCCGGGCTGACCACGCGGTTGGCGTCCAGATAGGGGATGCAGGCCCACACCACGCCGCTCTGCTTCTGCGTGCCGTTCGCACCCAGGCACATCATGGCACCCGGCATGCCCCCTGGCGGCACCGCGGCCTGGGCGGAGGCGACCTCGGCGCTGCACGCGAGGTAGGTGATGCCCGCCGCCTGCAGCGACCAGGCGCGCAAATTGCCGTTCTCGCCCCAGCAGAACAGCATCGGCCCGTGGTCCGGGCTGTCCCAGAACAGCGGGGTGGCGTGCTGGTGGTGCGTCCGGTCGGCGAACAGCAGGTTGAGCGTGCTGATGTCCTGGGGTTCCGGGCTGAGCTGGGTGCCGGGGTAGTAGGTGAAGAACGCCGGCGGAAATCTCAGCTTTGCGTAGTTCGCGGCCGGCTGCTCGAGGTCGGCGGGCTTCGTCTGCCCCATGGCAGCGAGATCGACGGCGTAGAGAATGCCGTCCTTGCCGGCGC
>JAFAYA010000058.1 GCA_019240635.1 Acidisphaera sp. | reverse complement strand
CGAGCACGAGGACCGACGCGCGCATTTTCCGAACGATGTCGTACGGCGCCTCGGTATTGGTGATCGCGCCGCCCAGCGCCAGGCTGCGGCCCTCCGGCCCGTGCCGGTCGACCGCGATGCCGTGCTGCGCGAGGAGCAGCGCCATGGTCTCGATGTCGGCGAGTGCCGGAACGTTCAGCAGCGTGAGCCGCTGCTCCGTGAGCAGGCCGGCGGCCATCAGCGGCAGGGCGGCGTTCTTGGCGCCGCCGATCGGAATGGTGCCGGACAGCGGCGTGCCGCCGCGGATGCGGATGCGGTCCATATCTATCCTCTTGCGCTCACAGCCGCGGCAGCGCCACGCCGCGCTGGGCCATGTACTTGCCGCGCCGATCGGCGTAGCTGACCTCGCACGGCCCGGCGCCCTGCAGGAACAGGAACTGGCAGATGCCCTCGCCGGCGTAGACCTTTGCCGGCAGCGGCGTGGTGTTGCTGATCTCGATGGTCACCTGGCCCTCCCATTCCGGCTCGAGCGGCGTCACGTTCACGATGATGCCGCAGCGGGCGTAGGTCGATTTGCCCAGGCAGACCACCAGCACGTCGCGCGGGATCCGGAAGTATTCCTCGGTCCGGGCGAGCGCGAAGCTGTTGGGCGGGATGATGGCGACCGGGCCGGTCCGGTCGACGAAACTCTGCGGGCTGAACGCCTTCGGATCGACGACCGCGGAATCGACATTGGTAAAGATCTTGAACTCGTCGCCGACCCGGGCATCGTAGCCGTAGCTCGATAATCCGTAGCTGATGACGCCCTCGCGCCTCTGCGTTTCGACGAAGGGCTCGATCATGCCGCGCTCCGTCGCCATGCGGCGGATCCAGGTGTCGGGCATGACGGGCATAGGCGGCGCTCCGGCGGGCAGGCGCGCGGTCTGTAGCCCAGCGGGCATGGCCCGGCAAATGCCGGATCGCCGGGGCGGCGCCTGGTCAGGACCCCTGCTGGGGCTCCCGGCGCGCCCGCGCCTGGTCCTTGCGCTTGCGGAGATTGGCGCGCAGCGCCGCGGCTTCGCGCGCCGTCCGCTGCTGCTGCTTGGCATCGGCCTGGCGGGTCGGACGCGGCGGCGGTGGCGGCGCCTTGGCCATGCCGAAGCATCGTTGCTGCCGCCCCGCTGTCAAGGCCGGACAGCAACCCGCTTGCAGCGGAATGTTAGAAACACTAACATAACCCGGGCGATCAAAGGGCTCGACATGGCACAGCCGTTCCTCACAGGCTATCTGGGCTACGGCGCCGCGACCGGGAACGGCGGGTTTGCCGAGCTTGCCGGGACCAACGGCTACGCCCGCCGTCCGATCAGCTTCTCGCCGCTCGAATACGGCCGCACCCGCGATACGCTGGGCGGCACGCTCGGGCCGTGCCTGAACGCGGATTTCGGGATGCTCGGCTGCGGCGCGCTGTTCGATGCGCCGAATGCCGGCAACCTGCTGCTGTATTTTCCGCTGCCGCGGCCCGGCTACCTTGCGGTTGGCGGCACGCACACCGACCCGACCGGGACCTATGCGTTCCGCTTCCCCGACCTCGACCTGCCGTCGCTGCCGCGCACCACGATGACCTGGCCGGCCGGTGCGCAGGTCGGCGTGCTCGACGGCACGAGCACGCCGGTCACCGCCGGCGTGTCCCTGAGCGTCGTCGGCGGCGTGCTTGCCGCGAACCTGGCGCCGAGCCTGCGCCGGCTCGGCGGCTCCAGCGCGGTATGGGTGCCGGTCGGCTTTCGCGCCCGCGGCGCACCCGGCTCGGGCTACAACGAGACCAACGCCGCCAACAACTCCTTCCAGGACGTCACCGCCTGGGCCGCCCCGGCCAACACGACGGTCAAGGCGCTCCGCCTGGTCTATCCCGGCTTCGACGTGACCACGTCGGGCGAGGTGGACCGCACCGTCACGGTCACCGGCGCCGCCTCCGTCCAGTACAGCGGCGTCGTCTATCCCGCAAAATTCGGTGGCCGTCGGCAGTTGCTGATCGAGCCGATGCACGATGTGGTGGTGTCCGACCCGATCCCGGTCAGCCTGCCGGCCGGCGCGCAGTTCTTCGTGCGCACCTGGGGCCAGATTTCCGGCGGCACGTCCTGGTGGCTCGCCGACTACGCGACGCCCGCGTCCGGCAGCACGCGCCTGTCCGGCGAGGCGAATGCGCGCGGCAGCAGCCTCGCCGACCATACGCTCTCGACGACGACGCCGGCCAATTCCGGGGGCGGCTATTGCTGCCCCCTGACCGTCCTGGCGCTGCTCTCGACGCCGGCTGCCGCGGTGCTGATCCTCGGCGACAGCCTGGCCGGCGGCACCGGCGACGCCGCCGACGCGAACGGGCGGATGGGCTACATCCAGCGCGGCCTCGGCTCGGCGCTGCCGTGGATGTCGCTGGCGCGCGGCTCGACCACCGCGGCGCAGGCCGTCGCCGCCGGAAACGGCCGCGGCATGTATGCCGCCGCAGCAGACCGGGGCATCACCGACGTGCTGCTCGGCTGGGGCCGCAACGACATCAATGCCGGGATTGCCGCGGCGCAGACGCGGGCAAGCCTGCAGTCCCTCGCGCTACCCTACCAAGCCGCCGGGATGCGCGTGTGGGCATTCACCTGTCCGCCGACGACAACCTCGACCGACAACTGGTCGACCGCGGCCAACCAGGCGATAGCCAACGCCGGCTATGAGGCGCAGCGGCAAGCTTATAACACGGACATCCGGTTGAACGCGGTGGGCTATGGGTTCGCCGGCGTCGTCGATCTCGCGGGCTTGGTGGAAGATCCCGCCAATCCCGGGCGCTGGCAGACGGCGGGTGGGGCGTGGACGGCGGACGGGGTGCATCCCTCGCCGCTCGGCCACGCCGCACTGCTCGCGGCGGGGCTCGTGCAGCCGGCCATGTTCATGCTCTGAGCAGCCGCCCCCGGGCCCGCGCCGCGAGCCCGGGGGCGCCTTCAGCCGCTGCCTTTCGGCCGATCAGCTGCCGTACTGGAACGGCGCCATGCTCGTCAGCGAGGCTTTCGTCGCGCTCTGCAGCACGATCCGCGTGGTCGTGACGTTCGGCGGGGTCGTGGCCGCCAAGGTGGGCGCGACCGGCCCCGTCGGACCGGTCGGCGCGACGGTGCTGATCGGACCGGTCCCCGTCGTCGTCGCACCGGACGTGCCGGCGCCGGGCATGACCGCGCCGGCCGGCGGCGGCGCGACGCCGGCGCCCGGCGGCACCGTGCCGGTGCCCGTGCCCGGGGCGACCGCGGTGCGCATCGCCGCGCCCGGCGGCAGCGTCGGCGCGGTGTTGTCGGCCTGCTCGAAGTGAAGCTGGTCGTACGGCACGGCCACCAGCTTGCTGCCGATGCCCAGGAATCCGCCGACCGAGATCACCGCGGTCGTCACCTTGCCGTCGTCGCCGACGATCAGATCGTTGACCGTTCCGATGCTCTGGTTGGAGTCGTTGTAGACGTTGGCGCCGACGATCCGGCTGGACCGCCAGCCGTCATGCGTCTTCTGCAGCCGCCCCGCGACGATCGGGCCGCCGGGCGGCGTCCCCGCCCGGACGGCCGGGTTGTGGCGGACCGGCGCCTGCTGCGCCAGCGCGGGCGGCGCCCCGAGCGCTGCGAGCATCGCCAGCGCGCCCACCGTCGGGCCCAGGCTCAAAACGGGTCGCATGCGTGCCTCCCTCGTACGCTTGCGGGTGGAACGCCAGCCGGCCGGGTCGGTTCTGGCGAATTTCCACCGGGCAGCTATGTGTCGGCGCGGCTCAGCACGCCGCGCGCGAGGAAGATCGCGGTGATCGCCTCCTCGATGCGCAGGAAGGCGGGGTCGCGGCGCGCCGCCAGCCCGCGCGGCCGCGGCAGGTCGACGCGCAGAACGTCCTCGATGCGGCCGGGTCGCGGCGACATCACGACGACCCGGTCGGCCAGCAGCACCGCCTCGTCGACCCCGTGTGTGACGAACAGCACGGTCATGCGATGGCGCATCCAGGCGGCCTCGAGGTCGACCCGCATCTGCTCGCGGGTCAGCGCGTCGAGCGCGCCGAACGGCTCGTCCATCAGCAGCAGCCCGGGCTCGTGCAGCAAGGCGCGCGCGATCGCCACGCGCTGGCGCATCCCACCGGACAAAGCGTGCGGATAGGTGTTCGCGAAGTCGCGCAGGCCGAACTGCTCGAGCAGCGCGAGCGCACGCTCCCGCCAGGGACCCGGGCGATGGCCGCGCATCTCCACCTGGAACAGCACGTTGCCGAGCGCGCTGCGCCAGTCCAGCAGCACCGGCTGCTGGAAGACGATGCCGAGTGCGGTGAGCGGGCCACGCACCGGACGCCCGCCCGCCTCGACCACGCCGGCGCTCGCCGGCAGCAGGCCGGCGACGATGCGCAGCAGGGTGGACTTGCCGCAGCCGGACGGCCCGACGATGCTGACGAATTCCCCTTCGTGCACGTCGAGATCGACGGGTGCCAGCGCCTCCGTCGCGCCGAACCGTTTTGTGGTCCCTTCCAGCCGGACTTTCACGAAGGCCGCTCCCGGATGTTGCTGCCGAACGGCGTGCCGATGGTGCGTGACGGCCGAGACGGCCTCAAGGCCTCGCCCTTCGGGCGACCCGCAAGCGGGCTGGCGGGCCTTGACCCGCCTCGGCCGTCAAGCGAGTGGCAATGACGCCGTTTGACAACCCAGTCTGGAGCAACAGAGCGGCCTCTTCCTGCCCGTCGAACGGCACCCCAAGCCGCTGTTCCGGGCGGCCGGCGGGGTCAACCCCTGAAACCCGGAGGGCGAAGCTGGGGAAGGTTCCACCGGCAAAGCCGGTGGAATTGCCAGCGTAGGGGCGCCGAAGGCGCGGGGGTTGAGGCCGCCGGTCGCCCGGAACAACAATCGCAGCGCCGTCGGACCGAGGTCCGCCACAGCCAAGGGAAACCCAGATGCCGCGCCTCTGGTCGCTCGGCCGCCCGCTCGGCGGCATCGTCGCCTTCCTGCTGCTCTGGGAATTCTTCGTCCGCGCCTTCCGCGTGCCAGTCTATATCCTGCCCGCGCCCTCCGTCATCCTGCATGACGGCGCGGTGAAGTGGGCCAGCCTGTCCGGCGCCGCCGCCTTCACCGCCCAGCCGATGCTGCTCGGCTTCGCGCTCGCCGTGATCCTCGGCGTCGCCATCGCGCTCACGATCGCCTTCAGCCGCCAGGTCCAGGCGGTCGCCTATCCGCTGCTGGTGTTCCTGCAGATCGTGCCGAAGATCGCCGTCGCCCCGCTGTTCATCATCTGGTTCGGCTTCGGCCTGATGCCCAAAGTGCTGCTGGTCTTTCTGCTGTCCTTCTTTCCCGTCGTCGTCGCCGCGACCACCGCCTTCGGCTCGATCGAGCCGGAAATCCTGGAACTCGCGCGCTCCACCGGCGCCGGACGGCTGCGCACCTTCCGCATGGTGCAGCTGCCGCACGCCTTGCCGGCGCTGTTCGGCGGCGTGAAAGTGGCGGCGGCGATGGCGGCGACGGCGGCGGTCGTCGCGGAGTTCGTCGCCTCGGACCGCGGGCTCGGCTACCTTCTGATGGAGTACAACGGCAATCTCGACACCTCGATGAGCTTCGCCGCGATCTTCGTGCTCTCGGCGCTCGGCCTCGCGCTGTATGGCGCGGTCGAAGTGCTGGAGGGACTGGCGCTGCCCTGGCACGTCTCGCGCCGGCGCGCGGCCGGCGACGTGCCGGGATTTTAGTGGTCCGATCCTGGCGCTCGGGTCCCCGAGCGTCAGGTGAATCGGCCCACCAGACAAAGGGCGGAGACGACCATGCGCTGGCTGCTGCTTGCCTGCCTGCTGTTCGCGTCGGGCCGGGCGATGGCCGAGGATCAGGCCACCTTGCGGCTGAACTGGCTGATCTACGGTTTTCACACGCCGTTCTACCTGGGCGTCGAGCGCGGTCTGTACCGGCAGAACGGCATCGACCTGACGATCGGCGAGGGCCAGGGTTCCGGCCGCGCGGTGCAGACCGTCGCGGCCGGCTCCGACACGTTCGGCCTGTCCGACGGCTCATCCATCATCGCCGGCGCCGCAAAAGGCGCGCCGGTTGTCGCCATCATGGGCATCATGAACCGCAGCCCATACGCGGTGATCGTGCGCCGCGACAGCGGCATCACCGACATCAAGGGGCTCGCCGGCAAGACCATCGCCGCGACCACGGGGGAGGCCGGGCTGGTGATCTTTCCGGCATTGCTGCACGCCAACGGCATGGCGCCGGATGCGGTGCGCTTCTTGCGCGTGGACGGAGCCGCGAAACTCGTCGCGGTGTTGGAGAACCGCGCCACCGGCCTGCTCGGCGGCCTGGAGAACCAGTCGCTGATCCTGCCGCAAAAGGGCCTCGCGGTAACGACGCTGCCCTATTCGGATTTCGGCGTGAACACGATCGGCCTGGCGATCCAGACCACGCGCGACACGCTGAGCCGCAACCCCGACCTGGCGCGGCGCTTCATCCGCGCCACCCGCGCGGCCTTCGAGGCGGCGGAGAAGGATCCGGAGGCCTCGATCCAGGCGGGCATGAAGGTGAAGCCCGACATGGATCACGACCTGTCGCTCGCGCAATTGAAAGCCGGGCTCACCCTGCTGCGCAGCCCGCGCGGGGCGGACAAGCCGATCGGCTGGATGGCGCCACAGGACTGGGCCGATACGCTGCAGCTGATGAAGCAGTACCAGGATCTGCAGACCGACCAGCCGCCGACCGCCTTCTGGACCGACGACTACCTGCCCAAGTGATGCAGCCTTACTGATGCACCCTTACTGGGGCGCCTTCAGGTCGATCCAGGAGAGGTGGCCGCCCTTGCCGGCGCCGGTGTCGAGAAACACCGCCTCCCCGCCGGCGCGGCCGGCCCGGCGGTAGGGCCGGCCGTCGATGCTGCGCCGGTCATGGCCGCAATACACGGTCAGTCCGCGCGGAATGCGATCGACCCAGCGCAGGCTGCGCTCGGGATAGCCGTCCGGCTGGGTGCGTCCGGTGGGCTCGCCGTAGAGGGCGCGCGCCAGCACGTCCTGCACGCGCCCGCCGCCGATCGGCGCCCCGTGGGGCGGCGGCGACTCCAGCATCGCCGTATGGAACCCGCCATGCACGAACAGCGTCGCGTGCCAGCGGATCCAGGCCGGCGCCGCGGCGATCGCCGCGAGCGTGCGTTCGCGCAGCCCGGGGTCGAGCTGGGCCAGCGTGGCGGCGAGCGTGTCGGTCATCCGCACGGTGCGCCCGGCCAGCGCACGCGCCAGGCGCAGCTCGTGGTTGCCGAGCAGGAACACGCCGCGCCCCTCCTCGAGCAGCCGCAGCATCAGGCGCAGCACGCCGGCGCTGTCCGGGCCGTAGTCGACGAGGTCGCCAAGCTGGAGCACGAACAGCCCGGTCTGCACGGCGTGCGCGAACGCCCTGAGATCACCATGCACGTCGCCCACGACGCGCACGCCCATTCCGGGCGGAATACCCGTCCCTGGCGGTGTGCCGCTCATGCCGCCGTGCGGCCGAGCGCTTCGAAGGCGGCCAGCGCGCGCCGCCTTCCCGCCGCGAGGTCGACGACCGGCCGCGGATAGGTCCGTCCCAGGCGGACCCCCGCCGCCTCCAGCACCTCCGCGGGCAATTCCCAGGGCGCGTGCAGGAAGCGGTCGGGAAGCGCCGCCAGCTCCGGCACCCAACGCCGCACGTAGCGTCCTTCGGGATCAAATTTTTTGCCCTGCAGAACCGGGTTGAAGATGCGGAAGAAGGGGGCGGGATCGGCGCCGCTGCCCGCCACCCACTGCCAGCCGGCCGCGTTCGATGCGAGGTCGCCGTCCACCAGCGTGTCCCAGAACCACGCCTCGCCGTCCCGCCAGTCGATCAGCAGGTGCTTGGTCAGGAACGACGCGGCGATCATGCGCACGCGGTTGTGCTGCCAGCCGATATGCCAGAGCTGGCGCATGCCGGCGTCGACGATCGGGATGCCGGTGCGTCCGCGCTGCCATGCGCGCAGCCCGGCGGGATCGCGCCGCCAGGGCATGGCGGCAAATCGTTCCTGCAACGGCGCTTCCGGCAACTCAGGGCGGTGCCAGAGCAGGTGGGCGCAGAACTCGCGCCACAGCACCTCGGCGAGGAAGCGGTGCAGGCCGTGGCCGCCGGCGCAGCTCGCCTCCCGCCAGGCTTTTCCGGGCGGCATCTCACCCCAGTGCAGGTGCGGCGACAGCATGGAGGTCGCGTCCTCGCCGGGCCGGTCGCGTGCCTCGGCGTAGCCGGGCAACCCCGCGCCGATGAACTGATCGAGGCGCCGTGCCGCGCCGGCCTCGCCGGGCTGCCAGGTCGCGCGCAGCCCGCCGGCCCAGTCCGGCGATCTCGGCAGCAGGCCCCAGTCGGCGAGGCAGTCCGAGGGCGGCGGCGCCGGGCAGGGAATGTGCGCCGGGGCGGGCAGGGGGTCTTCGTGCACGCCGCGCGCCAGGCAGGCGCGGGCGAACGGGGTGTACACGCCGAACCCGCCGCCGGCCCGGGTGCGCAGCGCATCCGGCTCGAACAGCAGCATGGTGCGATGCCGGTGCAGCGCGACGCCGCGCGTCCTCGCCGTCGCCTCGACCGCATCGACCAGGCGGCGCGCCCAGGGCTCATGCGGCTGGCCGACATGCAGGCTGGCGGCGCCGGTCTCCTCGATCAGCGCGCCGATCTGCTGCACGGTGTCGCCGCGCCGCAGCACCAGGGCGCCGCCGCGAGCGCACAGGTCGCGGGCGAGCGCGGTGAGGCTCTGGTGCAGCCACCAACGATGCGCGCCGCCCGGCGCCCACCGGCCCGCCGTGGCGTCATCGAGAACGTAGAGCGCGACCACCTGCCCGCCCTCACGCAGGGCTGCCTGCAGCGCCGGATTGTCGTGCAGCCGCAAGTCGCGCGTGAACCAGAGCAGGCTGGTGCGCAGCGTGGCGCCGGTTCCCGTCATGCCGCGCCCGCGCGCGTCTGGCCCAGCGAAAAGCTGAACAGCCGCTCGCGCCCGAGCAGGAACACGCGCCCGCCGCGCGGGAACAGCGCGGCGATGGCGGGGTGGCGCACGTCGAGCCCGCCGGCGTAGGCGCCGAACGCCGGCAGCATGACGCGCTGCGAATCGGCGACGAAGCACGGCCGGCTCACCGCGCAGCCACGCGCCGGCACCATGGCCTTCGGGTGATGGTGGCCGCAGATTTCCCCGGCGACGCCAGCCTTGCCGATATGACGGAAGGTTATCCCGCCGAGCCGATACTCGAGGACCGGCTCGCCGGCGACGCCCTCGGGCGGCGACGGATCGTGGTTGCCGAGCACCCAGATGAAATGCGCGCTCGCCGTCATCGCCGCGAGCCGGGAGGCTTCGCCGGGCGCCAGGCGGCCGGCGCCGCGGTCGTCATGAAAACTGTCGCCGAGTGCGACCGCGACGCGCGGTCGCCAGCGGCGCAGCAGTCCCGCCAGCCGCTCGAGCGTCGTGCGGGTGTCCCAGGGCGGCAGCAGCTCGCCGCGCGCCGCGTAGGCGGTGCCCTTTTCCAGGTGCAGGTCGGCCACCGCCAATAGCTGGGCGGCCGGCCAGACCAGCGCGCCGGCCGGATCGAGCAGCAGGCGCTCGCCCGCGAAGTGCAGGGGGGCCGGCGTCATCCGAACAGGTCGGCCTGCCGACGCTGGCGCACCAGGTTGGGGCGCAGCACCCGCGGAACATACGGGTCGTTTTCTGCGCACGCCTCGGCCACCAGCTCCTCGGCTTCGGCGAGCAGCGCGTCCTCCGAGCCGGCGCTGCGCACGCTCTCCCGCCCGATCTCCAGCAGCACCGGCACGGCGAGCGGCGAGACGCGCGACAGCGCCATGTGGCGGATGCGTCCTTTTACGCGCGCCAGCATGGCGGCAAGCCGGCCGAGATCGGTCAGGCCGCCGGCTGCATCCGCCCGGGTTGCGCGCAGAAGAATGTGGTCCGGCTGATGGCGGCGCAGCACGTCGTAGATCAGGTCGCTGTTCACCGTGACCTGCCGCCGCGTCTTTTCGGCGCCGGGATGGTTGCGCTCGATCAGCCCGGCGACCACCGCGACGTTGCGGAACGTCCGCCGCAGCATGGAACTTTCGGCGAGCCACGCCTCCAGGTCGTCGCCCAGCATGTCCTGCTCGAACAGCCTGAAGATGTCGTGCGGCGGATGCGCCGACCAGGTCGCCAGCACGTAGTCGGTGGCGACGAAGCCGAGCGGCGCGTAGCCGAACCGCTCCATGCGCCGGGTCAGCAGCAGGCCGAGCGTCTGGTGGGCGTTACGCCCCTCGAAGCAGTAGGCGACCAAGAAGTGGCGGTCGCCGCGCGGAAACGTTTCCACCAGCAGATCGGCGCGGCCGGGCAGGCGGGAGCGCGCCTTTTGCACGCGCAGCCACTCCTGCACCGCCTCCGGGAAGGCGTCCCAGCTGCCGGGAGCGCTGAGCAGCGCGCGCACGCGGTCGGCGAGGTTGGTGGTCAGCGGCAGGCGTGCCCCGGCATAGGCCGGCACCATCGGGTCGCCGGCGCCGCCCTCGCTGCATTCGATGACGGTCTCGTGCAGGCGGTGGAAGCGCAGCAGCCGGCCGGCGAACATAAAAGTGTCGCCGGGGCTGAGCAGGTTGGCGAAGTATTCTTCGACCTCGCCGAGCACGCCGCCGCGGCCGCGCTTGCCGACCAGCCGCACCTTCAGCATCGGCGCCTCGACGATGGTGCCGATGTTCAGCCGCGCCTGGCGGGCGATGCGCTCGCCGCGCACATGCATCCGGCCCTCGCTGTCGCGGAACAGTTTCCGGTAGCGCTCGTAACCGGCGAGCGCGTAGCCGCCATCCTCCACGAAGCGCAGCACGGCGTCGAAGTCCTGGCGGGTGAGGCCGGCGTAAGGGGAGGCGCGGCTCACCTCGGCGTACATCGCGTCGGGATGGAACGGCGCGCTGCAGGCCATGCACAAAAGATGTTGCGCCAGCACGTCGAGCCCGCCCGGCCGCGGCGGATCACCGTCCAGCTCGCGCGCCGCGACGCCGAGCATCGCCGCCTCGCACTCCAGCACCTCGAAGCGGTTGGCGGGCACCAGGATCGCCCGGCTCGGCTCGTCCATCCTGTGGTTGGCGCGCCCCACCCGCTGCAGCAGGCGCGAGACGCCCTTCGGCGCGCCGACCTGGATGACCTGATCGACCCCGCCCCAGTCGATGCCGAGATCGAGCGAGGAGGTCGCGACCACCGCGCGCAGGCTGCCGGCGGCCATCGCCGCCTCCACCCGCCGGCGCAGCGACAGCTCCAGGCTGCCGTGATGCAGCGCGATCGGCAGCGTGGTGTCGTTCAGCTTCCACAGCGCCTGGAACATCAGCTCGGCCTGGGCGCGGGTGTTGACGAAGACGATGGTGAGCCCGGCCTGCCGAATGCGCTCGAGGATCGCCGGCGCGCCGGCCAGCCCCATATGGCCGGACCACGGCAGGTGGCCTTCGGGCAGCATCATGGAAAGCGCCGGCGGCGCGCCGTCCGGCGCCTCGATCAGCCGCGCCCCGCCGCTGCCGTCCGGCGAGATGTAGGCGAGCAGCGCCCGGCGATGCGGCACCGTCGCCGACAGGCCGATGCGGCGAGCGCGCGGCGCCAGACTGGCCAGCCGCGCCAGGCCGAGCGCCAGCTGGTCGCCGCGCTTGCTGCCGGCCAGCGCGTGCACCTCGTCGATCACCACCGCGGTGAGCCCGCCGAACAGCGTCGGGGCGTCCGCCAGCGAAAGCAGCAGGGTCAGGCTCTCCGGCGTGGTGAGCAGAAAATTCGGCGGCTGCTGGCGCTGGCGCTGCCGGCGATTGGCCGGCGTGTCGCCGGTGCGCGTCTCGATGCTCACCGGCAGCGCCATCTCCTGCACCGGGCGGGCGAGATTGCGGGCGATGTCGGTCGCCAGCGCCTTCAGCGGGCTGACATAGAGGGTGTGGAGCCCCTCGCGCGGGGCCGCGTGCAGCGCGACGAGGCTGGGCAAAAACCCGGCCAGCGTCTTGCCGCCGCCGGTCGGCGCGATCAGCAGGACGGACTCCCTCGCCTGCGCCGCCGCCAGCACGTCGAGCTGGAAGGGCCGCGGCGCCCAGCCCCGTCCGGCGAACCAGCCGGCGAACGGTTCCGGTAATGTTCCGAGCATCCGCCCTGTTTAGGCGGTCGGGACCGAGGCGGGAAGCTGTCCGCGGGGAAAGCCCCAGCCCAAAGCGACTTGGGCCGTGCACGGGCAATTCGTTGACCGAGGAGCTCCATTAGTGTACACATTTGGTGTCCACACGGGAGCAACGGCCGTGGCTGATCAAGAGAAGGCGCCCCCACATCAGGCGAAGCGGATCGGCGTACGTGAGTTTCGCGGGAACTTTTCAGGCTTCATGCGCCAGGTCCGACGCGGCGCCTCGTTCATCGTGACGTCGCGCGACGAAGTGGTCGCGATCATTCAGCCGCCTCAGCCTCCATCGCGGCCGCGGCGGCAGCCCGGCACACTGCGCGGAAAAATCCGGATGATTTCGGACTTCGATACGCTGCCAGCGGACCTTCTGGCCGCGATGGAGGGCGATGGGGAGTGAGGCTCCTCCTCGACACCCATGCCCTCCTGTGGTGGCTCTCGGACGACGCTCAACTCGGGCCGTATGTGCGAGACCTCATTGCCGACCCAGCGAACGAGGTCCTCGTGTCGGTGGTCTCCCTCTGGGAGATTCAGGTGAAGGCGCGGGTCGGCAGGCTGACGGCCGACATGCAGGACATCCTCGACGCGGTCGAGGCGCAGGCGTTCGCATTGCTGCCCATCAAGCCGGCGCATCTCGTCCGTCTCGGCACGCTGCCGGCGCACCACAGGGACCCGTTCGACCGCATGCTTATCGCCCAAGCGATCGTCGAGGGGGCAAGTTTTGTGTCGGAGGACCGTCACACCGCGAACTACCCGGTGCGCTGCGTGACCTGCTCGGAGCCCTGCGGAGGATTGCCTGGCTAGCGTCACCTTGTAATGGTCCTACCATCTCCTCTGTTTAGACTACGGGGTTGAGTGCGGGCGGGAAGCCGTCCGTGTATCTTCCTTCGGGTGTCCGATTGCTGCTAGAGAGCAGCCGAGAAGGTTTAAGGCACCGCGCCACAGTCACGCGCGAGCGATTTTTGGTGAGCCTCGCGCAGGAGAACGGTGATGAGCAAGTTGATCAGCCTTTTTAACCATAAAGGCGGTGTGAGCAAGACGACCACCGCCTTCAACCTGGGCTGGATGCTTGCCCGTAAGCAGAAGCGTATCCTGCTGGTTGACTGCGACCCACAGTGCAATCTCACGGGGATGGTTCTAGGCCTCGAAGACCTTGAGACTGCTGATTCGATTCAAGGCACGCGGAACGGCAAGCCGCTCAACATCCGAGAAGGGTTGGCGCCAGCCTTTGAATCCCGGCCATCGTTGATTAAAGCGGTTGATTGCATCCAGGTGCCTGGAAATGCCAAC
>JAFAYA010000124.1 GCA_019240635.1 Acidisphaera sp. | reverse complement strand
CTACACTCTTTCCCTACACGACGCTCTTCCGATCTCGCGGCGCGGATGCAGCAGCGTCGTCTCGATGGAGAGCACCATCCCGGCCTGCAGCGGCCGCTCGGCATCCTCGGCGGTGTACTGCACCGGGCCGCGATCGGTCAGGTGCGGCACCTCGTGGCTGATCAGGCCCATGCCGTGCGCCACGAACTCGATGTGCTCGCGCCGGGGCGAGCGGCCGATCGCCGCCTCCGCGCCGGCGTAGATCTCCCCGCCGCGCACGCCCGCGCGCACCGGCCGCATCGCCGCCTGCTGGATTGCGTCCACCTCGCCGAGCAGTTCCTGCAATTCCCCGTCCGGCTCCCCGAGGATCGCCATCCGGCAGACGTCGCCGATATAACCGTGATAATTGCCGCCGGAATCCAGCGACAGGATGTCGCCTTGCTGCCAGACCTGGTCGGAGGGTGAGCGGTTCAGGCTCGTCCCGGCGGTGATCAGGCAGTATTCGAAGGTCAGGCCGCGGCCCACCTCCTCGCGCTTCAGCGCATCCACCAGCTGCCGCTTCGTCGCGCCGGGCCCGTGGCCGCCGACCACCGCCAGCATCGAGTCGATCACGCGCTCGGACGCCTCGCGCAGCTTGCCCAGCTCGTCGGGCGTCTTCACCGCGCGCAGCCGCTCGAGCGGCGTGATCGCGTTGGTGACCCGGCTCTGCGGCAGCGCCTCGCGCAGCGCCTCGTAGGCGTCGGCGGGCAGGAAGGCGGTCTCGATGCCGATGCGGCCGGACCCGAGGCCCAGGCGCTGCACGTGCTCGACCGCCATCTGCATGGCATCCAGGGTGCCGCTCGACGCCGGGCGCATCTCCGGCACCCAAAAGCCGCGCGCCTCCTTCTCGTGCTTCTCCAGGCGGTAGCCGATATAGGCGGCCTTCTCCGGTGCGCCCTTCGGATACACCAGGATCGGCAGGTAGCGGCTGCGGCCGATGGCGTCCATGTAATCGAAGAAGAAGAATCGATACCCGCCGAGCAGGTACTGCACGTTGTGCTTGGATGAGACGAGCAGCACGTCGATCCCGGCCTCGTCCAGCAGCTGGTCGAGCCGGTCTGCATCGAAGGGGATTTTCTGCCGCTCGCCGTTCCCTGACATCGCCCGCTCTCCTTGCTGTGTGGCCGGCCTGCTTGCCGCCCCGCGCCTTCGCGCCGATTGTAGCCGGGCCGCCCCGCGTAAAGGAGGGGGGCCCGAGGGAGGGACATGGCCGAGCCGCTGATCGTCGGGATTTCCGGGGCGTCGGGCGCCATCTACGGCGTGCGATTGCTGGAAATCCTGCGTGAGCTGGCGGTGGAGACGCATCTGGTGATCTCGCACGCGGCCGAGATCACCATGGCCTACGAGACCGGACGCAAGATCGCCGAGGTGAAGGCGTTGGCGAGCCGGGTGTATCCGGCCAAGGATATCGCCGCGTCGATTGCCTCCGGGTCGTTCCGCACGCGCGGCATGGTGATCGCACCGTGTTCGATGCGCAGCATGGCGGAGATCGCGACCGGGATAACCTCCTCGCTGCTGACGCGGGCGGCGGATGTCGTGCTGAAGGAGCGGCGGCGGCTGGTTCTGCTGGTGCGGGAGACGCCGCTGCACACCGGGCATCTCAGGACCATGACGGCGCTGTCGGAAATGGGGGCGATCATCGCGCCGCCGGTGCCGGCCTTTTATGCGCGGCCGGCGAGCCTGGAGGAGATGATCGACCATACCCTGGGGCGGGTGCTCGATCTGTTCGACATCGAGTCCGGGCGGGTGCGGCGATGGGAGCGGACGTGACCGCCGAGACGGGCTGGGTCGGGCGCTCGCTGCCGCGGGTGGAGGATGCGGCGCTGCTGCGCGGCGCCGGGCGCTATATCGACGATCTCGGCACCCCGGCCGGCACGCTGCACGCCGCGATCCTGCGCTCGCCGCACGGGCATGCGGCGATCGAGGCGATCGAGCTGGCGGCGGCGCGGGCGGCGCCGGGCGTGGTCGCCGTGCTGGCGGGCGCGGAGATTGCCGCGCTGACGGCGAGCCTGGTCGTCGGCGTGAAGGCGCCGATGGAATGCTGGCCGATCGCGATCGATCGGGTGCGCTACATGGGCGAGCCGGTGGCGGTGGCGGTGGCGCGCGATCGGTATCTGGCGGAGGACGCGCTCGACCTGATCGAGGTGCGGTATCGTCCGCTGCCGGCGGTGACCGATCCGCTGGCGGCGCTGGCCGACGATGCGCCGGTGCTGCATCCCACGCTCGGCGGCAACCTCGCCAGCGACCGGCGGTTTTCGTACGGCGAACCCGACGCAGCTTTTGCCGAGGCGGCGGTCAAAATTTCGGTCGAGACGCGGTATCCGCGCAATGCCTGCACCCCCATCGAAACCTATGGCGTCGTCGCGGAGTACGATCCGGGTCTCGACGCCTACGACGTGCTGGCGAATTTCCAGGGGCCGTTCAGCCTGCACGCGGTGATGGCGCGGGCGCTGAAGGTGCCGGGGAACCGGCTGCGGCTGCGCACGCCGCCGGAGTCCGGCGGCAGCTTTGGCGTCAAGCAGGGCGTGTTCGCGTACGTGGTGCTGATCGCCGCGGCGGCGCGCACGGCGGGAGCGCCGGTGAAGTGGGTGGAGGACCGGCTGGAGCACCTGGCGGCATCGGTGTGCGCGACCAACCGGGTCACTCGGCTGGATGCGGCGGTGAGTGCCGAGGGCAAAATCCTCGCGCTCGCCTGGGACCAGATCGAGGATTGCGGGGCGCATCTGCGCGCGCCGGAGCCGGCGACGCTGTATCGCATGCACGGCAACATGACCGGCGCCTACGACATCCGGCATGTGTCGATCCGCAACCGGGTGGTGCTGACCAACAAGATGCCCACCGGGCTGAACCGCGGCTTTGGCGGCCCGCAGGTGTATTTCCCGCTGGAGCGGCTGGTGCAGCAGATCGCGGTGCAGCTCGGGATTGACCCGCTGGAGGTGATCCGCCGCAACCTGGTGCCGGCCGACGCCTTCCCGTATCGCACCGCCACCGGCGCCATCCTGGATTCCGGCGACTACCGCGCGGCGACGGATGCGGCGCTGCGCCAGGGCGGCCACGCCGAGCTTGTCGCCCGCCGCGCCCAGGCCCGGGCGGAGGGCCGGCTCTACGGCATCGGTTACGCCGCGGTGGTGGAGCCCAGCGTCTCCAACATGGGCTACATCACCGCCGTGCTCACGCCGGCCGAGCGGCGGCGTGCCGGCCCGAAGAACGGTGCGCAGGCGACCGCGACCATCGCGCTCGATCCGCTGGGGTCGGTGAGCCTGCACGTGGCCTCGGCGCCGCAGGGGCAGGGGCACCGCACCGTGCTGGCGCAGGTGGCGGCGGACGTGCTCGGTCTTCGGCCGCAGGACATCCGCGTGATCACCGAAATCGACACGGCGCGGGATGCGTGGTCGATCGCGTCGGGAAACTATTCCAGCCGGTTCGCCCCGGCGGTGGCGGGTGCGGCGCATCTCGCGGCCACGCGGCTGCGCGAGCGGCTGGCGCGCATCGCGGCCGCGCAGTTGAACGTGCCGGCCGACGAAGTGGTGTTCGCCGAGCGGCGCGTGCGGGCGCGCGACAACCCCGACAATTCGCTGCCGTTCGCGCGGCTCGCGGCGGCAAGCCACTGGGCACCGGGCACGCTCCCGGCCGACGCCGAGGCGGTGATCCGCGAAACCGTGTTCTGGACGCCGCCGGAACTCACCGCGCCGACCGAGGCGGACGAAGTGAACAGTTCGCTGTGTCACGGCTTCATCTTCGACATCTGCGCGGTGGAAGTGGATCGCGTGACCGCCGAGGTGCGCATCGACCGCTACGTGACGATGCATGATTGCGGGCGGGTGCTGCATCCCGGCATGGTGGCCGGGCAGGTGACCGGCGGGTTTGCGCACGCGCTGGGGGCGGCGCTGTACGAGGAGCATGCGTACGGGCCGGATGGGAGTTTTCTGTCCGGCACGCTCGCCGACTATCTGGTGCCGACGGCGATGGAAGTGCCGGAGCCCGTCATCCTGCACCACGAGACGGTGTCGCCGTTCACGCCGCTCGGGGCCAAGGGCGTGGGCGAGGGCAACTGCATGTCCACGCCGGTTTGCGTGGCGAATGCGGTGGCGGATGCGCTGGGGCTGGCGGATGTCACGCTGCCGCTGCTGCCGGCGCGCCTTGCCGAACATCTTTTCGCGGCGGAGACATCGCCGCCGGACCGGCCGGCGCGGCCGGTGGCGAAGCCCGGCGAGCGGCAGCTGTTCGGCGAGGGCAGTGCCACGGTGGAGGCGCCGCGCGAAAAGATCTGGGCGATGCTGCTCGATCCCGACACGCTGGCGGCGGTGGTGCCCGGCGCGCACGGCATCGAAAAACTGTCGCCAACGAATTTCCGCGCCGACGTGACGCTCGGCATCGGGCCGGTGAAGGGACGCTATCGGGCGGAGATCAGCCTGTCGGACCTGCGCCCGCCGAAAGCGGTGACGTTGACCGGCGGGGCGGAGGGCGGGCTCGGGTTTGGCCGCGGCACCGGGCACGTGACGCTGACGGAAGAGGCGCCGGGGCGGACCGTCGTCGCGTATTGCTACGAGGCGGCGATCGGCGGAAAAGTGGCCTCGATCGGCGGGCGACTGCTGGACGGTGCCGCGCGCGTGGTGATCGGGCAGTTCTTCCAGGCGTTGGCGACGCAGGCGGGCGGGGGGCGGCGGGGCGGATTTTTCGCGTGGTTGCGGTCTTTGCTGCCGTGGGGCGGGTGAGGTGCGTGGGCCTGCACGGCGCTCCTGATTGTGATCCTGTCTGCGCGGCGCCGGCGCAGTCGCCGAGCACGATGATCGTGCCGTGGGCGCAGCCGCACCGGACATGAAGCCGGCGCCGTTCGACTATGTGCGTGCCAGCGACGGCGCCGAGGTGCTGGATGTCCTGCACCGCCAGGGCGCCGACGCCCGCATTCTTGCGGGCGGGCAGTCGCTGCTGCCGATGCTGAACATGCGGCTCGCGCGCCCGGCCGTGCTCGTCGACATCATGCATGTCCCTTCGCTGCAGAGCATTGCCGATGACGGCACGGCCCTACGCATCGGCGCCGCCGTGCGCCAGGCGGAACTCGAAGCCCGTCCCGACCTCGCGCGCCGGCAAAAACTGCTCGCCGCCGCGCTGCCGTGGATCGGTCATGCGCAGACCCGCAGCCGCGGCACGGTGTGTGGCTCAGTGGCGCACGCCGATCCCAGCGCCGAGCTGCCGCTGCTGCTGGTGGCGCTCGGCGGCACCGTGCATCTGCGCTCCCGCCGGCGGCACCGCGCCGTCGAGGCCGGCGCCTTCTTCACGGGCATGATGGCGACCGACCGCGCCGACGACGAGCTGATCGAGGCGGTGAGCATCCCGACGGCCAGGCCCGGCGCCGGTTACGCGTTCCGCGAAATCGGCCGGCGGCACGGCGATTTCGCGATCGTCGCCTGCGCCGCCGTGGTGGAGAACGGCAGGGCACGGCTCGGCATCGGCGGCGTCGCGGACCGGCCGGTCGCACAGGACATGCCCGGACCGGACGACGAGGCGCTCGACGAAGCGCTCGACGCCTTCGCCTGGGCGCTGGAGGCCCGGGACGATCTGCACGCGACGGCACGCTATCGGCGCGAGCTGGTGCGCCGGCTCGGCCGCGCGACGATCGAGGAGGCCGCGCGATGCCGCGCCTGAGCGCCGGGCAACGCCATCGCGTGAGTTTCTCGTTGAACGGGCGACCGGTCGCGGGCGAGGCCGAGCCGCGGCTGCTGCTGAGCGATTTCTTGCGCGGCGTGCTCGGGGCCACCGGCACGCATGTGGGGTGCGAGCATGGCGTCTGCGGCGCCTGCACCGTGCAGATCGACGGCGTGCCCGCCCGCGCCTGCCTCACGCTGGCCGTGCAGGCCGAGGGGGCAGATATCCGCACCGTGGAGGGCCTGGCGCCGGCGCCAGGTCGGCTTTCGGTGCTGCAGGAAAGCTTTCGCGAGCACCACGCGCTGCAATGCGGATTCTGCACCCCCGGCATCCTGATGTCGCTCGATGCGTTCTTGCGTCAGCGGCCGGACGCCTCGGAAGCAGAGCTGCGGTACATGCTGTCCGGCCATCTGTGCCGCTGCACCGGCTACGTGCCGATCATGCGGGCGGCGCTGGCGGCCCGGGACCGGCTGCGGGAGGAGCCCAATGCTTGACCTCGGCACGAGCTTTCTGGCCAGCGCCGCGCGCGACCCGGATGCGCTCGCCGTGGTCGATGGCGAGGTGCGGCTGACCTACGCTGCGTGGCTGGAGAAGATCGGCTCGGTCGTCGCGGGCCTGGATGCGCTGGGGCTGCGGCCGGGCGATCATCTGCTGACGCTGCTGCAGAACCGCTGGGAGGCGGCGACCCTGCACTGGGCCTGCCAGCTCGCGGGCCTGATCATCACGCCGCTGAACTGGCGCGCCACCGCCGAGGACGTCGACTACTGCCTGGCGGACGCCGAGGCTCGCGCGCTCGCCTATGAGGACGCCTCAGCCGAGGCGGTCGGACAGGCGGCGCGGACGGCGGGGCTGCCGCGCATCCGCCTGGGTGCGCCGGGTGCCGGGGAGACCGGTTTCGCGGCGATGCTGGAAACGCGATCCGGCGAAATCCGGCCGCGGGCCGATGCAGAATCCTGGTCGCTCATGCTCTACACTTCGGGCACCACGTCGCGGCCGAAGGGCGTGCCGCGCCGTCACCGCGCCGAGCGCGCCGCCGCACTCGCCCACGTCGCGCAGAACGTCTATCGCCGCGGCGAGCGCACGCTCGGCGTGATGCCGCTCTATCATACCATGGGCGTGCGCTCGCTGCTGGCGATGTCGCTGATCGGCGGCGCCTTCGTCTGCCTGCCGCGCTTCGACGTGCCGGGCGCGCTGGCGGCGATCGAGCGCGAGCGCATCACCAATCTCTATCTGGTGCCCACGCTCTACCATGACCTCGTGCACCACGAACGCTTTGCCGCCACCGACACCGGATCGGTGCGCAAGCTCGGCTTTGCCGGCGCGCCGATGACCGACGCGCTGCTGCAAAAACTCGCGTCGGCGTTCCGCCCGAACCTGTTCGTCAATCACTACGGCAGTTCGGAAGTCTATACCTGCACGATCAACCAGGACGCCGCCGCCAAGCCGGGCTGCGCGGGGAAAGCCGGGCTCAACCAGATGATCCGCGTGGTGCGGCTCGGCGCGGCTTCGGCCGACGAACTCGCCGCGACGAACGAGGAAGGCGAGATCGCCGCCCTGCTCGCCGGCGACGAGGCGTTCGAGGGTTACTGGCGACGACCGGATGCGGACGCCAAGGCGCTGCGCGGCGGATGGTATTTCACCGGGGATACCGGCTACTTCGACGCCGACGGGGAGCTGTTCGTCACCGGTCGGGTCGACGATATGATCATCACAGGCGGCGAGAACGTCTCGCCGGTGGAAATCGAGAGCTGCCTGTCGCTGCATCCCGCGGTCTCGGAAGTTGCGGTGGTCGGGCTGCCGGACGAGCGCTGGGGCAAGATCGTCACCGCGTTCATCACGCCATCCGGGCCGGTCGACGCGGCCGAACTCGACCGCTTTTGCCGCGGCTCGGGGCTGGCGAATTTCAAGCGGCCGCGCCGCTTCGTGTTCGTCGCGGAAATTCCGAAATCGCCGGTCGGCAAACTGCTGCGCCGCAAGCTCGTCGCCGGCGAATACCAGCCCTCCCGCCAGGAACAGCAAGCATGAGCCACTCCGATACGCGGCTAGAGAACCTCGACGGATTCCGCGTCGAAATCGACGCGGCACGATCGCGCGGCGACATCGTGCTCGACCGGCCGCCGTTCAACGTCATCATGATGCCGCAGCGCGACCAACTCCGCGGCGCGTTCGAGGCGCTGGACGAAAACTCTGAGGTGCGGGTGATCGTGCTGCGCGCGGTCGGAGAGAATTTTTCCTCGGGCGGCTACATCAAGGGCTTCGTCGAGGCGACGCCGGAGCATGTCTCAAAACTCGCCTGGAACATCGCCGCACCGGCACGCTGCGCGAAGCCGGTGATCGCCGCCAACCGCGGTTTTTGCTTCGGCGTGGGGTTCGAGGTCTCGCTGGCCTGCGACTTCCGGATCGTCTCGGCGACGTGCCAGTACGCGCTGCCGGAGCAGCGGCTCGGGCAAATCCCGGGGTCCGGCGGCTCGGCGAGGCTGCAAAAAATCGTCGGCATCACGCGGACCAAGGACATCGTCATGCGCTCGAAGCGCATTTCCGCCGAGCAGGCGTATGACTGGGGCATCGCCACCGAGCTGGTGGCGGACGACCAGCTCGAAGCCGCGACCGACAAGCTGGTGCAGGAGCTGATCGGCTTCTCGCCGCTGGCTCAGCGCACGGCCAAAAAACTGCTGAACGACACCGAGGACGCCACCCTGTCGATCGCCATCGAGCTGGAGGGGCATTGCTACAGCCGGCTGCGCTCGTCCGAGGATTTCGCCGAGGGGGTCGCGGCGTTCCACGAAAAGCGGCCGGCGAAATTCCGCGGCCTGTAGAGGGACGCCATGCAACCCGTCACCACGCTGCGCGGCTGGCTCGATCACCTGGCGCAGCACGATCGGCTCGCGATCATCCGCCGCGAGGTGGCGCTCCGGCACGAACTCGCGGCGATCTCGAAACGGCTGGACGGGCGCTACGCGACGTTTTTCCCGCGGCCGGGCGGCCATCCGATGCCGGTGGTCTCCGGCCTGCTCGGCGACCGGCGCTGGATCGCCGATGCGATGGGTGTCGCCGGCGACGCCGTGCTGCGGCACTTCAGCGCGGCCGCGGCGAATCCGCTGCCCTGGCGTGAGGTTGCGTCCGGCCCGGCGCAGGACGTGGTGCACGAGCACGTGGACCTGGCGCAGCAGTTGCCGATCCCCACGCACAACGAGCTGGACAGCGGCCCCTATGTCAGCGCCGGCCTGATGATCTCGCGCAATCCGCGCAACGGGCGGCAGAACGTCTCCATCCACCGCTGCCAGGTGAGCGGGCCGGACGAGTTCGGCGTGCTGCTGCTGCCCCGCCATACCAACGCCTATTTCGAAATGGCCGAGCGCGACAATGCGCCGCTGCCGGTCGCCATCGTCATCGGCATGGACCCGCTGACGATGCTGGCCTCGCAGGCGATCGTGCCGCTCGATCATGACGAGCTGGAGATCGCCGGCGCGCTGCACGGCACGCCGCTGGAGGTCGTGAAGTGCGGCACCAGCGAGGTGCGCGTGCCCGCGCAGGCGGAAATCGTGCTGGAGGGCCGGGTGCTGCCCGGCCGGCGTGCGCCGGAAGGCCCGTTTGGCGAATTCCCGCAATACTACGGCGAGCGAGCGGACCGGCACATCGTGAAGATCGACCGCATCACCCACCGGCGCGACGCGATTTTCCATACCATCGTCGGCGGAGCCAACGAGCATCTGCTGCTCGGCGCGATCCCGCGCGAGGCGACCATACGCGGCCTGCTGCAGCGCAGCTTTCCGTGCGTGCAGGACGTGCATCTGTCGATGGGAGGCGTCGGCCGCTACGTGCTGTATGTCCGGCTGCGCCACCAGCAGCCCGGGGAGGCGCGCAACGTCATTTTTGGCGCATTCGCCGCGCACTACGACGTGAAGCACGTGATCGTGGTGGACGATGATGTCGATATCCACGATCCGCGTGAAGTGGAGTGGGCGGTGACGACCCGCGCGCAGGCCGACCGCGACCTGATCGTCGCGTCGCACACGCAGGGATCGAAGCTCGATCCTTCGGCCGACCACGGGATCGGGGCGAAGATGGGCATCGACGCGACGGTGCCGCACGACGCGCCGCCCGGAAAGTTCACGCGCATCCGTGTGCCGGGGGAAGAGGCCGTCGATCCCGCGCAGGTGATCGATGCGGCGGCCGCCGGCGACTGGCGGCGCGCGCAGTCGGCCTGACGCGGATGGCGGAGAGCGACGCCGACGCGTTCTGGCGATTCTCCCTGGCGTTCTACGCGCGGCCGGGGGTCAGCGACGCGTGCCTGGCGGCGCAGGACCGGCTCGGCGCCGATGTGAACCTGCTGCTCTACATGCTGTTCCTGGCGTTGCGCGGCCAGGCGGTGGAGCCCGAGGCGGTGCGGCACCTCGATGGGCGCGTGGCGACGTGGCGGCGCGAGGTCGTGGAGAGACTGCGGGCGGTGCGCCGCTGGCTGAAGACGGCCGATCCCGGTTCGGCGCTGCGTCGAGAAGTACAGCGCCTGGAACTGGAGGCCGAGCGGCAGGAGCAGGCGCTGCTGGCCGGCGAGCCGCCGACCTGCGCAGAAACCGATCCCGACACAGCGGCGGAACAAAACCTCGCGGCGTGTCTGCGCCTGCTCGGCGCCGACGGCGCCGAGAGCACGCGCGCGTTGCTGCGCCACTTCGTGGATTTCCGTACAGCCGAACCCGCCACGCAGGAGCGAGCCGCCCGATGACTTCACTGAACGCCGTCGCGCCGGACGCGGCCGAGCGGGCCAGCAACCGCCAGATCATCGTTGCGGCGATCGCCTCCTCGCTCGGCTGGGCGCTCGACCTGTTCGACCTGTTCCTGCTGCTCTACGTGGCGCCGGTGATCGGCCGGCTGTTCTTCCCGTCCGACCGTCCGACCCTGTCGCTCGCCGCGGTGTATGCATCGTTCGCGGTGACCTTGCTGATGCGCCCGGTCGGCTCGGCGCTGTTCGGCTCGTACGCCGACCGGCACGGGCGCAAGGGGGCGATGATCGTTGCGGTGGTCGGCGTCGGGATCAGCACCGCGCTGTTCGGCGCGCTGCCGACCATCGCCCAGGTGGGGGTGATCGCGCCGATGATCTTTCTCGTCCTGCGCCTGGTGCAGGGCGTGTTCGTCGGCGGGGTAGTGGCTTCGACGCATACGATCGGCACGGAATCGGTGCCGGAGCGATGGCGCGGCCTGATGTCCGGCCTGGTCGGCGGCGGCGGGTCCGGGGTCGGGGCGCTGCTGGCCTCGCTGGTCTTCCTCATCGCCTCCGCGGCATTTCCCGGGGACGCGTTTGCCACCTGGGGCTGGCGGTGCATGTTCTTCTCCGGGATTTTCAGCTCGGTGCTTGGGCTGTTCGTATTCAACAGCCTGGAGGAATCGCCGCTCTGGGCGCGGCTGAAGGCGGCCCGTTCCGGCCAGGCGATCCCCCGGGCGCCGCTGCGCGACCTGTTCTCGCGCGACTACCTGCCGATCTTCCTGGTGAACCTGATGATGACGATCGGCGGCGGCGCCGGCTACTACCTGACCTCCGGCTACATGCCGACGTTCCTGAAAGTGGTGAACCGGCTGCCGAACCAGCCGACCTCGCTGATCCTGATCGCCACCAGCGTCGTGGCGATCGTCGTCTCGCCGCTGATCGGTCACGTCAGCGAGCTGATCGGGCGGAAGAAGACGTTCCTGATCCTCGGCCTCGCACGGCTCGTGCTGATGCCGGCCGGGTTCATCTTCATGGCGCGCGCCGGCGACGTCACGACCATCACGCTGTATGCGCTCGGCATCGCCTTCCTCGGCAACGCCGGCTACGCGCCGCTGCTGATCTTCCTCAATGAGCGCTTCCCGACCGCGCTGCGATCGACGGGGACCGGGCTGTCGTGGAACGTCGGCTTCGCAATCGGCGGCATGATGCCGACCTTCGTCTCGCTGCTGGCCGGCAGCACGCGCGGCTTGCCGGTCTCGCTGGCCGCCTTCCTGCTGGCGATTTCCGTGCTGTATCTCATCGGTGCGATCATCATCCCGGAGACAAAGGGGCGTCTTGCCTAGCGGGGCTCCATCACTTGAAGCGAAGGATTGAAGGCTCTGCCTTTGCCGGGGTCCAGGGGCGGAGTGGGCCAAGGTTCCACCGGCGAAGCCGGTGGAATTGCCCACGGAGGGAGCGCCCCTGGCCTTGGCTCCTGGTGATCGGCGCCGGCGCACTGCTGGGCGGCGCCGGTCTGCCCGGGGTCGGCCCGGCCGAGCGCCGCGTGGTCGTCGACCCGGCGCAGCCGCCCTGGCGTGCGCTCGGCCGCGTGCAAACCGAACTCGGCACGCGCTGCACGGGCTTTCTCGTCGGCCCGCGCGAAGTGTTGACGGCGGCGCACTGCCTGTTCCTGTCCGGTCCGCGCCACTACGCGCAGCCCGGCTCGGTCCACTTCCTGCTCGGCTATGCCTTCGGCAGCTACGCCGCGCATGCGCGCGTGGTGTCCTACACGATCGCCCGGGGCTACGACCCGTTGCGCGAGGCGGCGACCGCCGGTGCCGACCGCGCCGTGCTGGTGCTGGCCGTGCCGCTCGGCACGCCGGACCGCGTGCTCACATTGGCCGCGCCGGTCGGGGCGGCGGTGGCGCTCGGCGGCTACGGCCAGGACCGGGAGGAGGCAGTCGATGCCGACCTGCACTGCCGGATCACCGGCCTCGCGCGCGACGGCGAAGGCCGGCCGTTGCTCCGGCACGACTGCAGTGCGACGCGCGGCACCAGCGGCGCGCCGCTGCTCGCGGCGTCGGCCGACGGCTGGATCGCCGTCGGCCTGCAGATCGCCGCGTCGGTCGGCGGCGCCGGCGGCCTGGCGGTCCCGCTCGGCCCCTGAACGCGCGGCGCCGGGTCAGTGAGCCGGTGCGTCCAGCACCGTTGCCGAGGCGCGGGCGGGCGCGCGCAGCGAGAGCGTCAGCAGCGCCGAGGCCAGCAAAGCGGCGGCCATGAACACGAACGAGGCGCCGTTGCCGCCGGTCGCACCGTTCAGCCAGCCCACGAAATACGACCCCACGAACGACCCGAGCGCGCCGCAGCTGTTGATCAGCGCCATCGCGCCGCCGGCGACGTTGCGCGGCAGCAGTTCCGCGATCATCGCGAAGAACGGTCCGTACGGCGCGTACATCGCACCGCCGGCGATCACCAGCAGCACGAAGCTCAGCCAGTAGTGCGTGCTGCCCAGCAGGTACGACGCGTAGAAGGCGACGGCGCCGACCAGCAGGTAGGGCCAGACGAACGCCTTGCGCTCCCGGCTGGCGTCGGAGAAGACCGAGGTGACCACCATCAGCGCCGCCGCGGCGAGGTAGGGTGCGGCGGAGAGCCAGCCGATCGCGACCATGCCGAGCGTGCTGCCGCTCTTCAGCATCGAGGGAAGCCAGATGACGAAGCCGTAGACGCCGATGCTCCAGGTGAAATACTGCGCGGCCAGGATGATCACCGCCGGGGTGCGGAATGCCGCCGCGTAGTTCTTCACCGGCCGGAACGCGCGCTGCTCCTCGGCGAGCGTGGCCTCGAGTTCGGTGCGCTCGGCCGGGTCCAGCCAGCGCGCCTGGATCGGCCGGTCCTCCACCAGCTTCCACCAGACGAACGCCCAGATGATCGGCGGAAGGCCCTCGATGATGAACATGCCGCGCCAGCCGAAGAACTTGATCAGGTAGCCCGAGACCACTGACATCCAGAGCACGGTGATCGGGTTGCCAAGGATGAGGAAGGTGTTGGCGCGCGACCGCTCTGCCCGGGTGAACCAGTGGCTGAGGAAGATCAGCATGCCAGGGAGTACCACGCTCTCCATCACGCCGAGCAGGAAGCGGTCGATGTAGAGCAGCGAGATGTCGCTGAGCAGGCCGGTTGCGCCGGCGAGCACGCCCCAGAGCAGCAGGCTCCAGAAGATCAGCTTCTTCGCGCTGCGCTGCTCGGCGTAGTAGGCGGCCGGCACCTGGAAGAAGAAGTAGCCGAGGAAGAACAGCGCCCCGAGCAGCGAAGACGCGGCCGCGTCGATCTTCAGGTCGGCGGCCATGCCCGAGGCGGCGCCGAAGCTGTAGTTGGCGCGGTCGAGATAGGCGAGGCTGTAGGTGATGAAGGCGATGGGCATCAGCCTGGCCCATCGGCTGGAGTAGCCCTGCACGCCGGCTGGCATTCTCGCCTCCCATGTTGGGCGCCGCCGGCCGCGGGGTCCGGGAGGTCTGGACCTCGGATGCCCGCCGGTGCTCTGCTGCCGCAGCCAAGCGCGCTGCCGGCAGCCAGGGGAACGCATGACCAGGATCGATGTTGCGGCAGCGGCGGAGGCATTGCTCGCGGCGCGCCGGACCCGTCAGTGGCTGACCGCCCTGCCGGAGGGGGCGCGCCCGCAGGACGACGGGGATGCGTACGCCATCCAGGACGAGGTCGCGAAGCGTCTCGGGCCAGTCGGCGGCTGGAAGGTCGGCTCGGCGACGCCGCAGAGCGAACCGTTTCGCGCGCCGATCCAGGCCGACGCCATCTTCGAGAACACAGACCGCGTTCCGGCCTCGCTGTTCCACGTCATCGGCGTGGAGGCCGAGCTGGCCTACCGCTTCGGCCGCGACCTGCCGCCGCGCGACGCCGCCTATACGCGCGAGGAGGTGCTGGCCGCCGTCGACACGCTGCACCCCGTCATCGAACTGGTGGACACGCGCTTCACGGCGCCGGGCGCGACGGACCCGCCTAGCCACCGGGCCGACCATAACAACAACGGCGCGCTCGCGGTCGGCGCTGCCGCGCCGGCGTGGCGCGGCATCGACCCGCTGCGCCAGCCGGTGCGGCTGACCATCGACGGCGCGCTGCGCCATGAGGGCGTCGGCGGCAACACGGCGGGCGACAACATCCGCCTGCTGGTCTGGATGGCCAACCAGGGCGCGCGCTCGCTCGGCGGCCTGCGTGCCGGGCAGATCGTCACCACGGGATCGTGCAGCGGCATCCTGTTCGTCGATCCGCCGGCGCGCCTGGCCGCGGTGTTCGAGGGCGTCGGCCGGGTCGAGATCGAGGTCGCCTGAACCGGGGAGGCAGCCGCATGAAGCCGGAGATCCTGCTGATCGAGAAGATGATGCCGCAGATCGAAGCGGCGCTGGACCAGCACTACCGCGTGCACCGGCTGTTCGAGGCGGCGGATCGGGGTGCGTTCGTAGCCGAGGCGGGTGCCGCGGTCCGGGCGATCGTCACCGGCGGCGGCGCCGGCGCCAGCCGCGCCATCGTGGACGCGCTGCCGAAACTCGAGATCATCGCGATCAACGGCATCGGTACCGACGCGGTCGATCTCGAGCACGCGCGCAGCCGCTCGATCCGGGTCACCACCACGCCGGACGTGCTGACCGACGACGTGGCCGATCTCGGCATGGCGCTGCTGCTGGCGGCGTCGCGCCGGCTCTGCCTCGGCGACCGCTTCGTCCGGGCGGGGCGCTGGGCGCGCAAGGAAGGCCTGCCGCTCGCGCGCAAGGTCAGCGGCAAGGCGCTCGGCATCCTCGGCATGGGCCGCATCGGCCGCGCGATCGCGCGGCGCGCCGAGGGCTTCGGCATGGCGATCGCCTACAGCGACCTGCGCGCATACCCGGAGCTGCCGTACCGCTACGTGCCGGAGCTGCGCCGGCTCGCGGCCGAGTCGGAGATCCTGATGATCGCCGCGTCCGGCGGCCCGCAGTCGCGCGGCATCGTCGATGCGGCGGTGCTCGACGCGCTGGGGCCGGACGGCATCCTCGTCAACATCGCACGCGGCAGCGTGGTGGACGAGACCGCGCTGGTCGCGGCGCTGCAGGAAGGCCGGCTCGGCGGGGCCGGGCTCGACGTGTTCATGAACGAGCCCAACGTGCCGGAGGCGCTGTTCGCGCTGGACAGCGTCGTGCTGCAGCCGCACCAGGCGAGTGCGACGATCGAGACGCGGGTGGCGATGGGCGAATTGGTGCTGCGCAACCTCGCCGAGCACTTCGCCGGTCGGCAACCGCCGACGGCCGTGGTCTGAAGGGGAGGTGCGTCAGGCGCTGACGATCTGCCTCGCGTCCAGACTGCTGATGCCGACGATAGTGATCCGGGTGTTGTCGGTCAGCGTGATGAATGTGGAGCCGTCACTGACAGCCTGGGAGGCGATCGGGTTGGCACCATAGCCGAAGAAGGCCAGTCGATCACTGCCGTTCCAGTCCTGAATCAGGTCGGTTCCACCCGCATGGCCGAGGATAAACTCGAACGCGTTGTTGCCCGCGCCGCCGACCATAGTGGTCGTGCCCCCGCTGGCTGCAAACACGTTGGTTGCGGGCGGGAGGACCAGAATCGGTGCGCCCGGGGCCGGAAAATCCGAACCGGAGCCGCCGACAAGCAGCGAATTGCCGCTGCCCGCCCAGAACGTATTATAACCGGTGGAACCACTGGCATCGATGGTTTCGCTGCCGCTGCCCGCCACAAGCTGGCTCCCGGAGCCCGGACCGGACAGGGTGAGGACAGCCCCGCTCATCGCGAAGCCGTTCACCGCTCCCGCTAGGTACAAGGTCAGCCCCTCCAGCGTGCTCAGGCTGGCGCCTGAAATGACGGTGTTCGTTCCAGCCTGGGCCACGAAGTCGGACAGGAACTCGCTACCGACAAGGCCGACGCCTGGATAGTACAGAACGCCCGCGCTGCCGCCGAAAATCGTTGCGTTACCCGCGCCAACGATCGTGCTCGGACCTCCTAAGCCGCCGACGAACTCGGCGATGCCGTTGATAAAGTAGGTCCCGCCTCCGGCAACGGCGAAGATCGTGTCGGTGGCGTCACTCGACGAGACGATGGTGTCGCTTCCGCCAGTATTGACGAACACGCATGTCTGGTAGCCGACAGGCCCGGCGAGTAGAGCTCCCTGACCCGCACTGACTAGGGTGTCCGCGTTACCCCCGACGACGGTATCGGCGGAGTCCGTCGTGATGACGTCATCGGCGCTGGCAACGGTCTCGGATGAGCTTGTCGTGATGATGCTATCGACATTGCCATAAGCGAACGCGCCGGGCGCCGCCAGCGTAATGGTGTCGTCACCACCGGCGACAATGGTGTCCGCGCCGTCGGACGTGAACGTGCTACCCAGGCTGACGAAGATCGGCACCGACGTTCCGGACACGACGCGACTCCCAGCTTCGGATCCCGCTTGCGCGGCTGACAGAATTTAACTCAAATTACCGGCAATAATTACTGGCGATCTTGCTCCCGGTTTCCGGCCCCACGCTGTTTTGCCGTTGGATGGACCGGCCGGCCTGCCCGCGCGGGCAACTTCGCCGGTCGGCAACCGCCGACGGCCGTGGTATGAGCTCAGGGCAGATCACTCCGGAAAGCCCGAGATGTCACAAGCCACGCTGCCCAATGCCACGCTGTCCGCCGCCTACGAGGGGGCGACGCCGGGCTCCGCCGCACTCGCCGCCCGCGCCCGCGCGCTGCTGCCGAGCGGCCTGTCGCATGACGGCCGGCACTTCGATCCCTATCCGATCTACGTCGAGCGCGCGAGCGGCCCGCTGAAATGGGACGTGGACGGCAACGAATACGTCGACTATTTCGGCGGCCACGGCGCGCTGATCCTCGGTCACAACCACCCCAAGGTGACGCAGGCGGTGCACGCGCAACTCGAGCGCGGCACGCATTTCGGCGCCTGCCACGAACTCGAGCTGCGCTGGGCCGAGCTGGTGCAGCGGCTGGTGCCCTCGGCCGAGCGGGTGCGCTTCACCTCCTCCGGCACCGAGGCGACGCTGATGGCGCTGCGGCTGGCGCGCGCCTTCACCGGGCGCAGCAAGCTGCTGCGCTTCCGCGGCCACTTCCACGGCTGGCACGACCACATGACGCACGGCCACACCAGCCATTTCGACGGCACGCCGACCACCGGCGTGCTGGAGGGTGTCGCCGAGCAGGTGCTGCTCGCCGATCCCAACGACACCGCGGGCGTGACCCGGCTGTTCGAGCAGCACCGCGATATCGCCGCGGTGATCCTGGAGCCGAGCGGCGCCAATTTCGGCCGCATGCCGATCCGCCCGGAGTTCCTGGCCAGCCTGCGCGAGCTGACGCGCGCCGGCGGCGTGATGCTGATCTTCGACGAGGTGGTCACCGGCTTTCGCGTCTCGCCCGGCGGCGTGCAGGCGCATGTCGGCATCACGCCGGACCTGACCACGCTCGCAAAAATCCTGTCGGGCGGCTTCCCCGGCGGCGCGGTCGCCGGCCGCCGCGACGTGCTGGACCTGCTGGACTTCGCGGCGACCAAGGCGAGCGGGCGCGAGAAGATCGCGCATCCCGGCACCTTCAATGCCAACCCGATCTCCGCCGCGGCGGGCATCGCCACGCTCGAGATCCTCGCCGAGACCGACGCCTGCGCGCGCGCCAACGCGTTCGGCGAGACGCTGCGGGCGCGGATGAACGAGGTGCTGGAGGAGGAGCATGTGCCCTGGGCGGTGCACGGCTCGTTCTCCGGCTTTCACGTGTTCACCAATCCGCAGGGCCGCGCGGTCGTGCCGAGCCGCTTCGACGCCGAGGCATTCATCCCCGACATGCTCGGCCGCACCCGCGGCGAGGGCGTCACCGCGCGCGTGCGGCTGGGCATGCTGGTCAACGGCGTGGACATCAACTCCGGCCCGTCGGGCACGATCTCGGCGACGCACGGTGAGCCGGAGCTGCAGGCGACCATCGACGCCTTCCGCGCCACCATCCGGGCGCTGCGACGCGAGGGCGCGATCGGCTGACCGGCTGGACTAGGGTCGGAACTGCGCCAGGGGCCCGCACGGCTTCGGGCGTGCAGCGGCTCTCGCCGCCGTGCATCGAAGCGCGCACCGCCGCGCCGCGGCTCCGGCCGGGCGCCGCGTCGTAAAGGCGCCGTTCACCGGAATTGGGCACCCTTTCCCGCGGAATGGCAGCCCTTCTCGACCGCGCGACGGCCAGGCGAACGCGCCGTGCCGCGCCCAAGGCGCGCGCGCGCCGGCCGGTGCCGACGCTTCCCTGCCTGGCGCTGGACGGCTTGCCGCAGGCCGTCCTGGTGTTCGACGCAAAGCTCCGCCTGCTGCTCGGCAATGCCGGGCTGCTCGGCATGCTCAACGTGCCGCCGGCACTGCTGGCCGGGCGCCCGCGGCTGGTCGAAGCGCTGGCCGCCGGCAAGCGCTTCTCGCCGGAGGCGCTGCGCGCGACCGAGCAGGTCTGCGCCGCCGCCGTCGCCCGCACGGACGGGGTGGAGGAGACCGCGCATCTCGACCTCGCGAACGGGCTCTCCATCATGCTGCGGCTGCGGCGCATCGGCCGCTGCCGCTGGGTCGCGGTGTTCGAGGACGTGACGGAGTTTCGTGCCACCGAATCCCGCGCCCTCGCGCTCGCGCTGACCGATCCGCTGACCGGGCTCGCCAACCGGCGCGTCATGCGCGAGCGGCTCGGCACCGTGCTGGCCGCACCCTCCGGCCGGGAGGCCGCGCAGGCCGCGGTGTTCTGCATCGATCTCGACAATTTCAAGCCGGTGAACGACACACTCGGCCATCCGATGGGCGACGCGCTGCTGCGCGCCATCGCCGGGCGGCTGCGCGCGGCGCTGCGCGGCGACGATCTGATCGCCCGGGTGGGCGGGGACGAGTTCGTCGTCATCCAGGAAGCGCCGGGGCCGGAGGGCGGCGTGGACGCCGTCGCCGCGCGGATGGTCGATCTGCTCGGCCGGCCCTTCATCCTCAACGGCAATCTCGTGAACGTGGGCGCGAGCATCGGCTACGCGCTCTCTCCCGCCGACGCGTCCGATCCCGACGCGCTGCTGCGCTGCGCCGACCTCGCCCTCTACCAGGCGAAGGCCGGCGGGCGGCGCGGCTATCGCCGCTTCACGCCCGAGATGGAGGCGCGCGCGCGCGCCCGGCGGCTGCTCGAGCAGGACTTGCGCAAGGCGCTCGCCCTGTCGCAATTCGAGCTGGCGTACCAGCCGAAGGTCAATTTGCGCTCCGGCCGGCTGGCCGGGTTCGAGGCGCTGCTGCGCTGGCGCCATCCCGAGCGCGGCCTGATCTCGCCCGGTGAGTTCATCCCGGTCTGCGAGGAGATCGGCCTGATCGTGCCGCTCGGCGAATGGGTGCTGCGCACCGCCTGCCTGGAAGCCGCGGGCTGGCCCGCCGGCGTCGCCGTCGCGGTGAACGTCTCCGCTCCGCAATTCGAGGAGCCGCGCCGGCTGGTCGGCGCCATCGGCGGCGCGCTCGCGCGCGCCCGGCTCGACCCGCAGCGCCTGGAAGTCGAAATCACCGAGAGCGTGCTGCTGCGCCACGGCGCCGCCACGCGCGACGCGCTGCATGCCATCCGGCGGCTCGGCGTCCGCATCTCGATGGACGATTTCGGCACCGGATACTCCTCGCTCACGCAGCTCCAGAGCTTTCCGTTCGACCGCATCAAGATCGACCGCTCCTTCGTCCAAAACCTGCTCGACAGCGCCGAGAGTGCGGCGATCGTGCGCGCCGTCGCCGCGCTCGGCGCCAGCCTCGGCATCGCGACCACCGCCGAGGGCGTGGAGACCGAGGAGCAGCTCGCCCGCATCCGCGCCGACGGCTGCACGGAGGTGCAGGGCTACCTGTTCAGCCGGCCGGTCGGCGCGGCCGAGATCGGCGCACTGATCGCCAGCCTGGGCACTGCGCCCACGCCGCGGCTCCCCGTCGAAGCCTGAAAGGAACGTCCATGAGCGGATCGCTGCATCGCATCGTCTATTGCAGCCGGAATGCGCTGGCCGGTTCGGCCGCCTCGGTCAGCGGCGAGATTCGCGACATCCTCGCGCTGTCGCGCGCCAACAACCGGCGCGACGGCATCACCGGCGCGCTGCTGTACAGCGGCGGCGTGTTCGCGCAGGTCCTGGAAGGCCGGCTCGACGCGATCGAGGGCGCGTTCGAGCGCATCCAGCGCGATCCCAGGCACCGCGACGTCACGGTGCTGCAGATCGCGCCGGCCGGGCCGCGCGGCTTCCCCGACTGGTCGATGGCGTTCGCCGGCGACAGCGCCGGCCGCAGCGACCCCGCGACCGCCGCCCGGCTCGCCGAGGCGCTGGCCGACCCCGACGCGGTGGGCGGGGAGGAACTGCTGGACCTGCTGCGCGACCTCGTCGTGCGCGAGGACGAATGGGCGCTGGCCTCATGACGCGCGGCCGGGCCGGGCCTTCCGCCGGATTGCGCGGCGGCGTCGGCTCGGTCATGGTTGCCCCCGCGACCGACAGGATTTGCGGGGGACGGCGATGCATGCGGTGGACCAGGCGCTGACGACCGTCGAAGCCGCCTTCTTCGCCATCATCGATTTCGTCTTCGCCGTGCTCGCTGCGATCGAGATTTGGCTGCGCGGCGTGTTGACCGGGCTCGGCGTCGGTCCCGAGGTTCAAACCGTCCTGCTGGTGGTGGTCGCCGTGCTGCTATTGCTCGCCGCGATCAACCTGCTCGGCGGGGTGCTGCGCGTCCTGATCGTGCTGTTCCTCATTCTGCTCGGCATCCACATCGTGCTGCCGATGCTGCACGCCTGACCGGCCGGGACCGGCCGGGGATGCTGAAGCTGATCTTCTCGCCTCGCGCGACCGGGGCGCCGGACTCCTCGGGCTGGCGCCAGGCGGTGGATCGGCTGCTGGACGGCGAGGGCAACCTGCTGCAGCCGTTGCCGCGGCCGCACGACCCCTACACCGCGCCGCCGCCGCTGCCGGAGACGCCCCTGCGCAGCGCGGTCGCGCGGTGGGCACCGCCCTCGCGCCACGTCACGGTGCTGGTGCACGGGTTCGAGTTCAATCCGGTGCCGGACGAGAACCCGGCCCCCGCGGACAATCCGTTCAACCGCGTCTATGCGCTGCCCAACGCCGAATTTCCGGGCCATCCCGGCGAGAGCTGGTTTCACATCGCGGACGAGCCGACCTCGGTCGCCTTCGCGTGGAAATCGACCGGCAGCTTCCTCGAATACGCCGACGCCTGCTGGGCCGAGTTCTATGCCTACGCACTGTGCGACCTCGCCCCGCTGGCGGCGCGGGCGCTGGCGGCCGTGCTCGCCGCTTGCGCCGGCGCCGGGCTGACGGTCGACATCCTGGCGCACAGCCTGGGCTCGCGGACCTCGGTGAAGGCGCTGGGCCTGCTCGCCGCCACCCAGCGCGCGGCGGTGCGGCGCTGCCTGTTCATGGAAGGGGCGGAGTACTGCGTGGACGCGCGCGACGTCGCCGGCCGGGTCGGCACCGAGTTCACCTCGATCGGCAACCGCGCCGATCCCGTGCTCGCCCAGCTTGCCGGCTCATTCGGTGATCCGCAGCGCCTGCCGAACTCGATCCCCTCGATGGTGGTCGGCCGCAGCGGCGTCGACCGGCTGACGAACTGGCTGGATATCGAGCTTGATCCGGCCGATCCGGCGCGCCTGGCGGCGTTCAGGAGCTTCTTCGGCGCCCGCGGGCTTTCGCCGACCGGCGCGCCGTTCCAGGACCGCGGCCAGCACTGGTCGTGCTATCTGTGGCCGGAAAACCAGAAGATGCTGCGCCGGATGCTCTACGAGCCCGGCTACTCGATAGCCGCGCTACGCAGCGCCGGCGTGCCGGAGGGCGTGCAGGACGAGATCCCCGGCCGTTTCGCGAATGTGCCGATCCCCGGCCTGCTCGCCACTTGCCTGGAGCGCCAGGCGGCCACGCAGGTTGAAGCCGGGCATTCTCCGGACGGGCCGGCGATGGCCTGAAGTCGATGGGGTCTGGGGGCCGCCCCCAGCGGGGGTGCGGGGGCGGAGCCCCCGCCCTTCTCTACTGCCGACGCTTGATCGCCAGCGAAGCCGAAGCCTGACAGGTCGGCATCATCTCCATCCGATTGATGTTGACATGCCCCGGCAATCCCACCACCCAGGCCACCGCCTCGGCGATATCGTCCGGCTGGAGCGGCTGTGTCCCGGCGTAGATCGCCGCCGCCTTGTCCTGGTCGCCGCTGAACCGCACGGCGCTGAACTCGGTGCCGCCGACCAGCCCCGGCTCGAGATCCGTCACCCGTACCCCCGTGCCGATCAGGTCGGCGCGAAGGTTCAGGCTGAACTGCTTCACGAACGCTTTTGACGCCCCGTACACGTGCCCGCCCGGATAGGGATAGGTGCCGGCGGTGCTGCCGAAGTTGACGATATGGCCGCGGTCGCGCGCGACCATGCCGGGCAGCAGCGCGCGCGTGAGATGCAGGACGCCGGTGACGTTGGTCGCCACCATGGTGTCCCAGTCCGAGAGTTCTGCCTGGTGTGCTGGATTCAGCCCGAGCGCCAGGCCCGCGTTGTTCACGAGCACGTCGACCTCGCGCCACCCCTCCGGCAGCACGCCGGGCAGCGCCGCGGCGGCGGCCGGGTCGGTCACGTCAAGCACGAAGGGCAGCAGCGACGCGCCGAGCGTCGCGTGCAGTTCGTCGAGCCGCTCGCGCCGGCGCGCTGCGGCGATGACGCGATGGCCGTCCTGCACGAAGCGGCGGGCGATCGCCTCGCCGATGCCGGCGCTCGCGCCGGTGACGAGGACGGTGAGGCTCACAGGACCGCCAGCTCCACCTGCATGTTGCCGCGCGTCGCCTTCGAATACGGGCAGAACTCGTGCGCCTTCTGCATCAGCCGCTCCGCGGTCGCGCGGTCCACCCCCGGCAGCTTGCCGCTGAGCTTTGTCGAGAGCACGAAACCGTCGCCCTGCTTGGCGATCGTCACGTCGGCGGTGATGCTCGCGTCCTTCAGTTCGACCTTTTCCTGGCGCGCGATGAAGTCGAGCGCCCCACCGAAGCAGGCCGCGTAGCCGGAGGCAAACAGCTGTTCCGGGTTGGTGGCGCCGGATCGGCCCTCGCCGCCCATCGATTTCGGCAGCGAGAGGTCGAATTTCACCGCGCCGTCATCGGACTGCACGTGGCCGCGCCGGCCGCCGACGGCGGTGGCGTGGGCGGTGTAGGAGACGCTGCTGCTCATGGTGGGTTCCTCCTGCGGTTGGCAGCAATGTGGGGCGCCGGGGAGGGATCGAAAACCCCGGGCGACCTGGGTCTAGGGCAACGCCAGGTCCACGGCGACCGGACAGTGGTCGGAGAGCCGCTCCTTCCAGCTCGGGTCCGTCTCGCGGTAGACCAGCACCTGCAGGCTCTGCGGCTCGAGCCAGGCGCGCGCCGGGCCGCCCGCCAGGATGTGGTCGATGAACGGCTCGCCGCCCCAGCACGGGCTGTCGTGCCCCGCGGTCGCCCGCACCAGCGGCGCCGCCCGCTCGAGCGCCGCCAGGAGCTGGTCGCTGCCGTCCATCCAGCGGTTGAAGTCGCCCATGACGACGAAGGGCACGCCCTCCGCCCGGCGCTGCGCGATCCAGCCGGCCAGCGGCGGCACCTGTTCGCGCAGCGTCTCGCAGGCGCGCCGGCGGCTGCCGGAGAGCGGGTCCTCGCGGCAGCCGGTCTTCAGGTGCACCGCGAGGACGCGCAGCTTCTGCCGGTCCGGCAGGTCGAGCGTGACGTCGGCACCACTGCGCAACTGGAACTTTGCCTCCGGCGGATAGACGTCGAGCGCGGTCAAGTCGGGGTTGGCGGTGAAGGTCAGGCCGCGCCGTATCGCCAGGCCGGTGCGCTGGACGACGGCATCGCCCGTGAAGTGCAGGGCATAGCGGTCGGGCGGGAACAGCCGCGCCGCGGCGGTCGGGCCGTCCACCTCCTCGAGCGCGACGACGTCGGCGTCGAGGGCGTCGGCGTAGCGGCGCAGGCGGGCAACATCGTCCGGCTGCCGCCCGGTCACGTCGTGCGGCAGCGCGGGATCGCCGGTCGGGCGCAGCGTGAACCATTCGATGTTCCAGGTCGCGAGCTTCAGCTCGCGGGCGACCGCCGCGCCGGGCAGCAGCAGCGCAAACGCCAGCAGCAGCCGGGCGATCATGCGCGCACCGCCAGGCCGACGCCGGCGACCGTCAGGCCGAGGGCGGCAAGCTGGCGAAGGCCGAGCGGCTCGCCGAGCAACAGGGCGGAGCCGAACACGCCGACGATCGGCACCATCAGCGTGCCGATCGCCGCGGTCGCCGCCGGCAGCAGGCGCAGCGCCCGGAACCAGGTGACGTAGGCGAAGACCATCGGCACCATGCCGAGATACAGCAGCCCCGCCCAGGCTCTTCCGGGCAAAGCGCCCCAGTGCGGATGCTCGAGCAGCGCTGGGAGAGCAAACGGCGTCGAGCCCAGAACGAGCTGCCAGGCGACGCTGGCGAACGGCGGCATCGAGGGCGGCCGGCGCTTGGCCAGCACGGTGCCGAGGCCGAACATCCAGGCGCCGGTGAACGCGATGGCCACCCCCGGCAGCTTCGACCACGAGGCTTGCATCGGCTGCGCCCCCATCAGCACGGCGACCCCCGAAAGTCCCAGCGCGAGCGCCAGCAGGCGCGCGGCGCGCGGCCGCTCGTGCAGGATCGGCCAGGCGAACAGCACGGCCCAGAGCGGCATCGTGTAGGCGATGATCACCGCCTCCGACGCGGAGAGCCACATCATGCCGAAGGTCGAGGCTCCCATGAAGGCGGCGATGTTGAGCAGCGCCGAGGCGATCAGTGGCTGCCACTGCCCGGCCGGCGGGCGCAGTCGCTCGCGGCCGGCGCAGGCGAAGCCGAAGGCGACGGCCGCGCCGAGCAGGCCGGCGAAGCCGCGCATGCTGAACGGCGGCACCTGGGTGAGCAGGTATTTGATCAGCGGCCAGTTCAGCCCCCAGCAGATCGCGGTGGCGAGCAGGCACGCGAGCCCGACCGCAAGGTCGCCGGAGCGGCGGGTCGCGCTCACAGCAGCAATGCCGTGCGCTCCGGTGTCGGCGCCTGCGCCGCCCTCGAGCGTCGCCTCAACCGGCGCAAATCCCATCCATGTCTTCTGAATCATGGTTGCCCATCGATTCAGACGTTCCACCGTTCGCAAGAGAGATCACAACTGTGACGCTGGACGAGACCGGTTCAACACTCTCCAAGTCAGCGCAAAGGTTGCGTCTGAAGCTCAACCCAATGCGCACGGTCGTAGCTGCCACTGCTGGCGACAGCGCTCGCGCTGTTCGGGATGTTGACCGATACGGGAGCAAAGTAGGCCACTCGTGCTGCAGGATTGTATTGTTGGTCTCCCCTGGGTTCCATCCATTGGGGATAGCCGGCAAAGGTCATAAAATACTGATCGTGACCCGAAATCGTTTCCATCAGGATGGTCGGAACTCCAGGCGCCTTGACGTGGCGGATGAAATTGAACCAGTTGGGGTTCTGCCCCTGAAGCAGATACACGACCTCGTCACCTGAAGCGCCGCCCGGGTAGTTGCGCCAGACGTTGTCCAGGTCCCTCGCAAGGACCTTCTCATACGGGCCGGTGAGGCGGTCGCTGTAGGCGATGCCGATCTTGTAGGTGTCGCTCCGGTAATTTCCCGTCGTGTAGAGCAGTGCCCAGGTCTGCCTGATCTTGACGACATTTGCTGTCTCGATGATCTGCAGGCCGCTTGCGCCGTCACGGTATTCCGAGCTGCGACGAAGGTCAGGCGCCAGAAGGGTGATGGGTGGGCGGCTCGTGTCCACCGTGTCGGGACTCAGCATCGGCTGAGCAACGATGCCTGCCATCGTACTGCCCAATCGCTTGACATAGATGAGATAGATCGGATCCCCCACCCTGTCCTGGACAAGCTTTCCGGCGTAGTTCGCGTAGTCGAAGACGATCGTCCCGGCGGTGTCGCTGATCGTGGGAATGCGTCCGATCAGTTCCTTATCCACGCGCCAGTAGCGAATTTGGTTCAGGGCAGCGAGCGGCGTGCTGCAGGCCGTATAGTCCGGACTGAGATGTACTATGCTTGTTTGCAGTCGCTTCGGCCAGATGTTCATTCCGCTTCTGGCCTTGGACTGCCAGTCGGTTTCCGCCACAACGGCCGACGCGATCATGTGCCACGCGCACGTCCGCTGATCGTAGAATACGTTCTTCGCCCAGAATGAACCGGCAATGCGAAAAGCAGGATTCAGCCTCTGTTGCAGGAAAGAAACGTCAACGGAAATCGGCCGCACCGTGACGTCGGACGGACTGCGGAAATCAAAGCTGGGGAACGACATCGCCTTGTCCTGAGTGCTGAAAAAGACGAAGTCGTTTCCGACCTTGTTCCGGTTGGCCGGATTGGATGGATCCAGGATCGGGAACGGGTCGGGAAAGGTCTCATTGCCCGGTGCCGGGATCGGGTTCACCGCAAAGCGCCCCTTTTCCTGAGCCTTGGGAGAATGCGTGAGAAAAAGTCCGCAAACGACAGTGAGCACAGCGGTCCGGGCCAGCTTCATCGTCTCCGCTCCGCAGAGTGAGGATAGCGGCGTACGACCAGCGCGGCGGCCCAGCAAGGGGGCGTGCCCCACAACCGGCATCCGCGGGCGGCATTCTGTCGCGGATACGCGGGGTCGGACGCAGACCCCCGGCCGGCTGGCGAAGATTCCCCGTGCGACTTCCGGAGCGTGCTACGGCACCGTCGCCAAGGCTGCCGGCGAAAGCGGGCTCATGTTCCAGCCCCCGTCGATGCTGAGGACGCGGTAGAGGTGATCCCCGCTTCCCGGCGTATCGACGCACGACGTCGCCTTGCTGTCGCAGGTCTCGACCAGTTGGCCGTCGCGGAACAGCCGGTATGTGACGCCACTCGGGTTGGGTGCCGGCACCGCGTTCCAGCTCACCGTCACCTGCGGCACGGTGCATGCGACCCCGCTTCCCTGGTTGCAGGACGCGGTGATGTCGCTGGGGATCAGCGTGGTCAGGACAAGTGGCGGCTGCGGTGTGGCAGTGAAGTCGAACTCGTCGGCCAGGTCTACGATCGGCGCCGTTGTCCCATCAAAGTAACGCACCTGGCGAAGGGCGTCGCGAATGGTCGGGCGCTTGTCGGGAAGGCCGAGTTCTGCCGGAACCAGCCTGGCGCCGTCCATGAACACGTCTTCGATGAACCGGGGATACGAGTCGAAGCTGAGAACGCCGTGGTCGATATACCCGTGCCTGGCGTAGGCGCTCACCAGAAGTCCCGGCACGCGCTGGCCGTAACCCTGGATTGGCGTTGGTGTGTTGTTGGTGTCCACGTTCGGCGGCACCACGTGATCGTAAAAGCCGCCCCAGTCGTCCCAGCTGATGAAGATCGCCGTGTCGTTCCAGTACGACGAGTTCATCACCGCATTGACCAGCGCCGTGACGTACATCATGCCGGCGGTGATGCTGTGCGGCGGATGCTCGCTGTAGACGTCGCTCGGGATCAGCCACACGACCTGCGGCAGCTTGTGAAGCTTGATGTCTACCAGGAAATGGTTGGTGACGTGTATGTGCTTCATGCGATAGCCGTAAGGCTGCTCGCGCACGTAGCTGTAAAACTTGGCTGGATTCCAGCCCGAAGGCGTCTCAGGGTTCTGTATCACGGGTTCACAGGTCATCTCGCCGGATTCGCAGTCCGGCTCCGTCCCCTCGCCGAGGTAATATTTCCAACTGACATTATGCGTATCGAGCAATTGGAAGAAGTTCGCCCAGGGGAATCTCGTCTCCCGGTTATGCAGGAGATAGGGGAAGGTGTAGCACGTCGACACGTCGGTCTGGTCTGCGCATTTCGCGACCCACTCGCTCGTCATGTCGACATGGATCGGGAACGAGGATGAGCGGACGCCCGCGAACATGTGGTCCTGCAGCACGAAGTTCTTCGCATAGGCCCAGTAGTTCGGGATCTCCTCGGCCGTGTGATAGCCCATGACGTCATGGAGCTGCACGCCCTGGAGGATGAATTGATAGGGATGAGCGCCATGCGCAGCGCCTTCGATCTGCTGCGCGACAAACCCGTCCAGCTTCGCGTGCGTGATGCCATCGTCGAGATCGAGCTGAGCAGCCAGATTGCTGTGCGGGCCACCAGCGTTTGCATCAAGCCCGTTGTGATACGGCTGAATGCACCCGTTCTGCGGGTTGCTTGGGTCGATCGGCATGCAGACACCGGACGGGATGCCGTCGGCGCCGGGAAAGGTCCCGAAATAGCTGTCGAAGGACCGGTTCTCCTGCATGATGATGATGACGTGCTTGATCTTGCCGGCGGCCGGCGAGCGAGCATTCGCAGGCAGTCCAAGCAAACACAGCGCGGCCCCTAATACGCCGCGGGTGAGACTGACAGACAGGGCGCCACGTCGCGTCATGATCACAATTCCCACTCATCGGGCCAGATGATTTCAGGACAGAATAGATCGGTCTGCAACACCATTTAGTCATATTGCGATTGGCTGTCTGCGGGTCCGGTCCGAGGGTAGCGCGGACACGCAGGAGCAGGCGGCGCGGGCGACGGTCCGTGCGTGCTCAGTACGCGCCGCGCCATCTGCCGGCCGGGACCGCAACCCCGCGCGGGCGCCGGTGTTTTAGCCCGGGTGTCCCGAACCCTCGTGCGACGGGGCGAACGGCGGGTCAACGGCGGGACATATGCAGGCGATCACCACCGACATCCCCGCCCGGCTCGACCGGCTGCCCTGGTGCCGCTTTCACGTGCTCGTCGTTGTGGCGCTCGGCATCACCTGGGTGCTCGACGGGCTGGAAGTGACGATCGTCGGCTCGATCGGGCCGATCCTGCAGGACCACCGCACGCTCGGGCTCAGCACGCCCGACATCGGCGCCGTCGCCTCCTGCTACGTAGCGGGCGCGGTCGCCGGCGCGCTCGGCTTCGGCTGGCTCACCGACCGGCTTGGCCGCCGCCTGATTTTTAACGTCACGCTCGCGATCTATCTCGCCGGCGTGCTGCTCACCGCCTTCTCCTGGAATTTCTGGAGCTTTGCCGCCTTTCGGGTGATCACCGGACTCGGCATCGGCGGGGAGTACGCGGCGATCAACTCGGCGATCGACGAGCTGATCCCGGCGCGGCTGCGCGGACGCATCGACCTGATCATCAACGGCAGCTTCTGGGTCGGCGCGGCGGCCGGTGCCGCGGCCTCGCTGCTGCTGCTGAGCGGGACGCTGGTCGGGGTCGATGTCGGCTGGCGTCTCGGCTTCGGCATCGGCGGCGGGCTCGGCCTGTTTATCCTGGCGCTGCGCCGCTTCGTGCCGGAGAGCCCGCGCTGGCTGGTCACCCACGGCTATCAGCGCGAGGCGGAGACGACGGTCGCAGCAGTTGAGCAGCGGGTGGAACAGGACACCGGCCGCGCGCTGCCGAAGCCTGAGGGCACGCTCACCGTGCATCCGCGAAAAACCTTCGGTTTCGGCCTGATCTTTTCCGCGATGTTCGGCACCTATCGCGGCCGCAGCGTGCTCGCCGTCGTGCTGATGACGGCCCAGGCGTTCCTGTTCAACGCCGTGTTCTTCACCTACGGCCTGGTGCTGGCGCATTTCTACGGGGTGCCGGGGACGATGACCGGCCTCTACATCCTGCCGCTGGCGGCCGGCAATTTCTTCGGCCCGCTGCTGCTCGGCCACTTCTTCGACACGGTCGGCCGGCGACGCATGATCGCCGGCACCTACGGCCTGTCCGGCCTGCTGCTCGCGGCGACCGCGCTCGGCTTCGCCGCCGGCGCCTTCTCGGCGACTACGCAGACGATTGCGTGGATCGTCATCTTCTTCTTCGCCTCCGCGGCGGCGAGTTCCGCCTACTTGACGGCCAGCGAAATCTTTCCGCTGGAAACCCGCGCTCTGGCGATCGCAGTGTTCTACGCGCTCGGCACGGCGATCGGCGGCGTCGTCGCGCCGGCGCTGTTCGGCCACCTCATCGAATCGAGCAGCCCCTGGGCGGTGTGCGGCGGCTATCTGGTCGCCGCCGTGCTGATGCTGCTCGCCGCGCTCACCGAGGCGGTGCTCGGCGTGGACGCCGAGGGCAAGTCGCTGGAGAGCATCGCGGCCCCGTTGTCGGGCTGAACCCGTGCCGCCCCTCCGGCGCCGGCTGCGCGCCGACCTCCTGCTGATTGAGCGCGGCCTCGCCGAAAGCCGCGCCCGCGCGCAGGCGCTGATCCTGGCCGGAAAAGTGTTTGTCGCCGGCCGCCGGATCGACAAGGCCGGCGAGACGCTGCCGGGCGATGCGGTGCCGGAGGTGCGCGGCCGCGATCACCCCTGGGTCTCGCGCGGCGGCGTGAAGCTCGCCCACGCGCTCGCGCATTTCGCGCTCTCGCCCGCCGGACGGATGTGCCTCGACATCGGCGCGTCAACCGGCGGTTTTACCGACGTTTTGCTGGCGCACGGCGCGGCGCGGGTGCACGCCGTCGATGTCGGGCACGGCCAGCTCGCCTGGCGGCTGCGCACCGATCCCCGCGTCGTCGTCCACGAGCGCTGCAACGCCCGCTACCTGACGCCGGCGGCGATCCCTGATCGCATCGAGGCGCTGGTCTGCGACGCGAGCTTCATCGGCCTGGCCACTCTGCTGCCCGCGCCGCTGGCCCTCTGCGCCGGCACCGCCTGGGCGGTCGCGCTGATCAAGCCGCAGTTCGAGGCCGGCCCGGCGGCGGTGGGCGGAGGCGGCGTGGTGCGCGACGCCGCGGTGCATCGCGCCGTCTGCGAGCGCATCGAGGCGTGGTGGGCGGAGCAGCCGGGCTGGCGGGTGATCGGCACGACGGAGAGCCCGATCACCGGCCCGGAGGGGAACCGCGAGTTCCTGCTCGCCGCAACCCTAGGTTGATCAGTCGGCGGCGCCGAGCTGCGGCGCGAGATCGTGCTGCGAGATTTCGGCGAGGAGCGACCAGACCCGGGCCGGCTCCATCGGCACGTCCGGATCGTTCAGCAGCCGGTCAAGCTCGTCCAGCTTCTGTGCATAATCCGTCTCGTTCATGCCCCGCCCCATTGTCGCGCCGCGCCCCGGCCATCAAGCCGGGACAACGTGGCGAACACAAGGCAGTTTCGTGACTCAAATCTCAATAAAGAGCTAACGGCCACCGTCCGCGAAGGGCAGCGGGGTCGCCCAACCACCGCGAGAAATCCATCACGAATCCGTCACGGATACCGTAGGTTCCGCCCGGGAAAAGGGGGGAGCCATGAACAGCGGACCGATCCTGCGCCCGGGCTCGACGGGCGACGATGTCAGGCGCCTGCAGCGTATTTTCGTGATGACCAAGGCGCTTGGCGGGCCGGGCGACATCGACGGCGTGTTCGGCGCCGGCACCGAAGCGGCGGTGAAGGGCTTTCAGCAGGGCAACGGCCTTGCCGTGGACGGCGTGGTCGGGCCGGCCACCTGGACCGCGCTGCCCGCCGATCCCGACACGCCGGTGCTGCGTTCCGGTGCATCCGGAGCGGCGGTGACCGGGTTGCAGAATGGGCTGGCGCGGGTATTCGGTCAGGGAGACCCTAACGCTCCCGGGCCGGCGGACGGCCGGTTCGGGCCGCGCACGGAGGCATCGGTGCGCGCCTATCAGAGCCAACGCGGCCTGGCTGCGGACGGCGTGGTCGGCGACCAGACCTGGTGGACCCCGGCAGGTGCGGCCGGCGCGACACTCGCGTCCCTCTCGGGCCTGACGACCGTCTGAGCGGTCATCGGTTCCGCGGCAGCCGCGCCGTCTCCGGCGCGTCGGGGTTCTGGGCGCGGTGGCGCAGCAGGTGGTCAGCCAGCACGCAGGCCATCATCGCCTCGCCGACCGGCACCGCGCGGATGCCGACGCAGGGATCGTGCCGGCCACGCGTGGTGATCTCGACGTCGCGACCCTGCCGGTCGACGGTGCGGCGGGGGATCAGGATCGAGCTGGTCGGCTTCACCGCAAAGCGCGCCACGATTGGCGCGCCGGTGGAGATGCCGCCCAGAATGCCGCCGGCGCGGTTGGACTCGAAGCGCACGACGCCGTCCTGCATGCGCATCTCATCGGCGTTGTCCTCGCCGCGCAGCGCGGCGGCGGCGAACCCGTCGCCGATCTCCACGCCCTTCACGGCATTGATGCCCATCAGCGCCGCGGCGAGGTCGGCGTCCAGCTTGGCGTAGACCGGCGCGCCCAGCCCGGGCGGCACGCCGTCCGCCACCACCTCGATCACCGCGCCGACCGAAGAACCCTGGCGGCGCACCTCCGCCAGATACGTCTCCCACGCCGCCGCGCTCTCAGCGTCCGGGCAGAAGAAGGGGTTATCGTCCACCTGCGCCCAGTTCCAGCGTGCCCGGTCGATGCCATGCGGCCCCATCTGCACGAGCGCGCCGCGGACGCGCACCTGGCGCCCCAGCACGACCCGCGCCACCGCGCCGGCCGCCACCCGCATCGCCGTCTCCCGCGCCGAACTGCGCCCGCCGCCGCGATAGTCGCGGATGCCGTATTTCAGCTCGTAGGTCAGGTCGGCGTGGCCGGGCCGGAATCGCTCGGCGATCTCACCGTAGTCGCGCGAACGCTGGTCGGTGTTCTCGATCAGCAGCGCGATCGGCGTTCCGGTGGTGACGCCGTCGAACGTTCCGGACAGGATGCGCACCGCATCCGCCTCCTGCCGCTGCGTCGTGAAGCGCGACTGCCCGGGGCGCCGCTTGTCGAGCCAGGGCTGGATGTCGGCTTCGGTGAGCGGCAGGCGCGGCGGGCAGCCGTCGACGACGCAGCCGATCGCCTCGCCGTGGCTCTCGCCCCAGGTGGTCACGCGGAACAGGTGGCCAAAGCTGTTGTGCGACATGCCAATGGCGTCACGTCGCCTGGTCGGACACCACGCTGATGTCCGGCGCCGCAGGGTTCTTCATGCCGACGATATGATAGCCGCAATCGACATGGTGCACCTCGCCGGTGACGCCGCTCGAGAGGTCGGAGAGCAGGTAGACACCGGCGCCGCCCACCTCGTCCACCACGACGTTGCGCTCGAGCGGGCTGTTGAGCTGGTTCCAGCGCAGGATGTAGCGGAAATCGCCGATGCCGCTCGCCGCCAGCGTCTTGATGGGCCCGGCGCTGATCGCGTTCACCCGGATGTTCTGCGCACCGAGATCGGCGGCGAGATAGCGCACCGACGCCTCCAGCGCGGCCTTGGCGATCCCCATGACGTTGTAGTGCGGCATCACCCGCTCGGCGCCGAGATAGGTGAGCGTCAGCAGCGAGCCACCCCCTTGCATCAGCTTCACCGCGCGCTGGCAAACCGCGGTAAAACTGTAGCAGGAGATGTCGAGCGCCTGGAGAAACGCCTGGCGCGACGTGTCCAGGTATTTGCCGCGCAGATACGCCTTGTCGGCCCAACCGATGGCGTGCACCAGGAAGTCCAGCCGCGGAAAGTGCTCGGCGATCGCCGCGAACGCGGCGTCGATCGCCGCCTCGTCGCCGACATCGCATGGCACCAATAAGTCCGAGCCGACGCTCGCCGCCAGCGGCCGCACCCGCTTTTCCAGCGCCTCGCCCTGGTAGGTGAAGGCGAGTTGCGCGCCCTGGGCGGCGCAGGCGGCGGCGATGCCCCAGGCGATCGAGCGCTCGTTGGCTACCCCCATGATGACGCCGCGCTTGCCCTGCATCAGCGTGCCTCGGGCCGGACGCGTGGTCGCGCTGGTCGGTTCGCCGACGGCCATGCCGCATCCCCGGACAGATGACAGCCGCCGTGGTGGCACAGCCTCCGCAGGGCGGCAAGCGTCTGGCCAAGAAGCCGACTTGCCGCCAGACTTGACGGCAGGAGGCGCGACATGCCCGACAGCAACGCCGTGGTCGCCGCCGTCGACCCGCTTCGCCTGTTCGACGAATGGATGGCCGAGGCGGTGCAGAGCGAGCCGAACGATCCCACCGCCATGGCGCTCGCCACCGCGACGTCCGACGGCGTTCCCTCCGCGCGCATGGTCCTGCTGAAGGGCACCGACGCGCGAGGCTTCGTCTTCTATACCAACCGGCAGAGCCGCAAGGGCGAGGAGCTGGCCGGCAATCCCCGCGCCGCCCTGCTGTTCCACTGGAAGAGCCTGCGCCGCCAGGTGCGCATCGAGGGCCGCGTGGAGGACGCGACGGACGCCGAGGCCGACGCCTACTTCGCTTCGCGCGCGCGCGTGTCGCGCCTCGGCGCCTGGGCCTCCGACCAGTCCCGCCCGCTGCCCGAACGCGCCGAACTGGAGGGCCGGCTGGCCGCCTACGCCGCCGAGTATCCGGACGAGACCATCCCGCGCCCGCCGCACTGGCACGGTTATCGCGTGCTGCCGGAGCGGATGGAGTTCTGGCAGGACATGCCCTACCGGCTGCACGACCGCACGCTCTACACCCGCCGCGGCGCGGGCTGGAGCAGCCAGAAACTCTATCCCTAGACCGCGATCTCGGAGTGGGAAGTTCGCCTGGGCGTGGATTGCGCTCTCATCCAGTGCCGTTGCGCAAAGCGAACGCTGCGCCGCGACGCGCCGGCGTGCTAGACCGCGATTGTCCTCGCGGAGATCAGCGAGGGCGTGGATCGCCGGTCCCGCTTGACCTGGACCCGGGTCAGCCCGACGAACAGTCAGGGCCAGCCGGATCCAGCTAGGGCGCCCTTCCTGTCGGGAGCACACACATGGCCATACGCAAGCTGCTGCTGCCGCTGACCGGGACCAGGGCCGGGGAGGCGGCGCTCGGAACCGCGCTGTCCATCGCCCGGATCTGGAACTCGCACCTGACCGCGCTGCACGTCCGCGTGGACAGCCGCGACGTCGCCCCGCTCGCCGGCGAGGGCCTGTCCGGTGCGATGATCGAGGAGATGATGTCGGCCACCGAAAAGGAGAGTGCGGAGCGCGCCGACGCCGTGCGCGCGATGTTCGACCGCTTCGTCCTCCAGCACCAGGTCGTGCTCGGCGACCCGCAGCCCGACGCGCCCGTCGCCACCGCCAGCTTCGCCGGCGTCATCGGGCGCGAGGAGGACCTCGTCGCCCAGCTCGCCCGCCTCGCCGACCTGACCGTCGTGCCGCACCCGGAATCCGGCGAGGACGTCTCCTCCTCGGACGCGCTGCACGCCGTGCTGTTCGACAGCGGCCGCCCGGTGCTGATCTCGCCGATCCGCCCGGTGCCGAGCATCGGCCGGCGCGTCTGCATCGCCTGGAACGGCACGGCCGAGAGTGCCGCCGCGGTCTGGGCTGCGTTGCCCTGGATGCAGCGCGCCGAGGCGGTGCGCGTGCTCTCGGCCGACGAGTACCAGCGCCGCGGCCCGAACGCCGCCGACCTCGTCGCCTACCTGCACCTGCACGGCATCCGGCCGGAGACCGCGACGTTTCGGCCGATCGACCGGGAGGTGGGGGCGGGGCTGCTGGCCTCGGCGCGGGAATTCGGCGCCGACCTGCTGGCGATGGGCGCCTACTCGCACTCCCGCCTGCGTCAGTTGATTCTCGGCGGCGTCACCCGACATGTGCTCGAACGCGCCGACCTGCCGGTCATGATGTGCCGCTGATAATCCGGCGGCGCGGCGGCGCGGCAGCAGGGGACATCGCGACATGATCGAGGTTCGGCCCTTCGCCGGGCTTGGGCGCTTCCGCAACGAGTGGCTGAACGCCCGGCATCATTTCAGCTTCGGCGGCTATCGCGACCAGGCGCGCATGGGGTTCGGCACGCTGCGCGTATGGAACGACGACGAGATCGCGCCCGGCGCCGGCTTCGACCCGCATCCGCACCGCGACATGGAGATCGTGACCTTCGTGCGCGAGGGCGCGATCACGCATCGCGACAGCCTGGGCAACGAAGGCCGTACCGAGGCCGGCGACGTGCAGGTGATGCACGCCGGCAGCGGCATCGTCCACGCCGAGCACAATCGCGAGGACCGGCCCACCCGCCTGTTTCAGATCTGGATCACCCCGCAGCGGTCCGGCGTCGAGCCGGGCTGGGCGACACGCCGCTTCCCCGCGAGCGGCAGCGGGCTCGCGGTGCTGGCGAGCGGGCGGCCGGAGGATGCCGGATCGGGCGCGCTGCCGCTGCACGCCGAAGCGGCGGTGCTCGCCGGCACGATCCGCCCGGGCGAGACCGTCCGCCGCACGCTCGGGCCCGGCCGCCGTGCCTATCTGGTGCCGGCGCGTGGGACCTTGTCGGTGAACGGCGTCGCGGTCGGCGAGCGCGACGGCGCGGCGATCGCCGATGAAGGCGAGGTGGCGATCACCGCGGCGACCGAGGCGCAGCTCGTGCTGGTGGACGTGCCGGAGCAGCTGCCGGGGTCGTAGCCGGCTGGCCGGCGGTCTCCGGCATCGCCGCCGCGAACACCGGGAGGGCAGCCGCCGCCGCGCCGCCGAGCGACAGGAAGCCGGCTGAATAGCCGGCGTGATCGACGATCAGCCCGGCCACGTAGCCGCTGACCGACGCGCCGATGCCCTGCACCGTCGCGACCAGCCCCTGCGCGAGGTTGAACCGTCCGGTGCCGCGCATCAGGTCGGCGACGACGAGCGGCATCAGCGCGCCGTAGATGCCGGCGCCGACGCCGTCGAGAAGCTGCACGCCGAATCAACTCGCGTATCCCCGTCTGGTCGGCACGATCGGTCTATACCGCCGCTTCGACATCGCCGCTCGACAGGGTGGCCTCCCGCTGAGCATGCAACACGTCTCGGAGTGCCTCGACGGGCATCGGTGGCCAGTACAGGAAGCCCTGAATCTCGCGGCAACCGTGCGCACGCAGCATGTCGAGCTGATCCTCGCTCTCCACGCCTTCGGCATTGGTCGCCATACCCAGAGCATCGCTCAGTCCGACCACCGCGCGAACGATTGCGCCGGCGTTCGGATCAACACCGAGATTCTGCACGAACGAACGATCGATTTTGATCTTGTCGAAACGGAACTTCTGCAGATATCCGAGACTTGCGTAACCGGTGCCGAAATCGTCCATTGCTAGCCGCACACCCAACCCACGCAGCTCCGCCAGGATCAGGAGCGTCTCCTGTGTGTCGTTGAGCAGGATGCCCTCAGTCACCTCCAGCTCAAGGCGACGCGGATCAAGCCCGGATTGCGCGAGTGCTCCGCGAACGACGTCGACAAAACCGTTGAAACGAAATTGGACAGGGGAGACATTCACAGCCACTTGCATGGACGCGGGCCACCCCGCTGCGTCGCTGCAGGCCTTGCCGAGCAGCCAAGCCCCCATCGGGACGATCAGACCAGTTTCCTCCGCGATCGGGATGAACTGGGACGGCGGCACCGGACCGTGGCCTGGGCGCGTCCAGCGCATCAAGGCCTCGGCACCCACGATCTTCCCAGACGCTACATCGATTTGCGGCTGGTAGTGTACGGCCAGTGCACCCTGATCGATCGTCGAGCGCAGATCGTTCTCCAACGCACGTCGGTGTTGCAGGCCGAAGTTCATCTCCGGGGCGAAGAAGCAGAAGCCGCTTCGGCCCGCGGCTTTCGCCTGGTAGAGGGCCACGTCCGCCTGTTTGGTCAACTCGCCGGCGTCCGCTCCATCTTCGTTGATCGCGATGCCAATGCTTACCCCGACAAACACCTGGTTTCCATCAAGTGTCACTGGGCCGCGCATGCTATCAAGCAGACGCTTGGCGACCGTCTCGGCGTCGCGTGGGTGGCGGATGGCCGGCTGTATGATGGCAAATTCGTCGCCGCCGGTCCGCGCCAAGGTGTCGGTGTCACGCAGACAGCCGTGCAGCCGGGCCGCGACGGCTTGCAGCAACGCGTCGCCCGCGGCGTGGCCAAGGGTGTCGTTGACCTCCTTGAAGTGATCGAGATCAAGGCAGAGCATGGCTACCTTGAGGTCGGAGCGGCGGGCAGCGGATAGGGCCTGCTCTAGCCGATCGGCCAGCAACGCCCGGTTCGGCAGACCGGTGAGCAGGTCGTGCGCGGATAGGAAGGCCGCACGGTCCAGTGCCCGGCGCATCAGCCGCAAAGGCACCACCCGCAGCACCAGCAGCAGCATTAATCCGAGCGAAAACGAGCCGGCCGCGATGGCGAGCGTGGTCAGCAGTTCCGGCCTGACGGAGCGGACAATTTCAACGTCCCCTAGTCGATTGCCGTTTTGTACCACCGCAATGCGCGATGACTCGGTCGGCCAGAGGACGGGGTGTTTTGGGTTGATATCCAGCAACGCGTGGCCGTTGGCGGTCAGTATGCGGCGACGTTCAGGTGGATGCGCAGCCGCCAGGTCATCATCGGGTGCTGCGATCTCCAAGCCGGTGAGGTCGACTCCACCATCGCCAAAAAAGGCATTCCAGAGCTCGGGGCTTTCCGACGCGTCGTTTGTAACCTGATCCGCATAGATTCGCGCGCGCACCTCCAACACGCCCATGAGCCGGTTGTGGGCTGAAAGCCAGTAGGCTGCGGGGAAGGCCAGCGCGATGATTATGGAGGCGAGGGCAGCGAGGCCGGTGACCGCCCCCGCCAACCGCTCGCCTTCGTGATAGTGCTGCGGGATGCGCGCGGCCGATGGCCGGCCACCTGAGCGACAAATGAGGGCCTTCAAGCTCACCATACCCTCGGTCAACTCCTACCAGCAGCGCGGGTCCGGTGTGGTCGCGCCCGTGCGCTGGCGCCATCCTCAGAAGAACGCCGCCGGACGCTAAGGCCGACTCACTAATGGGTTTCTAACCATGTCGCCGTATTCAGGCGCCCGGGGACCATACAGGAGAATTCCCGTGCACAGGTGTCGGCTCGTCGTTGCCGTGTTTGCAGCGCTGCTCACCATTGGTGCAGCCCGTGCCCAGACCATAGGGTTCGCGCAGGTCGGGACGGAAAGCGACTGGCGCACCGCCTTTTCCGCCGACATGAAAGCGGAAGCAGAGCGCCGGGGCATCCACCTGCTGTTCTCCAATGCCGACAACGATGCAGGTCGCCAGCTGCAGGCCGTGCGCGGATTCATTGCCGCGCATGTAGATGCGATCGTCATTGCCCCGGTGGTCGTGACCGGCTGGACCGAAACGCTCCAGGCCGCCAAGGCGGCGAACATTCCAGTCTTCATCGCCGACCGGGCCGTGGATGCCGATCCGGGGCTGTTCGTCGCCCGCATTGCCGCAGACTTCAACCTTGAGGGCCGATTGGCCGGCGCCTGGCTGGCGCAGGCGACGCGTGGCAACTGCGGCATCGTGGAATTGCGGGGCTCTGAGGGTGCAGAACCCACGATCCAGCGCCACAAAGGCTTCTTGGCAATTGTATCACAATTCCCCAACATGCGGATCCTTAAGTCTGTCGGGGGTGACTTCACCAGCGAGGGCGGCCAACGGGCCATGTCGCTCGTGATCCAGGAGACCGATGGATTAAAGAACGTTTGCGCGGTTTGGTCGCACAACGACAACATGCTGCTCGGCGCCATCAAAGCGATGCACGAGGCGGGTCTGCACCCGGGTCGCGATCAGCTCACGGTGTCGGTAGACGGCGTGCCGGGTATCTTTCGCGCCATGCTTGCGGGCGATGCCAACATGTCGGTCGAGCTCAAGTCCGATATCGGCAAGTACATATTCGACGTCGTGCAGAAATATCTCGCCGGGAAACGAGATTTCCCGAAGTGGGTGCTCATCCCGAGCGACCTGCATACTCCGGCGGATGCGGCGGCGATGCTTTCTCGGCGGGGGTTCTGACCGGTAAGCTCCCCCCGATCATGACGGGGGCGCCAGGCGCGGCGATCGCCGATGAAGGCGAGGTGGCGATCACCGCGGCGACCGAGGCGCAGCTGGTGCTGGTGGACGTGCCGGAGCAGCTGCCCGCGCCGTAGCCGGCTGGCCGGCGGTCTCCGGCATCGCCGCCGCGAACACCGCCAAGGCGAGCGCCGCCGCGCCGCCGAGCGACAGGAAGCCAGCTGAATAGCCGGCGTGATCGACGATCAGCCCGGCCACGTAGCCGCTGACCGACGCGCCGATGCCCTGCACCGTCGCGACCAGCCCCTGCGCGAGATTGAACCGTCCGGTGCCGCGCATCAGGTCGGCGACGACCAGCGGCATCAGCGCGCCGTAGATGCCGGCGCCGACGCCGTCGAGAAGCTGCACGCCGATCAGCCAGGCGGGGTTGTCGGACAGCGTGTAGAGCACCGCGCGGACCGGCAGGATCACGAAGCCCACCAGGAACACCGGCTTGCGGCCGAACCGGTCGGCGGTGCGCCCGACCGCGACGGCGATCGGCAGCATCACGAGCTGGGCGGCGATGACGCACGCCGACATCATGGGATCGGCAAGCCGCGGATGCGCCGCCGCCAGCTTCTGGCCGACCAGCGGCAGCAGCGGCGCGTTGGCGAAGTGGAACAGCATGACGCAGAGGCAGAAGATCAGCAGCGGCCGGCAGCGCAGCAGCACGCCCCAGCCGGCCGCCCCGCCATCCCCCTCGCTCTCGCCGTCCAGGCCCCGCGCGCGCGCCTGGTCGATGGCGCGGGCCGGGATCGACAGCACCGCGCACGTTGCGAGCACCGCGAAAACCGGCACCAGCAGGAACACGGCGCGCTGCGAGAACGCGTAGCCTACCGCCCCGGCGGCGAGTGCGATCGCGACATTCCCGGCGTGGTCGAAGGCGGAGTTGCGCGCCAGGCGTCGGGTGAGCTGCACGCGCGCATAGAGGCCGAGGGTCAGCGCCGCCACCGCCGGCCCGAAGACGTCGCCGACGATCGCCAGCAACGCATTCGCGATGGTCACCGGCCAGAAGCGTGGATATGCAAAGATCGTTACCGCGCCGGCGCCGAGCACGGCGAGGGCCGCCACCACGACGCCGCGCTTGGCCCGTGTCGCGTCGATCGCCGCACCGATCGGCGTCTGCACGACAATGCCGAGCAGGCCGCCGATCATAGTCATCAGCCCGACCTCGGCCTTGCTCCAGTGCTGCTCGGTGACGAGGAAGACGTTCAGATACGGGCCGAGCGCGCCGCGCACGTCGGCGAGCAGAAAGTTCAGCGCGTCCAGCGACGCCGGACGGAAGCGCCGGCGGTCCCGCGTCTCGCCGTTCATCGCGTTAGCAGCGTCGCCGCGAGGGCGGCGATCAGCGCCGGCGGCATCACCAGCGCGCCGCGCGCGAGAAACCGGCGGAAGCTGACGTCCAGCCCGTCGCGGCGCAGCGCGACGAGCCACAGGATCGTCGCCAGCGAACCGGTGATCGAGAGGTTCGGGCCGAGATCGACCCCGATCAGCAGCGCGTCGCGCACCGGCCGCGGCGCCTGCGCCGCCGCCGCCGTCGTGCTGGCGATCAGGCCGGCCGGCAGGTTGTTGATCAGGTTGCAGCCGACCGCCAGCACGGCTCCGGCCGTCCAGGCCGCCGCCGTCGCCGAGACCGCCGAGAGGCTTTTCAGCAGTGCCGCGAGTGCGGCCAGCGCGCCGGTGCCGGCCAGGCCCTGCACCAGCACGAACAGGCCGGCCACCAGCGGCAGCACCGCCCAGTGCACGCCGGCGATCACCGGCCACGGCGCTTCCCGCTTGCGCACCAGCACCACGGCGGCCGTCGCCGTTCCGCACAGACATGTCGGCAGGCCGAGTTGCCAGCCCGCCGCCGAGGCGACGAGCAGCGCCGCGGCGGTGGCGGCGATGCCGAGCGCCGCGGTCACGCCGCCGGCGCCGAGCCGGTCGGCAGCCGGCGAAGCATGGATCGGCGCGCGCAGACGCCGCCGCTCCCGCCAGCGCAGCACCGCGTAGGTGACGCCGATCGACGCCATCGATGGCAGGATGAAATGGCCGAGCCAGTCAGGCAGCGGCGGCACCTGGCTCGCGTACAGCACGAGATTGGCGGGATTGGAGATCGGCAGCAGAAAGCTCGCGGCGTTGGCGATGAAGGTGCAGGCGAACAGCAGCGGCAGCGGATCCGCGCCGGCGGCGCGCGCGGCGGCGAGCACCGCGGGCGTCAGCACCACCGCCGTCGCGTCGTTGGACATCAGCGCCGTCACCGCCGTGCCCACGCCATAGACCAGCAGGAACAGCCGCGACGCGGAGCCGCGCGCGCCCCGCACCGCGAGTGCCGCCAGGAAATCGAACAGCCCCTCCCGCCGCGCGACCTCCGAGAGCAGCATCATTCCGGTCAGGAACAGGTAGACGTCGGTGCCGCGGGCGGCGGCGCGCAGCGCGTCGGCCGGCGACAGCAGGCCGAGCAGGACCAGCAGCAGTGCACCCAGCACCGCCCAGATCGCCTCCGGCAGTCGCCAGGGGCGCACCAGCACGCCGGCGGAGGCGAGTGCGGCAATTCCCCAGGTCAGCGCATCGGCGCGCGCCCCCATCGGCCCGGCTCCGGATCAGAAGTGTTCGCGAATGGCGACTGGAGGGCTTCAACCCTGCAGCGTCAGATCCTGGAAGGCGATGATGCCGTCCTGCGGGTGGTAGAAGCCGCGTACCGCCGGGCTCAGTCCCTTGAAGTCGGAGCTGTAATGCCAGGGCACGTACACCGCATCCTCGTTCATCAGGTCGGCGACCTGCCGGAAATCCTTTCTCCGGTCGGCTTCGGTGAGCGCGGATTCCTCGCCCTGGATCAGCGCGTCCATCGCCGGATTGGAATACGCGTTGTACTTCGCGTAGCTGCCGATCGAGTTCAGCAGGATCGCCAGGTACTGGTCGGGATCGGGCCGATAGCCCCACCAGCCCTGCAAGTCGATGGGCAGCGTGCCGGCGCTGAGCGTGGCGGCGTAGCCGGCGGAATCCACCTGCTGGATGGCAATGCTCACGCCGAGCTCGGCGGCGTTGGCCTGGAACACCTGTGCGGCGCGCTGCTTCACCGGGTCGGGCTGCAGCGGCGCCTGGATGCTGACGCGGCCGAGGCCGGACTGATCGATCAGCCGTTTCGCGCGGTCGAGGTCGCGATGGAACGGCGCGTAGCCGGGGTCGGCGAACGGGCTGCCCGGCAGGATGCCGTCGTAGCCGATCGCGCCGGTGCCGAAATATGCAACCTGGTGCAGCGCCTCGCGGTCGATCGCCCACTGGAACGCCTGGCGGAACGGCTTGCTCTTGCCGGGATAGGCGTCGTGCAGGTTGAAGCCGAAATACTCCCAGCGGAAGCCGATCCGCTCGGAGAGCACGATGTCCTTTGAATCGCGCAGCCGGTGCACGTCCTGCAGCGGCATCGCCTCGGCGATCTGCACGCCGCCCGAGCGCAGTTCGGCAAGCCGCGTGCTGTCGGTCGGGATCGGCCGCAGGATGACGCGGTCGAGATGCGGCTTGCCGGCGTTCCAGTACGCGCCGTTGCGCTCCAGCACGGTGCGCGCGTCCTTCATGTATTCGGCCAGCTTGAATGGCCCCGTGCCGGCCGGGTGCAGGCTGTAGTCAAGACCCCACTTCTCGAACGCCGTCGGCGAGCCGATGCAGCCGGCGACGTCGGTCAGCGGGAACAGGAAGGCGGCAAACGGGTAGCGCAGGGCGAACTTCACCGTCGCGGCGTCGACCACGGTGCAGGTGTCCAACGCCCGGATTTCGCCTGCACGGATCGCGTTGGCGCCAAGCTTGCCGCTGCGGATGCGCTCGAGGTTGTAGCGCACAGACTCCGCGTCGAACGGAGTGCCGTCGTGGAATTGCACGCCCTCCCGCAGCTTCAGCACAAATGTCCGGTTGTCCGGCTGCGTCCAGGAAACGACGAGGCCCGGTGCCAGTCGTCCCTGCCGATCGACGGTGAACAGCGCGTCGTGGATGGCGCGGCAGGCGGCCCGGCCCTGGACGTTCGCCGCGATATGCGGATCGAAGCTGAGCGGATCGGCAAAGATCGCGACCGCAAGCGTTCCGCCCGGTTTGACGATCGCCGGCGTACCCTGCGCCCAGCCGCGCGGCGCTGCCGTCGCCGCGCCTGCGGCCGCCAGTGTGGCGAGAAACTGACGTCTGCCGGTCATGCGCGCCGCTCCCCTGCTTTGGTCCCGCTGTTTTGGCAGTACCTGGCCGGCAGCTCGCCTGGAAGCGCCGGCCGGTCCTGGAAATAGTCGAGCAGCCAGTTGCGGAACGCGAGTGTTTCGGCCGTCAGCCGGTTCTCGGCGACGACGAAGTAGTAGCTCTTGGGTGCGCGCAGCGCGGCGTCGATCGGGCGGACCAGCACCCGCTTCTGCAGCAGGTCGTCCGCAAGCAGGCTCCAGCCGAGTGCCACGCCCTGGCCGGCGCAGGCAGCCTGGAGCAGCAGCGGATGGCTGTTGAACTTCAGGTTCCGGTGGCCGGCGTAGCCGCGCACGCCATGGCTCGCGAACCAGACCGGCCAGTCGAACAGGTCGGCCCGATCGGTCTCGAGCGAGAGCAGCGTCTCGCCGAGCAACTGCTCGACGTGGCGAAGCTTCGCCCGTCCACGCAGATATTCCGGGCTGCACACCGGGAACACCACGCCCTCGCGCAGCAGCGTCGCCGAGAAGCCGGGCCAACGGCCGTTGCCATAGGCAATGCCGGCGTCGATCTGGTTCGCGATGGCGGGAAAGCCGCCGTCCGAGGCCACCACCCGCACGTCGATCTCGGGATGCCGCGCGCGGAACTGCGGCAGGCGCGGCACCAGCCAGAAGCTCGCGATTGCGAAGGTCACGCCGATGCTGAGGGCGGGCGAGCGCTCGGGCTTGCGCACCTCGTCGGCGACGCCGGCGATGTGCTCGAACGCCATCGCGACGGCCCGGTGCAGCCGCCGGCCGTCCTGGGTCAGCGCGAGGCCGCGCTGCAACCGCGTGAAGAGCGCAACCCCAAGCTCGCGTTCGAGCGCGCGAACCTGCTGGCTGACCGCGGCCGGGGTCACCTTCAGGTCACGCGCGGCGAGGGTGAAGCTCTCGTTGCGGGCCGCGGTCTCGAACATCAGCAATCCCGCAAGGCGCGGCAGCCGGCTTAGGGAGTCGACCATCGCGTCGGAGCGTGCCGCAATCGCGCAGCCATGAACAGGGGCGATAGCCCTGCCGGGGTAATCGCCCTCGTGGCATCATCCGCGCGCCCGCACCGCAGGATCGAGAAGCCCGCGCAGTCCCTCGCCGAGCATGGTGAAGCCGAGCACCGCCAGGAAGATCATCACCGCCGGCGCCAGCGCGAGCCATGGCGCGGTCTCCAGGTACTGGAATCCGACCTGCACCATCGATCCCCACGTCGCCGTCGGCGGCTGGGCGCCGAGCCCGATGAAGCTGACACTGGATTCCGTGATCATCGCGAAGCCGACGCCGAGCGCTGCCTGCACGATCACCGGATTGATCGCATTGGGCAGGATGTGGCGCAGCACCAGCCGGCTCGGCCGTGCGCCCACCGATTGCGCCGCCATGACGTAGTCCTCGTGCTTGACCGAGAGAACCTGGCCCCGCACCAGCCGCGTGAAGGCCGGCACGGCGACGATCGCGATCGCCAGCATGGCATTGGCGAGCCCTGGCCCCAGCACCGCGGTAATGGTTAGCGCGAGCACCAGCGGCGGCATCGCCATCACGCTGTCGATCACCCGCATCAGGATTTCGTCGGCGATGCCGCCGAGATAGCCGGAGAGCAGGCCGATCGGGACGCCCGCCACCACAGCCAGGACGACGGAAGCGACGCCGACGCCGAGCGACAGCCGCCCGCCGTACAGCAGCCGCGTGAACACGTCGCGCCCGAGATCGTCGGTGCCGAGCAGGTGCGCCGGGGACGGTCCCTGCAGCATCGCCCGATAGTCGATGGCGTCCGGCCCGAACGGCGCGAGCAGCGGGGCCAGCACCGCCATCCCGACCGAAACGACGACCAGCGCCAGCCCGGCGCGAGCGAGCGCGTCGCCCGGCATCCTCAGCGCCCGGCCAGCGCGCGGCCTGCCGCCCGCCAGCGCGATCATCCCTGCCGCGTCCGCGGATCGAGCAGGCCGTAGACCACGTCCACGGCCAGGTTGGCGAAGACCACGGCGACGCTGATCAGCAGCACCACGGCCTGCACGACGGGATAGTCGCGCCCAAGGATCGCATCCACCAGCAGCCGGCCGATCCCGGGGATGGCGAACACCGTCTCGATCACCACTGCGCCGCTGAACAGCGTTCCAAGCTGCACGCCGAGGATCGTCACGATCGGCAGCATGCCGTTGCGCATCACGTGGCGCAGCATGACCTGGCGTTCGGTCAGCCCCTTCGCGCGCGCGGTACGCACATGGGCGCGCTGCAGCACGTCGGCGAAGCTCGAGCGCGCCTGCCGGGCGAGCACCGCGGCAAGGCTGAGGCTGAGGGTGATCGCCGGAAGCACGGTCGAGCGGAGGCTCTGCCAGGGCGCCTCGGTCAGCGGCACGTAGCCCGAGGCGGGCAGCCAGCCCCAGCGCAGGGCCAGCAGGAAGATCAGCACGCCGCCGATCAGGAAGTACGGCATCGCCGCCCCGGTCATCGTCACCACGGTGCCCAGCCAGTCCTGCCAGGAGCCCGGCGCGCGCGCACTGACCGCGCCGAGCGGGATCGCGCAGAGCACCGCGAGCAGCCATGCGATCAGCCCGATCTGCAGTGTCGGCAGGATGCGCGGCGCCAGCACGTCCCACACCGGCTGATGGCTCAATGCGGAGCGGCCGAAATCTCCCGCAAGCGTCCGCCCCGCCCAGGCCAGGTATTGCAGATAGATCGGCTGGTCGAGGCCGTACTGGTGACGCATCGCCGCGATCTGCGCGGCGCCGAGATCGGCCTGCGATTCGCCGAGGATCAGCGTGATCGGATCGCCCGGCAGCATGCGCATCAGCAGGAACACCAGCACCGAGGTCATGATCAGCACCGGAACCGTTCCGGCCACTCGGCGGAGCACGAAGCCCGTCATGGGCGCGCTCTGCCGCGTGCGCTCACGTCGCCTGGTGCGCCTCACGCATCTGCAGCGCGCGCGGCACGACCTCCTCGGCGAAGCTGCGGATCACCTCGGCCACGTTCTGGCCCTTGACCGCATGCGGCCGTACGGTGAGCTGGGTGACGCGCGGGTGCAGAGCGCGCGCGAGCTGTGCGGCGACCCGCTCGGGATCACCCGCGAGAGCCATGCTCTGCACCACCTCCGCCGGCAGCAGCGGCGCCGCCGCTTTTGCCGCTTTCGTCCCGTGCGCCGCGGCGAGCGACACGAATTCCTCCGGCAGCACGATGCCGAGCTGTCCGAGATAGTCCCAGTGGGGATACTGGCTCAGCACGCGCGTCGCGACCCGACGCCGCATCACGGCGAACGCGGCAGCATCATCCTCGGCGATCGCGGCCTCGACGCGCAGCCCGATGTCGAAATCGGGCGACTCGTCGGTGCGCCTGGCCAGGCCCTCATCGAGCCGGCGCAGGTATTGCTCGAAGGCGCTGCGCGACAGGGTGTTCGCGATCAGCACGCCGTCCGCGACTTCGCCGGCGAGCCGGGTGACCTGCGCGCCGTGGGTCGCGAAGTAGACGGGAATCCCAGCATTCGCGGGGGTGAAGGCAAGCCGTCCGCCATCGATCGTGACGACTTTGCCGTTCAGGCTGACCGGCTCGCCGCGCAACAGTCCGCGTATCACCGCGACCGTCTCGCGCAGCGCCGCCACCGGCAGTTTCGGATCGATGCCAAGCTCGCGAAATCCGCTGCCGCCGGTGCCGAGCCCGAGCAGCGCCCGTCCCCCCGAAAGCTCGTCGAGTGTCGCGACCGCCGTCGCGGTGAGCGCGGGATGGCGGGAGTAGGGGTCGGTGACGCCGGGACCCAGAAGCATGGTGCGCGTGACCCCGGCCACCGCCGTCAGGCCGATATAGCAGTCCCTGGCAAAGCGCACGTCGGTGTACCAGAAATAGCGATAGCCGGCCGCCTCGCAGAGGCTGCCGAGCTCCACCAGCTCGCGCGTCGGGTAGTCGGAGAACAACAGCACGCCGAGATCCAGATCCATCGCGGCCGTCCCGCCCGCCCTCCGGGCGTCACCGGCCCGGCGGTTTCGCCTCTCCAGGCGCGCCGCCGATGATCCAGTCCTCGCGGGCGACGTTCTCGAATATCACGTTGACCGCGTCGCGCTTGGAGCCGCCGATCGTCACCAGCGCCTCGGTTATCGCTTCGGCGATTTGCCGCTTCGTCTCCATCGTGCGGCCGGAATAGAAGCTGACTCGAACGACGGGCATGCCTGTCTCCGAATTCGCCAGGGATTGGCCGCGCACGGCGCAATGGTCGCCAATCTGGGGCCGGACAATGTGGGATCGAGGGCACGCGCGGCAACGAAAGAGTTTTGCGGTCCATTCGGCATAGCGTCGCTACTGGCAGCCGCGCCGTGCCAGCCGCCGGCAATGCGAGGAGCCGGCGATCCGGCAGGTCTTGATGCCGGGCCGCGGGCCGCACCAGAATGCCGCCTGCCGCGCCGTTCATCCGCATCAGGCCGACCGATCGCATGCTGCAAATCCCGCCCGCCCTGCCCGGCATGCCCGAAGCGGCGATCGACACGCCGGCGCTGCTGCTCGACCTCGACGCGTTCGAAGCGAACCTCGACACCATGGCCGCACTGCTCGCGCCCACCGCCGCACGGCTGCGCGCGCACGCCAAGACCCACAAATCGGCGGTCGTCGCGCAGCGGCAGATCGCGCGCGGCGCGGTCGGCCAATGCGTGCAGAAGGTCGGCGAGGCGGAGGCGCTGGCCTGGGGCGGGGTCGCCGACATCCTCGTCAGCAACCAGGTGGTCGGCGCCACCAAGCTGGCGCGGCTGGCGGCGCTGGCGCGCATCGCGCACGTCGCGGTCTGTGCCGACGACCCCGCGCAGGTCGCGGCGATCGAGGCGGCCGCGGCGGAAGCCGGCCTGCGCCTCACAGTGCTGGTGGAGATCGACGTCGGCGGAGTGCGCTGCGGCGTGCCGCCCGGGCCGCCCGCCGTCGCGCTGGCGCAGCGCATCGCCGCCTCGCCGCACCTGATCTTCGGCGGCCTGCAGGCCTATCATGGCCGCGCCCAGCACCTGCGCCGGCCGGCCGAGCGGCAAACCGCCATCGCCGTGACCGTCGAGGACACCCGCCGCACCGTGGAACAGTTGTGCCAGCAGGGGCTCGGCTGCGCGATCGTCGGCGGCGGCGGCACCGGCACGTTCACGATCGAGGCCGGCTCCGGCGTGTTCACGGAGGTCCAGGCGGGCAGCTACTGCTTCATGGACGCCGACTACGCGCGCAACCTCGACGAATCCGGGGGCCCCGTCGGCGCGTTCCGCCAGGCGCTGTTCGTGCTGGCGACGGTGATGAGCGCCGCCCGGCCGGGCATCGCGGTGCTGGACGCCGGCCACAAGGCGGTTGCGGTGGACAGCGGCATGCCGCTGGTCTGGCAGCGCCCGGACGTGCGCTACGTCGGCGCCAGCGATGAGCACGGCAAGCTGGAGTTCGGCGCCGAGACCGCCGCGCCAAAGCTCGGCGAGAAGCTGCGCCTGGTGCCCGGGCACTGCGACCCGACCGTCGATCGTTTCGACTGGTATGTCGGCGTGCGCCGCGGCCGCGTCGAATGCCTTTGGCCGATCGCCGCGCGCGGCGCCTTCGCCTGACCCGCAGGCTGCAAAACAAAGGCCAGGGAGCGCCCCTGGCCTTCAATCCCGCATCGCCGCCCGCTGTCGGACCAGGCCGAGCATGGCCCGGCTGATCGGCACGTCCACCTCCACCCAGCCCGCCATCTCCACCACCGCGCCGAGCAGCGCCTCGATCTCCAGCGGCCGCCCGAGTTCCAGGTCTTGCAGCATGGAGGTGCGGTGCCGCCCGACCTGCCGGCCGCCTTCGATCCGCTTGTCGATGCCGATCGCGAAGCGCACGCCCAGCCGCTCCGCCACCGCCTGGCCCTCCTGCATCATGGCCCGCAGCGTCCGGCACGTATCTGGATCGTCGAGGATCACGTCGAGCGTCGCCGTGGTGAGCGCACTCACCGGATTGAAGGCCATATTGCCCCACAGCTTGGTCCAGATCTCGTCGCGCAGCCGCTGGCGTACCGGCGCCTTGAAGCCGGCGCCGATCAGCAGCGACGACACCCGTCCGGCACGCTCGCTGCGCGACCCGTCGGGTTCGCCCAGGCTGAACCGGTCGCCGTAGCCGTGCGCAATGACGCCCGGCTCGGTCAGCTCGGCGGCGGGATAGATGATGCAGCCGAGCGTCTGTGCCGGCGGCAGCCCCTCCCACAGCGCGCCGTCCGGGTCCACGGCCTGCACGCGGCGGTCGCGGAACGGCCCTTCCAGCGCGTAGCCGTACCACCAGGGAATGCCGTTCACCGCCGCGACGATGGTGGTCGCCGGGCCGATCAGCGGCCGCAGCTGCGGCAGCGCCGGCGCCAGCGAGTGCGCCTTCAGGGTCAGGATCAGGACGTCCTGCGGCCCGGCCTCGCGCGGGTCGGCCAGCGCGCGCGGATGCGCCACGTGCCGCTCGCCGCCGCTGAGCAGGGCCAGGCCCTTGGCCTGCATCGCCGCCAGATGCGGGCCGCGCGCCACCACCGTCACCGGCGTGCCGGAAAGCTCCAGCCGGGCCGCGATCAGGCCGCCGATCGCGCCCGCGCCGAAGACGCAGACGCCCGGCATCAGCCGGCCACGCCGAGCTTCGCCGCCAACCCGATGCGCTGCAGCTTGCCGGTCGCCCCCTTCGGGATGTCCGCCATGAACAGCACGCGACGGGGTACCTTGAACGGTGCGAGGCGCTCGGCGCAGAAATCACGGATGTCGCTCTCGCTGGCAGCCGCGCCGTCGCGCAGCACCACCGCGGCGGCGACCTCCTCACCGAGCTTGTCGTGCGGCATGGCGAAGGTGACGACCTGCGCCACCGCCGGGTGGTCCATCAGCACGGTGTCCACTTCCAATGGACTGATCTTTTCGCCGCCCCGGTTGATCAGCTCCTTCAATCGCCCGGTGAGCGTCAGGTAGCCCTCGGTGTCCAGCACACCCTGGTCACCGGTACGGAACCAGCCGTCGGAAAAGGCTTTCGCGTTGGCCTCGGGATTGGCCGCGTAGCCCGCCGTCACGTTGGGGCCGCGGATCACCACTTCGCCGATGCCGCCGGGCGGCAACAGCCGGCCCGCTTCGTCCATGACCGCGATCTCCGGTCCGGCCGCCAGGCCGACGCAGCCCGGCCTGCGCGCGCGCGGCGGCAGCGGGTTGGAGGACATCTGGTGCGCCGCCTCGGTCATGCCGTACGCCTCGATGACCGGCGCGCCGAACACCTCCTCCAGCTCCGCCATCACCTGCGGCGGCAGCGAGGCCGAGGAGGAGCGGATGAGCCGTAGCCCGGCGGCGCGCGCCTGATCGGGGTGCTGGCGGGCGCGCATCAGGATCGCCTGGTGCATGGTCGGCACCGCCGTGTACCAGGTCGGCTTCACCTCCTCGAGCCAGCCGAGGAAGCGCAGCGCGTTGAACCCCGGCGTGCAGCAAACCGACGCGCCGGCGGCCAGCGAGGAGAGCACCGCCGCCACCAGGCCGTGGATGTGAAACAGCGGCATGACGTTCAGGCAGACATCGCTGGGCCGCAGCGCCAGCGACGCCCCAACATGGCGCGCCGAGGCGGCCAGGTTGCGGTTGCTCAGCGGCACGATCTTCGGCCGCGCCGTGGTGCCGGAGGTATGCAGCACCAGGGCGATGTCCGCCGGTCCGGCCGGTCCGCCGTTCGCCGCGCCGCCGCCCGGCGCCGGGCCGAGCGCGAAGCTGCCGGCCGGCGCATCCGGGCGGGGCAGCAGGTCGATGACGGCGACGCCGAGTTCGCCGGCGATGGCGCGCGCCGGCGTGTCCGCGCCTTCCTGCAGGATCACCGCCTTCGGCCGCAGGTCCGAAAGGTAGAAGCGGAACTCGTCGGCGCGATACGCCGGGTTGAGCGGCGCGGCGGTCGCGCAGGCGGCGACCCCGAGGAACGCCGTCGCCGCGTCCGGCCCGTTCGCCAGCACCATGCCGACCCGGTCGTTGCGGCCGACGCCCGCGTCGTTGAGCGTCCGCCCGATCTCTTCGACCAGGCGCCGCAGCCCGGCGCCGCCGAGCCAGGGCCGGCCCGGCGCGCCGACCGCACGGCTGGGCTCGGCGCCCGCCGCGATGTCGAAAAGCGACTCTGCCATGGCTCCTCCGGGCGTATCCCCGGCGGACCCTGCCGCGCCTTCGCCAGGCTGTAAACCGGCGCGCCCAGGCGCGACAAACCGCGCCGCCCGCACGCGAGCGTCAGGTCGGGGCGACCACCGCTGATTGATGGAATCCGAGCCCGACTCATGCTACATGCCTTATTGACGGTTTCGTAACGGGTGGGCGGAGTACGACCCATGCTCGCATTCCTCGGCTTCGTGCTGGGCTCGCTCTGGAGTCCGGCCGGCTTCATCGGCTTCTTCTGCGGCCTCTCGCGCAGCATCGTCGCCCTGCTGGTCGGTGCGCTGGTGGCGACCGTGGTGCAGGCGCTGCTGGTGCTCGCCATCTCTGCCGAATCGCTGGACCCGCTCTTCGTGGTGACGACGCCGCTCGCGGCGCTGATCGCCGGCGGCATCGGCTGGGGCGTGGCGCGGCTGTTCTTCGGTCCCAAGCGGGAAGTGTCGGCCGAGCCGTACAGCTACCTCGAAACCGCCGACCTCGGCCGTCCGACGGCGGCCGAGCGGGAGTTCGAGGAGGGTCACCAGCCCGGATAGCCGCCCACTCGCCGGGGCGACATCCAAGTCTGCCGGCGGGTGGTTGACGCCGGCGGCGCCGCCGCCGAGCCTGCCGCGGCGCGGCGGGCAAAGGCGGCTCCATGCAGGACGGGTTCGACCTCATCGTCATCGGCGCCGGGCCGGGCGGCTATGCCTGCGCACTCCGCGCCGCCCAGCTCGGCCTGAAGGTCGCCTGCGCCGAGCGGCGCGCGACGCTCGGCGGCACCTGCCTCAACATCGGCTGCATCCCTTCCAAGGCGCTGCTGCAATCGTCGGAGAACTTTGCCGCAGCCGCTGGCCACGCCGCCGAGCACGGCATCCTCATCGACGGGCTGCGGCTCGACCTCGCGCGCATGCAGGCGCGCAAGCAGGAGGTGGTGACCGCCAATGTCAGGGGCGTCGAGTTCCTGTTTCGCAAGAACAAGGTCACCTGGCTGAAGGGCAGCGCGCGCATCACCGCGCCGGGCAAGGTGACGGTCGACGGCCAGGACTACACGGCCAGGCAAATCGTGATCGCCAGCGGCAGCGACAGCCTGACGCTGCCCGGCGTGGACGTCGACGAGCGGCAGATCGTCAGCTCCACCGGCGGGCTCGCGCTCGCGGAGGTGCCCGGCCACCTTGCGGTGATCGGCGGCGGCTATATCGGCCTCGAGCTCGGCAGCGTGTGGCGGCGGCTCGGCGCGGAGGTCACCGTCGTCGAGTTCCTCGACCGGCTCGTGCCGGGAATGGACCTGGAAGTCGCGCGCGCCTTCGAGCGCGTGCTCGCGCGTCAGGGCATGAAGTTCCGGCTGGGCACGAAGGTCACGGCGGCGCGCGTCGGCAATGACGGCGTGACGCTCACGCTGGAGCCGGCCGCCGGCGGCGCAGCCGAAACCCTGCGCGCCGACATCGTGCTGCTGGCGATCGGCCGCCGGCCGGTCACCGACGGTCTCGGCCTCGATGAGATCGGCGTCGCACGCGACGAGCGTGGCCGGGTGAAGACCGACGAACACTACGCCACCAACGTCCCGGGCATCTACGCCATCGGCGACGTCATCGCCGGGCCGATGCTGGCCCACAAGGCGGAGGAGGAGGGGGTCGCTGTCGCCGAACTCCTGGCCGGCCAGGCCGGGCACGTGAACTACGGCGTGATTCCTGGCGTGGTCTATACCTGGCCGGAGGTCGCGACGGTCGGCCGCACCGAGGAGGAGCTGAAGGCCGCTGGCACCGAGTACAAGACGGGAAAATTCCCGTTCACCGCCAATGCCCGCGCCCGCGCCATGGGCGACACCGACGGGTTCGTGAAAATCCTCGCGGATGCGCGGACCGATGAAATCCTCGGCGCGCACATCATCGGCCCGGACGCCGGCACGCTGATCATGGAGCTGGCGACGGCGATGGAGTTCGGCGCCAGCGCCGAGGACGTCGCGCGCACCTGCCACGCCCATCCGACGCTGAACGAGGCGGTGAAGGAGGCGGCGCTGGCGGCGGATGGTCGCGCGCTGCACATCTGATGCCGGCGCCGCTCGCGCTCACGATGGGCGACCCGGCGGGGATTGGCGGCGAGCTGACGGTGCTCGCATGGTCGGCGCTGCGCGCCACCGGTCCGGTGTTCGTCGCCCTCGATGACCCGAAGCGCCTCGGCATGCGCGCGCGCACCGTCGGCTCGGCGGCGGAGGCCGTGTCCTGCTTCGCCACTGCGCTGCCGGTGCTGCCGGTGCGTCTCCCCGTGCGCAGCCGCCCCGGCCAGCCGGACGTCGCCAACGCCCCGGCGGTGATCGCCTCCATCGAGCAGGCGGTGGACCTCGCGCTGCGCGGCGAGGCCGCCGCCGTGGTGACCAACCCGATCAGCAAGGCGGTGCTCTATCGCGCCGGCTTCGCCTATCCCGGTCACACCGAGTTCCTCAGCGCGATGACCGGCGGCGCCACGCCGGTGATGATGCTCGCGAGCCCGGAGCTGCGGGTGGTGCCGGTGACCGTGCACGTCGCATTGCGCAACGCGCTCGCGACGCTCGATACCGCCGCGATCGTCACCGCGGCGCGAATCACCCACGCCGCACTGGCGCGCGATTTCGGCATCGCCCGGCCGCGCCTCGCGATCGCCGGGCTCAATCCGCACGCCGGCGAGGGCGGCGCGCTGGGGACCGAGGAGGTGACGATCATCGGCCCGGCGCTCGCCGCGCTGCGCGCCGAGGGTTTCGACGTGAGCGGACCCTGGCCGCCCGATACCATGTTCACGCCGGCGGCGCGCGCGGGCTACGATGCGGCGATCTGCATGTACCACGACCAGGCGCTGATCCCGCTGAAGACGCTCGCCATGGACCGCGGCGTGAACGTGACGCTCGGCCTGCCGATCGTGCGCACCTCGCCCGACCACGGCACGGCCTTCGACATCGCCGGCGCCGGCCGCGCCGATCCCGCGAGCCTGATCGCCGCACTCCGGCTCGCGGCGGACCTGGCGAAGCGGCGGAGCGGCGGGCCATGACTTTGCACGCGAGGACTTTACGACTCGGCGTGAACATCGACCACGTGGCGACCGTGCGCAACGCGCGCGGCGGCGCGCACCCCGACCCGCTGGCCGCCGCGCAGGCGGCGCTGGCCGCCGGCGCCGACGGCATCACGCTGCATCTGCGCGAGGATCGGCGGCACATCCGCGACGACGACGTCGCCCGCATCCGCGCGGCGATCACGGCGCCGATCAACCTGGAGATGGCGGCGACCGCGGAGATGCTGCGCATCGCCCGCGACACGACGCCGCACGCCGCCTGCCTGGTGCCGGAGCGGCGTGCCGAGGTCACCACGGAGGGCGGGCTGGACGTCGCCGGCCAGCGCGAGGCGCTACGCCCGGTCGTGGCGGCGCTGGCCGCCGCCGGCATCCGAGTCTCGCTGTTCATCGACCCCGATACGCCGCAGCTCGAAGCCGCCGCCGCGATCGGCGCGCCGGTCGTCGAGCTGCACACCGGCGCCTACGCGCATGGCGGCCCCGGCGAGCTCGACCGGCTGGCGCGGGCGGCGGAGCGCGGTGCTTCGCTGGGCCTCGAATGCCACGCGGGGCATGGCCTGACCCACGACAATGTCGGCCCGGTCGCCGCGCTGCCGCAGGTCGTCGAGTTGAACATCGGCCACTTCCTGATCGGCCAGGCGATCCTGGAAGGGCTGCCGGCGGCGGTGCGCCGCATGAAGGCGCTGATGCAGGCGGCGCGCCCGCCCGGCTGAGCTACCGACGTCCGACCAATTGCACTGGTCTTGATCAGGGCAATGCCCTGGTCCATTCTGGCCATGTGTGGAAGATGTGCTGAACCGGCCGGGGGCAGACGTGGCGACGGAGTGGCTGCCGGGCTTGGCCGGCGAGCGGCGCGGGGCGACCAAGCACAAGCGCCTCGCGGACGGGATCATCGCCGATATCGACCGCGGCGTGCTGCCGCCCGGCGCGCAGCTGCCGCCGCAGCGCGACCTCGCGCAGCGGCTCGGCCTCTCCGTGCAGACCGTCGGCCTCGGCTACAAGGAGGCCGAGCGGCGAGGCTATCTGCGCGGCGAGGTCGGCCGCGGCACCTTCGTGCGCAGCCGGGTGACCGAGCGCGCCGACCGCTTCATGCTCGACCGCAGTCCCACCGGACTGGTCGATCTCTCGATTATCCGCGCCGCCTGGCTTGATGCGCACGAGCAGGCCTCGCGTGCCCTGATGGCGGAGATGGCGGCGAGCGAGAACAGCGTCTGGATGCGGCCGTGCCGGCCGATCGCCGGGCTCGCCCGGCATCGCGAGGCGGCGGCGCGCTGGCTCGCGCGGCTCGGGGTCCAGGCGGAGCCGGACCGCATCCTCGTCACCGGCGGGGCGGCGCACGCGGTATTCCTCGCCCTCGCCACCGTCGTCCGCCCGGGCGACCTGGTGCTGACGGAGTGCCTGACCGATCACGGCGTGATCGGCCTCGCCAGCGTGCTCGGCTATGCGTTGCGCGGCCTGCCTTGCGATGCCGAGGGGGTGCTGCCGGATGCGCTGGCGGAGGCCTGCGCCGGGGGCCAGGCCACGGCGCTGGTGCTGGTGCCGAGCCTCGGCAACCCGACCGGCCACCTCGCCGGGGCGGAGCGACGGCGGCAGATCGCCGACGTCGCCCGCCGCCACCGCCTGTTCGTCGTCGAGGACGAGGTATGCAAGCCGCTGCTCGATACCGAGCTGCCGTCGATCGCCGGCATGCTGCCGGAGCTGGGCTTCTTCGCCACCAGCTTCACCAAGTCCGTCATGACCGGGCTGCGCGCCGGCTATCTGGTGGTGCCGCCGCAATTCGCCATGCGCACCACGAGTATCCTGCGGGTGACGAGCTGGAGCGGCGTGCCGGCCGTCGCGGAGATGGCGACGCGCTGGGTGGAGTCGGGCGCCGCCGCCGAGCTGCTATCGCTGCAGCGCGCGGAGATCCGGGCGCGCCAGGAGATGGTGAGGGACGTCCTCGGCGCTTACGTGGCCGGCCGGCATCCGCTCTCGCTCACCGCCTGGCTGCACGTGCCCGAGCGCTGGACCGAAGAGCAGCTCATCCTTGCTCTGGCGGCGCGCGGCATCGCCGTGACGCCGTCTGATCCGTTCGTCGCCGGCGGCGAGCCGCGCGGCGGCCTGCGCGTGGCGATCGGCGGGCGCTACACGCACGAGCAGCTGCGGGCGGCGTTCGCGACCATCCGGACGACCTTGGCGCAGGTGCCCCCGGTGCACGGGGTCGCCGGCATCGCGTGAGGGCACATTGTACTGAAGCAATAAAGTTATTGACCTGATACACTTGGCTATTAACCTGGATTTATGCAGGACAATCGGTCAGCCGCTCGCGCGCCCGCATCATTCGCCGCCATGCCGCTCGCCGCCATCGAAGACGCGCGGCAGCGCATCGCCGGGCAGGTGCTGCGCACGCCGATGCGCCATTCGCTCGGGCTGAGCCGACGCTGCGGCGCGCCGGTCCACCTCAAGCTCGAGAACCGGCAGACCACCGGCAGCTTCAAGCTGCGGGGCGCCACCAACGCGGTGCTGAAGCTGCCGGCGGCGGCGCGGGCGCGCGGCCTGGTCACGGTCTCCACCGGCAATCACGGCCGCGCCCTCTCGCACGCCGCGGCGGCGCAGGGTGTGCGCTGTGTGGTCTTCATGTCGAGCCTGGTGCCGGCCAACAAGGTCGCCGCGATCCGCGCGCTCGGCGCCGAGATCCGCATTACCGGCCGCTCGCAGGACGAGGCGGAGGAAGCGGCAGTACGGCTCGCCCGGGCGGAGGGCCTCACCCTGGTGCCGCCGTTCGATGCGCCGGAGATCATCGCCGGGCAGGGCACGATCGGTCTCGAGATCCTGGAGGATGTTCCGGAAGCCGAGCTGGTGCTGGTGCCGCTCTCCGGCGGCGGGCTGGCGGCCGGCATCGCCGCGGCGGTCAAGGCGCTGCGGCCGCAGGCGCGGGTGATCGGCGTCAGCATGGCGCGGGGCGCGGCCATGCACGCCAGCCTGGCGGCAGGCCGTCCCGTGCCGGTCGAGGAGCTGCCGACGCTTGCCGACTCGCTCGGCGGCGGCATCGGTCTCGCCAACCGCTACACCTTCACCATGGCGCGCGACCTGCTGGACGAGGTGGTCCTGCTCTCTGAGGAGGAGATCGCCGCCGGCATCCGCCATGCCCACGCCGCCGAGCAGCAGGTGGTGGAGGGCGCCGGCGCTGTCGCCATCGCAGCACTGCTCGCCGGCAAGGTTACGCCGCGCGGCCCGGCGGTCCTGGTGGTGTCGGGCGGCAACATCGATCCGGCGCTGCACCGGCGCATCCTCGAGGGCGCAGCTTTGTCGACACCTGAAACGAGGTCCGCGTGAGCATCTCCTTGCCCTTTACCCGCACCGAGTACGCCGAGCGCCTCGCCAGCACGCGCGCGGCCATGCAGCAGGCCGGCATCGACCTGCTGATCGCGAGCGATCCCTCCAACATGGCGTGGCTGACCGGCTACGATGGCTGGTCGTTCTACGTGCACCAGTGCGTGCTGGTGCCGCCCGAGGGCGAGCCGCTGTGGTTCGGCCGCGGCCAGGATGCCAACGGCGCGAAACGCACCGCCTACATCGCGCACGAGAACATCGTCGGCTACCCCGACCATTACGTGCAGTCCGCCGAGCGCCACCCGATGCAGGTGCTGGCGCAACTGATCGGGCAGCGGGGCTGGGGCCGCCTCTCCATCGGCGTGGAGATGGACAACTACTGGTTTTCCGCCGCCGCCTACGCCGCCTTGCAGCACGGCCTGCCGAACGCCCGTTTTTCCGATGCCACGGCCCTGGTGAACTGGCAGCGTGCGGTGAAGAGCCCGCAGGAACTGGAGTACATGCGCCGCGCCGCCCGCATCGTCGAGGCGATGCACGCGCGCATCCTCGAGCGCGTCGAGCCGGGCATGCGCAAATGCGACCTGGTGGCCGAGATCTACGACGTCGGCATCCGCGGCGCGGACGGGTTCGGCGGCGACTATCCGGCGATCGTGCCGCTGCTGCCCTCGGGTGCCGAGGCTTCGGCGCCGCATTTGACCTGGGACGACCGGCCGATGCAGCGCGGCGAGGGCACGTTCTTCGAGATCGCCGGCTGCTATCGCCGCTACCACTGCCCGCTGTCGCGCACGGTGTTTCTCGGCAAGCCCACCCAGGCTTTCCTCGACGCCGAGAAGGCGGTGCTGGAGGGCATGGAGGCCGGGCTGGCCGCCGCGCGCCCCGGCAATACCTGCGAGGACCTCGCCAACGGCTTCTTCGCCGTGCTGCAGCGGCACGGCATCGTGAAAGACAACCGGACGGGCTACTCGATCGGCCTCAGCTACCCGCCGGACTGGGGCGAGCGCACGATGAGCCTGCGCGCCGGCGACCGCACCGAGCTGCGGCCGGGCATGACGTTTCACTTCATGTCCGGGCTGTGGCTGGAGACGATGGGCCTGGAGATCACCGAGAGCATCGTTATCACGCCGACCGGCGTCGAATGCCTCGCCGACGTGCCGCGCCGCCTCTTCGTGAAAGACTGAGCGGGTGCGTGCGTCGCCGATCCAGCCGACCGTCGATTTTTCCGCGCCGGGCGTGCAGCACGGATTTTTGCGTCTGCCCTACAGCCGCGACGATTCCGCCTGGGGCTCGGTGATGATCCCTATCGCGGTGGTCGCGAACGGCGAGGGACCGACGGCTCTGCTGACCGGCGCCAATCACGGCGACGAATACGAGGGCCCGATCGCGCTGTTCGAGCTGGCGCGTACGCTGGCCCCCGATTCCGTGCGCGGGCGCGTCATCATCGTGCCCGCCATGAACTATCCGGCGTTCCGCGCCGGCACGCGCACCTCGCCGATCGACAGGGGCAACCTCAACCGAAGCTTTCCGGGTCGCCCGGACGGCACGGTGACGGAAAAGATCGCCGACTATTTTTCGCGTGTCCTGCTACCGCTCGCCGACGTGGTGCTGGACTTCCATTCCGGCGGCCGCACGCTCGATTTCCTGCCGTACGCCGCGGCCCACGAGCTGCCGGACCGCGAGCAGGAGGCGCGCTGCTTCGCGGCGGTCGAAGCGTTTTCCGCTCCGTGGTCAATGCGCATGCGCGAGATCGACGCGGTCGGCATGTACGACACGACGGCCGAGGCGATGGGCCGCGTGTTCGTCACCACCGAACTCGGCGGCGGCGGCACCAGCCGTGCGGCGACGGTGGCGGTCGCCAAACGCGGCGTGCGCAACCTGCTGCACCACGCCGGCATCCTCGCCGGTGCGCCCGAGCGCGGAAAGACGCAATGGCTCGACATGCCCTCGTCCGACTGCTTCGGCTTCG
>JAFAYA010000040.1 GCA_019240635.1 Acidisphaera sp. | reverse complement strand
AGAAGCCGACGGTCTGGAAGAACTGGAACACCACGAGCATCAGCGTGCGCGTGCGGTCGGCTTCGTCTATTCGTTCAGCCGGATCAGCACGGTGTTCATGAGCTTCATGATCGCCTTTTTCCTGCAGAGCGGCGGCGTACCGGCGGTGTTCGCCTTCATTGCCGTGGCCATGCTGGTCGTGATCCTGTCGATCGGCATCTTCGGGCCGCGGGTGAACCACCTGCAGCTGGAGGCGATTTCGCACTGAGGCCAGGGCAGGCTCTGCGGAGCGCCGAGCCTGCGCCCTCGCAGCAGCCAGCTCCGGATGCTCGACCGAGCGCCCCATGTCCTGGGGTTGCTCGTCCGGTTCCCGACATCGCAACACGCCGTTGACGCCGCGGGGAAACTGCGTGTGTCGCGGCAGAATGGTCTCTGCGGAACCGCCGGCCGAATCGAATGCCGAGCGTCCGCGCGACGCCTACTCCGAGTCTGCCCGCACGTGGCCGTTCTCGTCGCGGAACAGGGTCACCGTCGAGACGTCGCAGAGATTGACGTTGGACCAGGAGTCCTGCCCGCCGCTGTGGTACTTGACCAGCAGATCCCAGTGGCAGCCGCGCTCACCCCGGGCGAAGGAGATGTCCACGGACTTGCCGGCGTCCAGCGTGTCCTTGCCCATCACGTCCTCTTCCCAGCTGTTCGAGCTGACCTTGCTGACGTAGACATTGTCGATCTGCCTGCCGGTGTGGTTCACGAGCGTGAAATCCTGATCGGCAGCGAGCGCCGCGCCGCCGCTGGCGGCAAACAGGGTGGCGGCGAGCAGATAGCCGGATGCGCGCATGAGAACTCCTGCGTCAAAGTTGCGTGCGCCGTGTCAGGCGGCGGCATGGCAGGCTGCGGCGAATTCGGATAAAAAGCGGTTAAGCACCGGACGCTCAGATCCCGCCGGTCGTCATCATTCCGGACCCTGCGTTCCGGGTTTGCCAAGAGACCGTTTGAGAATGCGCTACCGCGAGTCAGCTGACGTGGCTTTCGAGAACAGGAGCGGAGCGGTCGTCGGGGCCGTGAGGACCGGAAGCGCAGAAGGCCGCGCCAGATGGCGGCTGTAGCAGCTTATCAGGCGGGTCTCTAAGGACGAGGGCATGTATTTCGACCCAAAGCTGTGGCGCCTGACGCGCGGGCTGCGCGGCCGGATCGCGCTGGCGATCCTGGTCGGCCTGCTCGCGATGGCGTTCGGCATCGGGCGCTTCGTCTTCCTCGGCCGGCTGCTGGCGCTGGTGTTCGGCGGGGCCGCGGCGCGATCAATTGCGATCGCCGGCGCTGGGGCGGCCGGCTGCGTCGTGCTGCGCGCCTGGCTCGACCATCGGCGCACCCTCATCGCCCATGGCACCGCCGCACGCGTGCAGGACCGGCTGCGCGGCGCGCTTTTCGACCGCGTCGTCGCCCTCGGCCCGGCCTGGTTCGGCGCCGAGCGCACCGGCGGCGTCATGCTCTCCATGGTGGACGGCGTCGAGCAGCTCCAGGCGTTCTACGGCCAGTACGTGCCGCAGCTCTGCATCGCCGCCGCGGCACCGCTCGCAATCTTCGCCTTCATCGCGTTCTGGGACTGGCAGGTGGCCGGCGTTTTGCTCGCCGCCGCACTGTTCACGCTGCTGCTGCCGCAGCTGGTCCATCGTCACGACCGGCGCGCGTCACTCGCCCGACAGCAGGCCCTGAAGGCGTTCGGCGAGGAGTTTCTGGATGCCGTGCAGGGGCTGCCGACCTTGAAAGCCTTCGGCCAGAGCAAGGCCTACGGCCGCATGCTGGCAACGAAGGCACGCGCGCTCTCCCGGAGCACGCAGTGGGTGCTCGGGCTGAGCCTGCTGACGCGCGGCATGACCGATCTCGGCACGGGGGCCGGCGCCGCCGCGGCCCTGGCGCTCGGCGCCTGGCGGGTACGCAACGGCCAGATGAGCCTGGAGGCGCTGCTCATCGTGCTAATGGCCGGGACCGAAATCTTCCGACCGCTGCGCGACCTGCGCACCGTGCTGCATCACGGCATGGTCGGCCAGTCCGCGGCCGTCGGCGTGCACGCGCTGCTGGAGGCGGACGGCGGCCTTCCGGAAGGAGGCGGCGAAGCGCGGGCATTGCGCGCAGAGATCGCGTTCGCCGGGGTGGGCTTCGCCTATCCCGGTCGCCGGCGCCCGGCGCATGAGGGTCTGAGCTTCACGGCCGCGGCGGGCGAGCGCGTCGGCATCGTCGGGCCGAGCGGGGCCGGCAAATCCTCGATCGTCCGGCTGTTGCTGCGCCTCTACGACCCGCAGTCTGGCGCGGTGCGGATCGGCGGGCACGACCTGCGCGACCTCGATCCTCGGCAGGTCCGCCGCATGATCGCCGTGGTGGCGCAGGACACCTACCTGTTCCACGGCACGGTCGCGGACAATCTTCGACTCGGCAGGCCGGAGGCGAGCGAGACCGCGATGGTCGCCGCCGCCCGCGCCGCCAACGCCCATGACTTCATCGCCGCCCTGCCCGACGGCTACGCCACCGTGATCGGCGAGCGCGGCGCGCGACTCTCCGGCGGCCAGCGCCAACGCCTGGCGATCGCCCGCGCGCTGTTGCGTGACGCGCCGATCCTGGTGCTCGACGAGGCACTCTCGGCGGTGGACGCCGAGAACGAGGCGGAGATCCAGCAGGCGCTCGACCGGCTCATGCAGGGCCGCACCACCCTGATCCTCGCGCATCGCCTCTCCAGCGTAATTGGCGCCGACCGCATCCTCGTGCTCGACCACGGACGGGTGGTGCAGAGCGGCCGGCACGACGCGCTGATCGCGGAGGACGGGCCCTATCGCCGGCTGATGGCGCCACAGCTAGCCGCTCCGGCGCACGGCGTGGTGCAGGCGTTGCCGGCCGCCGCCGCCGCACAGCCGGCGGTCGCCGAGGCGGCCACGAGCGTTGAGGTGCGCGCGCTCTCGGCCGACGCGGCGGAGGTTGGCTGTCCGCAGACGATCGCCACCTTGCTCGGCTTCATCCGGCCGTGGCGCGGCCGGCTGGCGCTGACGGTGGCCTGCGGCGTCGGCCGGGTCTCCGCCTTCATCGGCGTAGGCGCGCTCGGCGCGCTGGTGATCGCCGGGGTGAAGGCGGGCCGCCCGACGACGGCACTGATCGCCGCCCTGCTGCTGTCAGCCCCGCTGGCCGCGCTGCTGCACTGGCTGGAATCCTGGATGGCGCACGCCATGGCCTATCGGCTGCTTGCCGAGATGCGCATCGCGTTGTTCGCCAGGCTGGACGCCCTGGCGCCTGCCTATCTGCTCCGCCGCCGCTCCGGCGACCTCGTGGCGCTGGCCACCCAGGACGTCGAGACCGTCGAGTATTTCTACGCCCACACGGTGGCGCCGGCCTTCGTCGCCGTGCTGGTGCCGATGGCCGTGCTGGCGCTGCTGGGCGTCACGGCGTGGCCGCTGGCGCTCGCCTTGCTGCCCTTCCTGGCCTGGGCAGGGCTGTCGCCGATTCTCGGCCGGCGGCGCATCGACCGGACCGGCTCGCAGGCGCGCGCGGTGCTGGGCGAGCTGGGCGCGCATGTGACGGAGACCATCCAGGGCCTGGCGGAGCTGATCGCCTTCGAGGCGACCGCGGCGCGGCGGACCGCGTTCATGGACCTCGTGCGGCGCTACCATTGCCAGCGGCTCGTGCTGCTCGGCGACCTCGCGCAGCAGACGGCGGGGCTGGAGATCGCGACCGGCCTCGGCGGGCTGGCGGTCGCGGTGGGCGGGGCGGTGCTGGCGCAGCGCGGCTGGATCGCGCCGGGGCTGCTGCCGCTGCTGGTGCTGGTCGCCATCGCCGCCTTCCTGCCGGTCTCCGAAATCGCCCAGGTCGGCCGTCAGCTTGCCGACACCATCGCCTCGACACGCCGACTGCACGTGGTGGAGGCGGAGCCGGTGCCGATCACCGACGGTCCGGTCATGCCCGCCGCACCCGCCGGGGGCTCGGCGCTTGCCTTCGAGCGCGTGGAGTTCGCCTATCCCGGCCGGCAGCGCCCGGCACTCTCGGGGGTGAGCTTTTCGGTCCCGGCCGGCGCCACCGTGGCCCTGGTCGGGCCGTCCGGTGCCGGCAAGACCACCATCGCCAACCTGCTGCTACGCTTCTGGGATCCGCAATCCGGCGCCATCACGCTGGATGGCGTCGATCTGCGCCGACTGTCGCTGGACGGCCTGCGCGCGCGCGTCGCACTGGTCGCGCAGGACACCTATCTGTTCAACGATACTCTGGAAGCGAACATTCGGCTCGCCCGCCCAGACGCCGACGAGGCGGCGATCTGCCAGGCGCTTGAGAACGCGGCGCTCACCGAATTCGTGGCACGGCTGCCGGACGGCCTGCGCACGCGCGTCGGCGAGCGCGGGGTGCAGCTATCCGGCGGTCAGCGCCAGCGCATCGCCATCGCGCGCGCCTTCCTGCGCGACGCGCCGGTGCTGATCCTGGACGAGGCGACCTCGCACCTCGACACGATCAATGAGCAGCAGATCCGCGCCGCACTCGACCGGCTGATGCGCAACCGCACGACGATCATCATCGCCCACCGGCTCTCCACCATCCAGGCGGCCGACACCATCCTGGTGCTGGACGGCGGGCGAGTGATCGAAGCGGGCGCGCACGGCGAGCTGCTCGCGCGGCGCGGCTTCTACGCCCGGCTGATCGAGCGCCAGTTGGCCGGCGTTTGGCGTGAAGCGGGGTAGCGCGGCCGGGCTTATCCGGCCGTCTGCGGCCGGCTATCCTGGCGCCGATTTCGCCGGGATCCAGCATGCCAGAATACGTGATTACGCCCCCGCCACAGGCTGCGCTTGCCGTCGCGGGCGGCGGCGCCTTTCCCGTCCGCCGCATCTTCTGCGTCGGCCGCAACTACGCCGCGCACGCCCGCGAGATGGGCGCCGACCCCGACCGCGAGCCGCCCTTCTTCTTCAGCAAGCCGGCGGACGCGCTGCTGACCCGCGAGGCCGACATGCCCTATCCGCCGATGACAGAGGACCTCCACCACGAAATGGAGCTGGTGGCGGCGATCGGCACGGGCGGCGCCGACATCCCGGAGAGCCGGGCGCTCGACCACGTCTGGGGCTATGCGGCGGGCCTGGACATGACCCGGCGCGACCTGCAGGGCCAAGCCAAGAAGGAGGGAAAGCCCTGGGAGATGGGCAAGGGGTTCGACGCCTCCGCCCCCACCGGAGAGCTGGCACCCGCAGCGCGCATCGGCCATCCCGCGAAAGGAGCGATCGAGCTCAGGGTGAATGGCGCGGTGCGTCAGAAATCCGACCTCTCGCAGCTCATCTGGAGCGTTGCCGAGACGATCGCCTACCTGTCGCGCCTGGTGCGGCTGGCGCCCGGCGACCTCATCTTCACCGGCACGCCCGAGGGGGTCGCGGCGGTGCGCCGCGGCGACCTGCTGGAGGGGCAAATCGAAGCGGTCGGCAGCGTCCGCACGCGGATCGTCTGATGGCGCCACGACGGCGGCGCCTGCGCGTCGCGACCTGGAACATCAACTCGCTCCGCCTACGCGCGCCGCTGCTGCGCCGGCTGATCGACGGCGTGTCGCCGGACGTGATCTGCCTGCAGGAGACGAAGGTGGCGGACCCGCTGTTCCCGGCGAAAGTCCCGAAATCGCTCGGGTTCCCATTCGTCGCCTTCCGGGGGATGAAGGGCTACAACGGAGTGGCGGTGTTCTCCCGCGTGCCCTTCGAGGAGCAGTCGGACGCGCCGGACTGGTGCAGCAAGGGCGATTGCCGGCACCTCGCGGTGCGGCTGGACGTCCCCGGCGAGCCGGTCGTGCTGCACGACTTCTACGTGCCGGCCGGCGGCGACGTGCCCGATCCCGCGGCAAACCCGAAATACCGCCACAAGCTCGACTTCGTCGCCGAGGCGACCGGCTGGTTCGCCACGACCCCGCCGGCTCGCAGCATCCTGGTCGGGGACCTGAACATCGCCCCGCTCGAGCACGACGTCTGGAGCCATCGTCAGCTTCTCAAGGTGGTCAGTCACACGCCGCCGGAGACGGAGGGTCTCACGGCATGGCTGGCGACCGGGTTCACCGATGCCGTCCGTCGCTTCGTGCCGGCCGAGCACAAGCACTACACGTGGTGGTCATACCGCAATATCGACTGGCGCGCCTCCGACCGCGGCCGCCGGCTCGACCATGTCTGGGTGACGCACGACCTCGCCCCCGCTCTGGTCCGGCAGGTCACGCTGAAAGACGCGCGCGACTGGCCGCAGCCATCCGACCATGTGCCGGTGTGCGTCGAGCTGGCTCTTTAGCTGGCGTGAGCCGGTTAGGAAGCCGCCATCGGGAGGCCGTCCGGATCGAGCCGGTAGCCGCCGCCCTCGGTGACGAGCAGGCGGGCGTTGGAGGGGTCCGGCTCGATCTTCTGGCGCAGCCGGTAGATGTGCGTCTCCAGCGTGTGCGTGGTGACCGCGGCGTTGTAGCCCCAGACCTCGTTGAGCAGCACCTGCCGCGCGACCGGCCGGGTGCCGGCGCGGTAGAGGAATTTCAGGATCGCCGCCTCCTTCTCGGTGAGGCGGATGCGGCGATTCTTCGCCGGATCCTGCAGCAGCTTGGCGGCCGGACGGAACGTGTACGGGCCAATCGAGAACACCGCGTCCTCGCTGTTCTCGAAGATGCGCAGCTGGGCGCGCAGCCTGGCCAGCAGCTCATTCAGCCGGAACGGCTTGGCGATGTAGTCGTTGGCACCGGCGTCCAGGCCGCGCACCACGTCGGATTCCTCGTCCGACCCGGTCAGCATGATGATCGGCACCTTGATGCCGGCGCGGCGCAGCCGGGCGCAGAGATCACGCCCATCACCGTCCGGCAGCCGCACGTCGAGGATCACCGCGTCAAAGCGGGTGTCGCGCGCGGTAACCTTGGCCTCCGCCTCGCTCGCCGTCGCCGCCTCGCTCGCCGCAAACTCGCCGTCCACGGCGAGCTGCTCGGCCAGCGTCGCGCGCAGCGCGCGATCGTCATCGACAATCAGGATGGGCCGCTCGCCCGCCATCGTCAGTCCTCGCACGATCCGATCGCCCGCTCATGCCAGATGTCGCGGCGCCGACGGGGCCCGTTCACCAGTTGGTGCCGCATGCCCGATTGCACAGCCAACGCGAAATCAGCCGCAGTCATTCTGCCCGATCCTCGCCGTCCCTGCACACTTTTTCGTGAACTCAGGGCAGGACAGGCGGCCGGCGCCGCCCCATATACCCGTCGCAGATCGACGAGGCGCCGAGCGCCCAGGCGGTCTCCGGCACGCCGAAACCGACTGGCCAAACCACGAAACCCCGTCACCATGTCTGTATGAACCCTTCGCTCCCCGCCCGCCCCGCTCCCCCTGATACGAAGGGCGACGGCGCGACGGATGCATCGCTGCGGCTGCGCGCGGTGCACCGGGCAGCCGCCGACCTGCGGCGCGGCGCCCCGGTTCTGCTGGTCGGCGCCCAGACCCTGGTGCTGCTGGCTGCCGAGACGGCGCAGGAACGCGGGCTGGCGGAGTTCTTCGCACTGGCGGCCGAGGACCCGGTGCTGCTGCTCGCCCCGGCGCGCGCCGCCGCGCTGCTGCGCCGGCCGGCGCAGGCCGAGGCGACCGTGCAGGCACTGCGGCTCAACGCCGTCCTGCGCCGGCCGGCCGCGCTGCGCAGCCTCGCCGACCCCACCGCCGAGCAGATCATCGCGGCCTCGCCGACCCCGGCCCCGGCCCCGGCCGACGCCGCCACCGCGCTGATGCTGACCAAGCTCGGCCGGCTGCTGCCGGCGGTGCTCGCGGCACCCGCCCGGCGAGCACCGCCCGAGATTGTGCTGGGCGTCGCCGCCGCCGACGTACTGGACTATCCCGCGAGCCTGAGCATCGGCCTGCGTCCGGTCGCCGAGGCGCACGTGCCGCTCGAGGACGCGCGCGACGCCCGCGTGGTGGCCTTCCGCCCGAGCGACGGCGGGATCGAGCACCTGGCCATCGTCATCGGCGCGCCGGAGACGGTGGCCGCTCCGCTGGTGCGTGTGCACTCCGAGTGCTTCACCGGCGACCTGCTCGGCAGCCTGCGCTGCGATTGCGGCGCGCAGCTTCGCGGCGCGATCCGCCGCATCGCCGAGGACGGCGCGGGCGTGGTGATCTACCTGGCACAGGAGGGGCGCGGCATCGGCCTCGTGAACAAGCTGCGCGCCTATGCGCTGCAGGATCGCGGGCTCGATACCCTGGACGCCAACCGCGCCCTCGGCTGGGCGGTGGACGAGCGGAGTTTTTTGCCCGCCGCCGTCATGCTGGAGGCGCTGGGCGTCCGTCGGGTGCGGCTGCTGACCAACAATCCGCACAAGCTCGCCGCGCTGGCGGCTTGCGGCGTCGAGGTGGTGGAGCGCGTCGGCCACGTCGTTCCGCCCAACGGGGTGAACGATCGCTACCTGGCCGCCAAGGCGCGGCGGCTCGGCCACCTGCTCGACTGAGAGGCGGCCGTGGTGCAGGCGACGCTTCGGCCGGAGGGGCGGCTCGTGCTGGCAGGCCGGGCGTTCCGCGCCGCGATCGGCCGGGGCGGGGTGCGGCCCGACAAGCAGGAGGGCGACGGCGCCACCCCGGCCGGCACCCTGCCGCTGCGGCGCGTGCTGTACCGCGCCGACCGCGTGCCCCCGCCGGCCTGCGCCGTGCCACTCGAGCCGATCGGCGCACAGGACGGCTGGTGCGACGACCCCGCCCATCCCGACTACAACCGGATCGTGCGGCTGCCGCATGCCGCGCGATGCGAAGAGCTGTGGCGATCGGACGGGCTCTACGACATCGTCGGCGTGCTCGGCTGGAACGACGCCCCGGTCGAGCGCGGCCGCGGCTCGGCGATCTTCCTGCACGTCGCCACAGGCGATTTCGCCCCCACCGCCGGCTGTATCGCCCTGGCCGCGCTCGATCTGCGCGCGGTGCTGGAAGCGGGCCTGACGGAGATACGGACCGATCCGGCCTAACCGCCCGCCGCATTCTCCCGCGTCCGCCTGGCTTCGTATGACTTCAGATGTGCAAGTGCGATGCGCAGCAGCGGCTGGTCCTCCGGCGATGCGGCGCGACCCAGCAGGTCGCCCAGGATGTGATCGGCCTCGACCGGCGCGCCGCGCTCGACGTCGCGCAGCATCGAGGCGGTCATCGGGGAGCCTGGTGCCGCGAAGGCCGGGCGCATGCGCTTCCGGAACGCGGGGCGCGGCGCAAAGCCCTGCGCCGCGGCGATTGCGGCGCATTCGTCGAACAGCGCGGTCGCCAGGTCGCCCGCGCCGGCCGCGACGACATCGCCGATCGCTCCGCGCATCAGGCAGGTCACGCCGGCGAGCGTCGCGATGAACACCCATTTCTCCCACATCGCCTGGAGGATCGTCTCGCTGCGTTCCGCGTCGAAGCCCGCGCCCGACAGCGCCGCCGTGATCGCGGCGATGCGCGGGGTCTGGGCGCCGTCCGGTTCGCCGAAGGTGAGCGTGTGAGCTTCATTGAGGTGCAGGATCCGGCCCTCCGGGTCGAGTGCCGCCGAGATGACACACTGGCCGCCGAGCACGCGCCCGTCGCCGAAGCGCTCGGCCAGCACGTCCATGTGACGCATGCCGTTGAGCACCGGCAGGATCGCCGTGCCGGGTCCGACGGCGCGAGCGAAGGAGATCATCGCCGCATCGAGGTCGTACGCCTTGCAGCCCAGCAGCACGAGATCGAACGGCTCCGCGAGCGCCTCTTCGGAGAGCACGGGCGCGCGGAGATCGGCGTCGCCGAGATGGCTGCGGATCGCCAGCCCGGTTCTGGCAAGCTCGGTGGCGCGTCGGGCGCGCACCAGGAACGTGACGTCGCGCCCGGCCTGCAGCAGCCGGCCGCCGAAATAGCCGCCGATCGCGCCGGCGCCCACCACGAGAATGCGCATCCACGAATCTCCCTTGCGAAGCAGGCGTCTGCCTCAGTGCGCCTCGGCGGAGGGCACCGGCGGCGGCGCCACCCGACGCAGCAGCGGCACCAGCAGCGTGGCGATGACGAAGGCGACCATGATGGCGCGGAAGGCGTCGGCATAGGCCAGTGTCGCCGCCTCGCGATGCGCGAGGCCCCAGAGCCGCACGATCGCCGCCTGCTGCCCCTCCGCCGCCGCACCCGGCACGGCCGCGTAGCGCTGTGCCATGTCATGCACAAACCGGTGCATGGCCGCGTTCGCCGGCGTCAGGTGCGAGGCGATCGCCAGGAAATGGACATTGGTCCGCGCGTTCAGGATGGCGCCGCAGACCGCGATGCCGACCGCGCCGCCGAGGTTGCGCATCATGTTGAACAGGCCGCTCGCGTAGGTCAGCCGCGCCGGCGGCAGGCTGCCGAGGCCGAGCGTCACGCTCGGCGCCACCGCGAAGACCTGGGGAAAGCCGCGCAGGATCTGCGGCAGCAGCAGCTGGTCGCCGCCCCAGTCGTGCGTAATGCCGGTGAACCCCCACATCGCCAGGCCGAAGGAGGCCAGGCCGAACATCATCAGCCAGCGCAGGTCGACGCGCCGTCCGAGCGCCACATACACGGGCACCCCCGCCAGCGAGGCGGCGCCGGTGGCGAACACGGCGATGCCGGTCTGCCACGCGCTGAAGCCGCGGACATAACCGAGGAACAGCGGCGTCAGGTAGATCGTCGAGAAGATGCCGATCCCCGTGACGAAGGACAGCACGCAGCCCAGCAGGAAGTTGCGGTCGCCGAGCGCGCGCAAGTCGACGACCGGGCGCGAGAAGCTCAGGCTGCGGATGACGAACAGCACCCCGGCAACCGCCGCAATGGCGGTGCAGGTCGTGATCGTCGAGTCGCTGAACCAGTTCCAGCGCGTGCCGTCCTCCAGCACGTATTCCAGCGTGCCGAGCCCGATCCCCAGCAGGACGATGCCCGGGTAGTCCGCGCCCCTGAGCAGCGAGTGGTCCGGCCGGTCGATATTCACCAGCATCGGAACCAGGATGGCGACCGCGCTGCCCGGCAGCAGGTTGATGTAGAACAGCCAGCGCCAGTCCAGCGTATCGGTGATCCAGCCGCCGATCACCGGGCCGAGCGTGGGCGCGATCGAAGCGATCGTGCCGACCACCGCGGCCGCATAGACGCGGCGCCGCCCCTGGAAATAGTGGAACGAGGAGGTGAACACGGTCGGGATCATCGACGCGCCGAGCAGCCCCTGCAGCGCGCGGAACACGATCATGCTCTGGATGCTCCAGGCCAGCCCGCAGAGCATGCTGGCGAGCGTAAACCCCGCGGCCGAGCCGGCGAACAGCCAGCGCGTCGAGAACACCCGGGTCAGCCAGCCCGAGAGCGGGATCACGATGATCTCGGCGATCAGATAGGCGGTCTGCACCCAGCCTATCTGGTCCTGCGCCGCCGAGAGGCCGCCACCGATGTCCTGCAGCGAGGAGGCGACGATCTGGATGTCCAGCAATGCGACGAACATCCCGACGCACATCACCGCGAACGGCAGCACCGGCGGCGCGGCGGGCGGCGCCTGGGTCATGGCGCGCCCCGGCGCGTGTCGATGCTGACCGTCGTCGACAGCCCGGGGCGCAGCACGCCCAGGCTCGCGCTGCCGCCGTCCAGCGCGATGCGCACGGGCACGCGCTGCACGATCTTCGTGAAATTGCCCGTCGCGTTCTCCGGCGGGATGACGCTGAACACCGCGCCGGTGGCCGGGGCCAGGCTGACGACCCGGCCGTGCAGCGCCGCCCCGGGTGCCACGTCGGCGACGATCGTCGCGGTCTGGCCAGGATGCAGCCGCGCGAGCTGGTCCTCCTTGAAGTTGGCGTCGACCCAGAGGTCGTGCGCCGGGACGATCGACAGCAGGTTGGCGCCGGCGGCGACGAAGGTGCCGGCCTGCGCCGAGCGGGCGCCGACATAGCCGTCGATCGGCGCGCGGATTTGCGTGTAGTCGAGGTCGAGGCGGGCGATGGCCAGCGTCGCCTGCGTTTCGGCGACCGCTGCGCGCGCCTCGGCGATGCCGGTCTCCAGCACCGCCTGCTGCTGCCGCGCCGCGTCCAGCGCGGCCTGCGCCGAATCGACGGCGGACTGCGCCTGCCGATCCGCGGCGAGCGTGCGCTGCGCCGCCTGCTGGGTTCCGGCGCTGGTCTGCGCCAACGCGCCATAGCGCACCGCATCGGCCGCGGCGAACGCGGCCTGGGCCGTCCGTCCCGCCAGGTCCGCCTCGGCCTGACGGATGACGGAGCGCTGCAGCACCATCCGCGCCGCCAGCGTGGCGAGGGCGGCCTCGTGCTCGCGCAGCACCGCCTCGGCGCGGTCGCGAGCGGCGCGATAGTCCCGGTCATCGAGCTGCACGAGCAGCTGGCCGGCGCGCACCGGCTCGTTGTCGGCGACCGCGATGCTGGCGACGAACCCCGCGACGTGCGGCGCGATGGCGGTGACGTCGCCGCCGACATAGGCGTCGTCGGTGCTCTCGACGAAGCGCCCGACGCGCCACCAGTCATAGCCGTACCACGCGCCGCTCGCCGCCACGCACAGCGCCAAGCCGGCAAGCGCGAACCGGCCCGGTGCCAGGCGCTGCCGGCGCGTCGCCGGGGCGAGCACCGTATCGCGCCCGAGCACGGCGGCGCTCACGGCGCGCCCCCGGCCAGCGGACGGGCGTACCGCCGGCGTGTTCGCTCATCCGCCGCCGGACCCGGGGCCGAGCGGAACGCCGGTTCCGCGAGCGGCCGGCCACTAACCCGGTCGATCAACACGGGCTCGGCGGGCGCGCCGGTCTCGCTGTCAACCAGGATCACGCTCGCGCCCTCGGGTGCGAAATGTCGGTTGCCCCAGGCGAGCAGCGCCCACAGCACCGGCCGGAAATCGTGCCCGCACGGCGTCAGCACGTATTCGTCGCGCGGCGGCCGTTCGCTGTAGCGCCGGCGTTCGAGCAGGCCCGACTCGACCAGGGCGTTGAGCCGGCGGGCCAGCATGTTGGGGGCGATCCCCAGGCTCTTCTGGAACTCGTCGAAGCGCGTCAGCCCGTGGAAGGCGTCGCGCAGAATGAGAATGCTCCACCACTCGCCAACGCGATCGAGGCTGCGGGCGATCGGGCAAGGCATGGTGCCGAAGCTCTTGCGCTGCATGACAAAACCCTGACTAGCATCATGCAACCCAATCTAGTCGACCAACTTGCATAATGCAAGTGAGATTTTGCCATCGGTCCGTTGCCAGGCACCGAGCCGTCAGTCGGGGCCAATGCCGGAAGCGGGCGGAACCGCCGCCAAGGTTCCATCGGCGAACCCGGAGGAATTGCCCCCGAAGCAAGCGTCCTCGCCGTCTCTACCTGGCAGGCACTCCTGCGACCGCGGTGCGCTCCGTCCCGAAGACGCGCCAAGCAATGATCGCGCCCACCCCGAGCACGGCCAGGCAGCCGGCGGGTACCAGCATCGGCGCGCTCACGCTGCCGGTCGCGTGCTGCACCCAGGGCATGGCGTTCTGGCCGAAAAAGCCGCCGAGATTGCCGAGCGAATTGATGGCGGCAATTCCCGAGGCCGCCTGAACGCCGTGCAGCAGGCGCGGCGGCACCGACCAGAAGCAGGGGATCATGATGTAGAGACAGGGTGCGCCGATCGCCAGCGCACAAAGGCGCAGCACCGCCGAACTCGCGGTGGTACTGACGACGAAGCAGGCGATGCCGAGTACTACACCGACGCCGACGCAGGACAGCACGGCGCCCTGGTCCTTCAGCTTTCCAGGCAGCCAGAGCAGCATCAGCGAGGCGAGGAACCACGGCACCATGTTCAGCAGCCCGTTGCTCATGCTGCTGACACCGAAACTGCGCACCACCGTCGGCAGCCAGTAGCCGATGCCGTAGATCGACATCGAAACCATCATGTAGAAGAAGGCCAGCACGAAGATGCGGCCCTGCACCAGCACGGCAAGCGGATTACCGTGCACCTCCACCTTCGGTGCGTCGCGCTGCAGTGCAGCGAGGATCGTGTGCTTCTCGGACTCGCTCAGGAAACTCGCCTCGCGCGGCGTCTCCGGCAGGTAGCGAAGCGTGACGAACGTGAGCACGACCGGTGGAATGCCGGTGGCCAGGAACACCCACTGCCAGCCCTGCAGCCCGGCGACGCCGTTCAGGCCAAGGAACAGGCCGTTGATCAACGCACCCAGCATGTTGCCGAGGCTGCTTCCGAGGGTGAAGTAGCCAAGCACCTGGACGCGGTGGCGTCGGGGAAACCACAGCGTCAGATAGAAGATGATGCCGGGATAGAGCCCGGCCTCGGCCGCGCCGAGCAGGAAGCGGAGGATGTAGAACATCAGCGCGGACTGCGTCCAGGCGAGCGCGACCGTCACCAGACCCCAGGTGATCATGATGCGGGCGATCCAGCGGCGGGCGCCGACCTTGTAGAGCGCGATGTTGCTGGGCACCTCGAAGATCAGATAGCCGATGAAGAACAGAGAGGCGCCGAAACCGTAGGCGACTTCGCTCATGTGCAGGCTGCCGAGCATCTGCAGCTTCGCGAAGCTGACATTCTGCCGGTCGATATAAGCGACCAGATAGAGAAGGATCACCAGGGGCAACAGCCGCCAGGCGATCTTTGCGGCGACCCGGTCTTCTTCCTGTTCCATGGCGCTTCCTCTCCCGGGATGGCATTCCGCGCGCCAGCCCGACGCACGAACGCGCGAGACCGGGCCGGGCTCCCCTGCAACTGCCCGGGCCGCCCCGGCGTATCGCATGTCGAACGCGGCCCGCCGGTGCAGCCGGCCGCCACCGCACGCGCCGTGTCGCGGGCCAGCACGGAGGAAATCATGCCCAACGATCCGCTTCCGCCTCGTCCGCTCGAGCCCGGCAGCATTCCCGAGGAACCGCTGACGCACCGGAAAAGTGCTGGCGAACTACGCTCGGCCCGCTGGTTCGGCCCGGCCGATCTGCGCTCGTTCGGCCACCGCTCGCGGGCGATGCAGATGGGCTATTCGCCGGAGGAGTGGCAGGGACGGCCGGTGATCGCCATCGTCAACACCTGGTCGGACCTGCAGCCCTGCCACCTGCATTTCCGGCAGCGCGCGGAGGACGTGAAGCGCGGCATCCTGATGGCCGGCGGCTTCCCGGTGGAACTTCCCGCACTCTCGGTGTCGGAGAGCTACGTCAAGCCGACGACGATGATGTACCGCAACATGCTGGCGATGGAGACCGAGGAGCTGCTGCGCTCGCATCCCGTCGATGGCGCGGTGCTGATGGGCGGCTGCGACAAGACCGCGCCGGGCCTGCTGCTCGGAGCGACCAGCATGAATATCCCGGCGATCTTCGTGCCCGCCGGGCCGATGCTGCGCGGCAACTGGCAGGGCAAGGTGCTTGGCTCGGGCTCCGACAGCTGGAAATACTGGGACGAGCTGCGCGCCGGAAAGATCACCGACCAGGACTGGCTCGGCGTGGAGGGCGGCATCGCCCGCTCCTACGGCACCTGCATGACGATGGGCACGGCGAGCACGATGACGGCGATCGCCGAGGCGGTCGGCATGGTGCTGCCCGGCGGCTCCTCCATCCCCGCCGCCGATTCCGGCCACGTGCGGCTCTGTTCGGAGTCCGGCCGCCGCATCGTCGAGATGGTCTGGGAGGACCTGACGCCCAAGCGCATCCAGACGCGCGAGGCATTCGAGAACGCGATCGCCGTCGCGATGGCGATGGGCTGCTCGACGAACGCCATCATCCACCTGATCGCGATGGCGCGCCGCGCCGGCCAGGAAATCGGGCTGGACGATTTCGAGCGCTACAGCCGCCGCGTGCCGGTCATCGGCAATGTCCGCCCGAGCGGCAACCAATACCTGATGGAGGATTTTTTCTACGCCGGCGGCATCCGCGGCCTGATGGGCCGCATCCGCGAGCATCTGCATCTGGACTGCATCACGGTGACCGGCCGCACGCTCGGCGAGAATATCGAGCGTGCAAAAGTCTTCAATGACGACGTGATCCGCACGACCGAGAACCCGATCTACGGCGAAGGATCGCTGGCGGTGCTGAAGGGCAACCTCGCGCCGGACGGCTGCGTGATCAAGCCGGCCGCGATGGACCAGCGTTTTTTGAAACACTCCGGCCCGGCGGTGGTGTTCGACGATTATCCCTCCATGAAGAAGGCGGTCGCCGACGAGAACTGGGACATCACGGCGGACCATGTGATGGTGCTGCGCAACGCCGGGCCGCAGGGCGGGCCGGGCATGCCGGAATGGGGCATGCTGCCGATGCCGACCAAGCTGCTGAAGCAAGGTTTTCGGGACATGCTGCGCCTGTCGGACGCACGCATGAGCGGCACCAGCTACGGCGCCTGCTTGCTGCATGTCTCGCCGGAATCCTATATCGGCGGCCCGCTCGCCCTGCTGCGAACGGGCGATATCGTCAGCATCGACGTGTCTGCGCGCTCCATCCGCATGGAGGTGCCCGACGAGGAGATGGCGCGCCGGCGGGCGGCCTGGAAGCAGCCGGAAGCCCGCTTCGAACGCGGCTACGGCTGGATGTTCACCAAGCATATCCAGCAGGCGAACGAAGGCTGCGACTTCGATTTCCTGCGCACCCAGTTCGGCGCACCGGTGCCGGAGCCGGTGATCTACTGAGCGCGCCCGCGCGACGCAAGATTTGGGCCTGGCCCAACGGGAGGGGGGCAGATGACGCACTCGCGCTGGTGGAGCATCGGCGGCTCCCTCATGGTGGGCCTGTTCGTCGCCTATCTCGACCGCACCAACCTCTCTGTCGGCCTCCCGTCGGTCGCCCGCGACCTCGGCTTCGCCGGTGACCGTTTCGCCGTCACGTCCAGCTGGGCGCTCACCATCTTCCTGATCGGCTACGCCGTCGCCAACATCGTCGGTGGCGTTCTCACCCGTCGCCACGATCCGAAGACGGTGGTGATCTGGTCCTTCGCCATCTGGTCGGCCGCGACGGTGGTGGCGGGGATGGCGGCATCGGTCGCCGTGCTGCTCGCCTGCCGGCTTGTCCTCGGCATCGCCGAAGGCATCTACTGGCCGCAGCAGTCGCGCTTTGCCAAATCCTGGTTCGCGCCGGACGAGCTGACCAAGGCCAACAGCATCATCCAGTACTACGGACAGTTCCTCGCACTCGCCATCGGCTTCATGGTGCTGACGCCGATCTATCAGGCCTATGGGTGGCGCATCCTGTTCTACCTAACGGGCGGTATCGGCCTCATCGTCATCGTGCCGCTCTATGCGGCCAAGCTGCGGCCGGAATCCGAAGCGCCGTACGCCCACCGAACGGTCGCGGGGGAGCCGCACGGCCTGACGCTCGCGCAGGCGGGCGGACCGCCCTTCCTGCTGCTGGTTTTCAGCTATATCACGCAGGGTATGCTGTTCTGGGGCATCACGCTCTGGATCCCGCTCGCGGTCCGCTCGCTCGGGTTCACCGGGATGGCGCAGGCGCTCGCCAGCGCCGTGCCGTATTTCGCGGCGATCGCCTTCGCCATTCCGATGTCGGCGATCAGCGACCGGACCGGCCGGCGCGTGCTGATCGCCTCGCTCGCGCTGCTGATCCCCGGGGTCATGCTGCTGCTGCTGCTGCCGGAGGTGGACAGCGGGCTGGCCAAGCTCGCGCTGATCACGCTGGCGATGGGATTCTACGCCGGAAGCTACACTCCGAACATCTGGTCCATCCTGCAATCGACCGTGGCGCCGGAGGCGGTCGGCGCGACGGCGGGCATCATGAACGGGCTCGGCGCCGGTGGCGGCGGCACGCTGGCCGGTTTCCTGGTCGGGCTGCTCTACAGCGCGACGGGGTCGTACATGTCGGGCTTCATGGTGCTCGGCGGCCTGGTGGTGCTGGGCGGATTGTCGCTGCTCGCCTATGGCGGGCTGACGTCGCGGCGCAGCGCGCCGGCGATCCGCCCGGCCGCATAGGGCTCAGCCATCAGTTCCGCTTCGGTCCCAGCATGCCGCAGCTCTCGAGCACGGCGCCCGCGGGCTGAATCTCGACCGGCCCAGCAGCGTCAGATGGCCGCCATGGCAGCATTATCAGGCGGTCTGCCACGCCGCCACGGACTGGTGGGCCGCCAGCGCGGCGATATCGACGATCTGGCTGACTGAGGCATCCATCGGCAGCAGCTGGACCGCGTGATCGAGGCCGATCAGCAGCGGCCCGATCGTGCTGCCGTCACCCAGCCGCGGTGCCAGCCGCGAGGCGATGTGGGCGGAGTGCAGGCCCGGCATGATCAGGATGTTGGCGGGGCCCGTCAGCCGGCAAAACGGGTAGAGCGCCCGCAGCGTCGGGTCGAGCGCCACGTCCGGGCTCATCTCGCCGTCGTATTCGAAATCCACGCCCCGCGCGTCGAGCAGCGCCACCGCTTCGCGCACGAAATGCGTATGCGGGTGCATCGGATTGCCGTAGGTAGAATGGGAGAGCAGCGCGACGCGAGGCTCATGGCCGAGGCTGCGCGCGGCGGCGGCACTGCCGGCGGCGATGTCGGCGAGCTGCTGCGGCGTGGGGCGCTCGTGCATCACCGTGTCGGCGACAAAAATCGTGCTGCCGCGCATGCCCAGCATCAGCGTCAGGCCGAAGGCGATGCGCCCCGGTGCGGCGTCGATCGCCTGGCCGATATCCTCGATGCAGACGGAGGTCGAGCGGGTGAGGCCGGTAACCATGGCGTCGGCGTCGCCGGTCGCCACCATGCAGGCGGCGAACACGTTGCGGTCCTGGTTGACCATGCGCTGGCAGTCGCGCGCCAGGAAACCCTTGCGCTGGAGGCGAGCATAGAGGTGCTCGGCGTAGCGGCGATTGCCGATTGAGAGCCGGGCATTGTGGATCTCGATGCCGTCGACTCCGCCAAGGCCGAGCGCCGTCATGGTCGCCATCACCCGTTCTTCCCGGCCGATCAGCACGGGCGTGCCGTAGCCGGCGTTGCGGAAGGCGACGGCGGCGCGGACGATCTTTTCTTCCTCGCCTTCGGCGAACACCACGCGCTTCGGCTCGGCGCGCACGCGCTCCATGATGGCGTCGAGCGCGCCGGCCGTGGGATCCAGCCGGCCGGAGAGTTCGCGGCCGTAGCGGCGCAGGTCGGCGAGCGGCCGGCGGGCCACGCCGCTTTCCATGGCCGCGCGGGCGACCGCGGGCGGCACCCGGCCGATCAGGCGGGGATCGAACGCGTTGGGGATGATGTAGTCGGGCCCGAAGGTCAGCTGGCTGCCGGCCGACGCACGGTGCACCTCGTCCGGCACGTCCTCGCGCGCGAGCTGGGCGAGCGCTTCCGCCGCGGCGATCTTCATCGCGTCGTTGATCGTGCTCGCCCGCACGTCCAGCGCGCCGCGAAAGATGTAGGGAAAGCCGAGCACGTTGTTGACCTGGTTCGGATAGTCGCTGCGCCCGGTCGCGATGATGGCGTGCGGGCTGGCGGCGCGCGCCTCCTCCGGCGTGATCTCCGGGTCGGGGTTGGCCATCGCGAAGATGATCGGGTTTTCCGCCATCGCGCGCACCAGGTCCGGCGTCAGCGCGCCCTTCACCGAAAGCCCGAAGAACACGTCCGCGCCGTCGAGCGCGTCGGCAAGGCTGCGGGCGCCGGTCGGCACGGCGTGGGCGGACTTCCACTGGTTCATGCCCTCGCTGCGGCCCTGGTAGACCACGCCTTTGGTGTCGCAGAGCACGACGTGCTCGGGCCGCACGCCCATCGCCTTCAGCAGCTCCACGCAGGCGATCGCCGCAGCCCCTGCGCCGTTCACAACGAGCTTGGTGTCGCGCAGATCGCGGCCGGTGAGGTGGCAGGCGTTGATCAGACCGGCGGCGGCGACGATCGCGGTGCCGTGCTGGTCGTCGTGGAACACCGGGATGTCCATCAGCTCGCGCAGACGCTGCTCGATGATGAAGCATTCCGGCGCTTTGATGTCTTCCAGGTTTATGCCGCCGAAGCCCGGCCCGAGGAAGCGGACGCAGTTGACGAATTCGTCCACATCTTCGGTGCCGATCTCTAGGTCGATGCCGTCCACGTCGGCAAAGCGCTTGAACAGCGCGACCTTGCCCTCCATGACCGGCTTGCTGGCGAGCGCGCCGAGATTGCCGAGGCCGAGCACGGCGGTACCGTTGGAGATCACGGCGACCATGTTGCCGCGCGTCGTGTAGTCGTAGGCCAGCGCCGGGTCGCGGTGGATGTGCAGGCAGGGCTCGGCAACCCCCGGCGAGTAGGCGAGGCTGAGGTCGCGCGCGGTGGTCAGCGGCTTGGTGATGCGCGTCTCGAGCTTTCCCGGCCGGCCGGACGCGTGCATGGCGAGCGCTTCCGCGGCCGAGATGCGGGCCGTGCGGGTGTCGATGCTGCCCTCGGCCATGATGTGTCGCTCCCGGGTTCATCGTTGCGCATGCGTGACATGCCGTCGGTGCGCCACACGGGACCGCCCCACACGGCAGGATCATGGTGCGTGGCGGCTGCGCCGGCAGCAAGCCCCACGCCTGTGGCGCGCCGGAGCGCGGGCCTTGAGTGAAACGCGCCGACGGGATCACCATCCGCCGTGCCGTGCAGGTCCACGCCGCCATGAACGCGCCTCACTCCCTGCCGCGGCCGGACGGCGCCAGCCCCGTCATGGCCCAGTGGTTCGCGGTCAAAACGGCGCATCCGGACGCGCTGGTGTTCTTCCGTATGGGCGACTTCTACGAACTGTTCTTCGACGACGCGCACGCCGCCGCCACGGCGCTCGACATCGCGCTGACCCACCGCGGCGAGCACGCCGGCGCGCCGATCCCGATGTGCGGCGTGCCCGTGCACGCGGCGGACGCCTATCTGTCCCGCCTGATCCGGCGCGGCTTCCGGGTGGCGGTGACCGAGCAGATGGAAGATCCGAAAAGCCGGCCCAAGGGCGCGAAGACGCCGATCCACCGCGAAATGGTGCGGCTGATCACTCCGGGCACCCTGACCGAGGAGACCCTGCTCGAAGCCGGCCGGCCGAACCTGCTGCTGGCGCTCGCCGCCGCCGGCGCGGCGCTCGGCGCCGCCTGGCTCGACATCTCCACCGGCCTGTTCGAGACCGAGGCGACCAGCCGCCCGGTGCTTCCGACCCTGCTCGGTCGGCTGGATCCCGCGGAGATCCTGGCCGCCCCCGGCCTGCCGCTCGGCGAGTGGGCAGCGCGCGCGACCGAAGCCGCAGCGCCGCCGCCGCTGGTCGCGCGCCGGCGGCTGGCGGAGGCATTCGGCGTTGCCAGCGCCGACGCGTTCGGGGAGTTCTCCGACGCCGAGGCGATGGCGGCTGCTGCGGCGCTCGACTACGTGCGCACGACCCAGGCCGGCGCGCTGCCGCGCCTGGCCCGTCCGAGCCCCGGCGGCAGCGCCGGGCGCCTCGCGCTGGACGCGGCGACCCGCGCCAGCCTGGAGATCCTGCGGGCGCGCGACGGCGGCACGACGCACAGCCTGCTCGGTGCCGTGCAGCGGACGCTCACCGCCGCCGGCGTCCGGCTGCTCGCCGACTGGCTGGCGGCACCGCTGACCGACCCCGGGCCGATCGCTGCCCGCCAGGACGCCTGGGCGTGGCTGCTCGCCAACCCGCCGGCGGCGGAGGCGCTGCGCGCCGCCTTGCGCGGGGCGCCCGATATGGCGCGCGCGCTCGGCCGCCTGTCGCTCGGCCGCGGTACGCCGCGCGACCTCGGCGCGCTGCGCGACGGCCAAGCGGCGGCGGCGCGGGCGGCGGACGCACTCGCAGCACCGCTGCCGGCAATGCTCGAAGCGGCTGCCGTCGCACTCCGCCCGGCGCCGGGCTTGCACCAGACGCTGCAGGCGGCACTCGCCGACCCGGCCCCGCCGCGGCTGGAGGACGGCGGCTGCATCGCGCGCGGCTTCGACGGCGAGCTGGACGCGCAGCGCCGACTGCGCGACGACAGCCGCCACCTCGTTGCCGGCCTGCAGATGGACTATGCGCGCCGGTTCGGCGTCGCCAGCCTGCGCATCCGCCATCACGCCCAGCTAGGCTACGTCGTCGAGGCCCCGGCCGGCGCTGTGGAAAGCCTGCGCGGCAACCCCGCGCTCAGCCTTCGCCAGAGCATGGCGAGCGGCGCCCGCTTCTCGACCGCGGAGCTCGCCGATCTCGACCGCCGCATCACCGAGGCGGCGGAGGGCACCGCCGCGCGCGAGCGGGCGGTGTTCGCTCACCTCGTCGAGGCGGCGCTCGCCGAAGCCGACCCGCTCGCCGCCTGCGCGGGCGCGCTGGCCCTGCTCGACGTCCTGCAGTCCTGCGCTCGCCTCGCCGAGCCCGGAAGCTGGTGCCGCCCCTCGGTCAGCGACGGCGACGCGTACTGCATCCAGGCCGGCCGGCATCCCGTGGTGGAAGCCGCCCTGGCCGGCACCGCGCGCTTCGTGCCGAACGACTGCGACCTCTCCCCGGAGCGCCGGGTGCTGCTGCTGACCGGGCCGAACATGGCGGGCAAGTCCACCTATCTCAGGCAGAACGCGCTGCTGGTCATCCTCGCCCAGGCCGGCCTGCCGGTGCCGGCGGCCGCCGCGCGCATCGGCGCCGTCGACCGGCTGTTCTCGCGGGTCGGCGCCGCCGACGACCTGGCGCGCGGGCGCAGCACCTTCATGGTCGAGATGACGGAGATCGCCGCCATCCTGCACCAGGCGGGCCCGCGCTCGCTGGTCGTGGTGGACGAGATCGGCCGCGGCACGGCGACGCTCGACGGGCTGGCGATCGCCTGGGCCGTGCTGGAGGCGCTGCACACGCAGCTGCGTTGCCGTACCATCTTCGCCACCCACTTCCACGAGCTGGCGCGGCTGCGCAACGAGCTGCCGCACCTCTCTCCGCATACCATGCGGGTCAAGGAGTGGCGGGGCGAGGTGATCTTCCTGCACGAAGTGACGGAGGGCGCGGCCGGACGCAGCTGGGGCGTGCACGTGGCGCGCCTGGCCGGCGTTCCGTCGGGGACCGTGCGCCGGGCCGCCGCCATCCTGGCCGCCCTGGAGGCGCGTGGCGCAGCGCTGACCGAGGCGGCCGAGCTGCCGCTGTTCGCCGCCGCTGCTGCCGGCGACCATGCGCCCGCAGCAGCCGTGGACCCGCTCCACGCCGCTCTCGCTGGCGTCGATCCAGACCGGCTGACCCCGCGCGAGGCGCTGGACGCGCTCTACGCGCTGAAATCCCTGCTTCCTGTCCAGGCCGGCGAGGACACGCTACCATCCGCCGGATGCTGACGTCGCCCCCCCTGCCCGACATGCCCGAAGACGCCACGGCCGAGCTCGAGGAGGCGCTGGCGCAGGCCGCCCCGGACCAGCAATCCACCGAGGGGCTGCCGGTGCGCGAGGCAGCCATCGGCGTGTTCCGCCGCCACCTCGCACGCGTGCAAATGCATGTGCGCGAGGGGTTCGAGCAGGGGCAGCTGACCGGGGCGCAGGCGGCGCGGCTGCTCGCCACGCTGACCGACGGGCTGATCGGCGCGCTGTTCCGCTATGCGGCCGGCAACGCCGGGGACGGGTTCGACGGGCGGCTCGCGCTGATCGGCACCGGCGGCTACGGCCGCGGCCTGCTGGCGCCATTCAGCGACGTCGACCTGCTGTTCCTGACGCCCGCGGAACCGGACGCCACGACGCTGCAGGCCGTGGAGTTCATGCTCTATCTGCTGTGGGATCTCGGGCTGAAGGTCGGCCATGCGACCCGCTCGGTCGAGCAGTGCCTGGTGGCCGCGCAGCGCGATACGACGATCGCGACCACGCTGCTCGATGCCCGCCTGCTGGCCGGCGACCCGGCGCTCTACGCCGAGTTCACCGCGCGCTTCCGCGCCGCGCGCAGTCCGGCGACGGCGCACGACTTCTTCGTGCGCAAGCAGGAGGAGCGTGCGGCCCGCCACCGCCGGTTCGGCGAGAGCCCGTTCGTCGTCGAGCCGAACATCAAGGAGGGCCGCGGCGGGCTGCGCGACCTGCAGACGCTCTACTGGATGGCGCGCTACGCGTTCGCCAGCAGCGACTGGAAGGACCTGGTCGGTCCGGCCGCACCCGGGGGCGGCCTGATCACCGAGCGGGAGGCGCGGCTGGCACGACGGTCGCACGACTTCCTGTGGAGCCTGCGCTTTCACCTGCACTACGTCGCCGGCCGCGCCGAGGAGCGGCTGACCTTCGACCTGCAGCCGGTGGTCGGCGCACGCATGGGCTACACGCGGCACGGCAGGCAGGACGGCGTCGAGCGCTTCATGCGGCACTATTTCCTGACGGTGCGCGAGGTGCTGCGCCTGTCGCGCGTATTGGAGCCGGCGCTGGTGCGCGCCGCCGTGGGCCCGCCGCCGGTGACGCCGGAGACCGACCAGGCGTTGCTGAACTGCGGCTTCGTGCTCGCCGAGGGCAAGCTGCTGCCGATGCGCGATCACGCCTTTGCCGACGACCCGATCCGGGCGCTGAAGATGCTGCAGATCGCGCGCGACCGCGAGCTCGAGCTGCATCCCCTCGCGCTGCGCGGCCTGATCCGCAACGAGCGCGCCGCGGTGGCGCTCCGCCAGAACCCGAAGGCGGCCGCGCTGTTCCTCGATCTGCTATGCGGGCCGGCACGCAGCACCCACCGGCCGAGCGGGGCGTACTGGATGGCCGTGCTGAACGAGACCGGCTTTCTCGGCCGCTTCCTGCCGGACTGGGCACGCATCGTCGGCAAGATGCAGTTCGACACCTACCACGTCTTTACCGTCGACGAGCACACGATCGAGGCGATCCGCGTGCTCAACCTGCTCGAGCGGGGTGAGCTGGCGGAGGTCGCACCGGTCGCGTCGGGCCTGATGGACCATCTGCAGTCCCGCCGTGCCCTCTACGTGGCGATGCTGCTGCACGACATCGCCAAAGGAAGGGGCGGCGATCACTCCGAACTCGGCGCGGAGATCGCGCAGGAGGTCGGCCCGATGCTCGGGCTGAGCGCCGAGGAGACGGAGATGGTCTCCTGGCTCGTGCTGCACCACCTGCTGATGAGCCAGACCGCGTTCAAGCGCGACATCGACGACCCGAAGACGATCCTCGACCTGGCGGACGTCATCCAGTCGCCGGAGCGGCTGCGGCTGCTGCTGGTGATGACGGTCGCCGACATGCGGGCGGTATCGCCGAAGGTGTGGAACAACTGGAAGGCGATGCTGCTGCGCGAGCTGTACCAGCGGGTGGCGGAGGTGCTGGAAGGCGGGCTCGCCACCACCGAGCGCGACGCGCGGGTGGAGCGGGCGCGCGAGGCGGCGGCGAGCCTGCTCGCGGACTGGCCGGACGAGGAGCTGCAGAAGTTCCTCGGGCTCGGCTACCCCGGCTACTGGCTCTCCTTCGATCCAGAGACGCATGCGCGCCACGCCCGCATGGTCCGCTGCGCCGAGGCGCTGGGCAACAAGCTGACGGTGGAGACGCGGCCGCTGCCCTCGCGCGCGGTGACGGAAGTGACGGTCTACGTCGCCGACCATGCGGGGCTGTTCAGCCGCATCGCCGGCGCGCTGGCGGTGGCCGGCGCCTCCATCGTGGATGCGCGCATCCACACGCTGACCAACGGCATGGCGCTCGACACCTTCTGGATCCAGGACGCCGCCGGGGGCGCTTTCGACGCGCCGCACCGCCTGGCACGATTGTCCGTGCTGATCGAGCAGGCACTGTCCGGTCACCTGCGGCTGGCGGCGGAAATCCGCAAGGCCTCGCGCTCGCTGCTCGGCGGCCGCATCCGCGCGATCCACGTGCCGCCGCGGGTGGTGGTGGACAACAGCGCGTCCAACACGCACACGGTGGTTGAAGTGAACGGCCGCGACCGGCCGGGCCTGCTGCACGACGTGACGGCAGCGATCAGCGAGCAGGGGCTGCAGATCGCCTCGGCGCACGTGACGACGTACGGCGTCCGGGCGGTGGACGTGTTCTATGTGAAGGACGTGTTCGGGCTAAAGGTGGAGAACGAGCGCAAGCTCGCTCGTCTGCGCGAGGCGCTGCTGACGGCGCTGGCCTCCCCCGAGGAGGCACCGGGGGCGGTGGCGCCGCCACGCCGGCGGCGCGCGATCGGGGCGGCATAGAACCGTCGCCGGCGCGCGATCGCCAAAGAGTTGCTGTTGCGCGTCACCCGTGATCGCCTCCGCGCAGACGGCCGCGTGCGGAGCCCGCGCAGCGCCCGCCCGCGGCCGAATTAACTAACGCCGGACTCCGCATTGTGTCTCTATCCCGCCCTTGGGGCGGGAAAGTGAGACGCATGCGGCGCGCATGGAACGGAGTAGCGGCGGTGGCGGCGGGTGCCGCCGCCTGGGACGCGCGGGTGCGCGACCGGCGCCGGCGGGGGCCGGCCTGGCAGCGCCGTTCCGGCCGCCTCGTCATCGTGGCGCTGGTCGGCTTCACGGCGCTGCTGCTCGTCAACACCGCCTGCATGCAGATCGAATCGCGCCGTCAGCACGCCGCATCCCGCAGCTTCCTCGCGGCCCTCTATGGTGCGCACGGCGTGGGCGTGGTGCCGAGCGGAGCCGCCTTGATGAAGAGCTGCCTGATGATCCTGCACGACAGCGGCGGCGTGCTGGGCTGGATCACCGCGGCCAATGAGCGTCTTGCCACACAGCTCGGCATCCTGGACGACACGCGCACCGGCGCGCAGGTGCGCGCCGCCTGCCTGCGCATCCCCGGCAGGGCCGCGGTTGCCACCTAAGTACGGCGCTGCTGCCGGCGCGATGTCGAGCGGAACGGTGGTGGAGCTGAGGGGAATCGAACCCCTGACCTCCTCATTGCGAACGAGGCGCTCTCCCAACTGAGCTACAGCCCCGCCCCGCGGCGGGCGGACAATGGGTGGCGGCCCGCGCCCCGTCAAGCATCAGGCCGTCAAGCGCGGTTGCACCTTGCGGGACCCGCCGCTAGACCACGCGCGCGTCGCGTGGGCGCGCCCGCGCTTTCTGGCGACCGTGCTTCGGGCAACGCCCCTATGGCTTCGCCCGCTCCTGGAGACTCCCTGAATGAACGCGCTGTTCTGGCTGCTGGACCGGCTGATCTCGCTCTATACCTGGGCGGTCATTCTGGCCGCCGTGTTCAGCATGCTGGCAGCGTTCGGCGTGCTCGACACGCGCAACCGGCTGGTCTGGACGATCGGCGACTTCCTCTACCGGGTGACCGAGCCGGCGCTGGCGCCGATCCGCCGCTTCCTGCCGAATTTCGGCGGCATCGACGTGAGCCCGATCATCCTGATCCTGCTGCTGCAGGCGCTTCGCATCCTGCTCGGCGAGCTGCAGGCGAGCCTGTGGCACATGGGTGTCTATTGACCGCGCGCGTCATCGACGGGCGCGCCGAGGCGGCGCTGCTGCGCGCACAGATCGCCGAGCGCGTGGCGGTGCTGCAGGCGCGGCCCGGCCTCGCCGTGGTGCTGGTCGGCGATGATCCGGCGAGTGCCGTGTATGTCCGCAACAAGGACCGCGCCGCGAAGGCCGCCGGCATCGCCGTCGAGACCCTGCGCCTGCCGGCCAACACGAGCCAGGCCGCGCTGCTCGAGCTGATCGGCCGCCTGAACGCCGACCCGGCGATCGACGCCATTCTGGTGCAGCTGCCGCTGCCCGCGCATATCGAGCGGCGGGCGGTGATCGAGGCGATCAACCCGGCCAAGGACGTGGACGGCTTCCACCCCGCCAATCTGGGCCGGCTGGTCGACGGGATGCCGACGCTGGTCCCCTGCACGCCGCTCGGCGTGATGAAGCTGCTGGCCACCGCGGGCATGCCGGTTGCGGGGACTCGGGCGCTGGTGATCGGCCGTTCGCCGATCGTCGGCAAGCCGATGGCGGCCCTGCTGACCAACGCCGACGCCACCGTCACGCTCGCCCATTCGCGCACCCGCGACCTGCCCGAGGAATGCCGCCGCGCACAAATCGTGATCGCCGCTGCGGGCCGCGCCGAAATGGTGCGCGGCGACTGGATCGGCCGGGGCGCGACGGTCATCGATGTCGGCATCAATCGCCTGGAGGACGGTCGGCTGGTCGGCGATGTCGCGTTCTCAGAGTGTCTCAGCCATGCCGGCGCGATCACTCCGGTACCGGGCGGCGTTGGCCCGATGACGATCGCCTGTCTGCTGGAAAACACGGTTTTGGCAGCTACGCACCGCCGCGGGCGCGAATAGCGCGGCGGCATGCGCTGGTGCTCGGCGCGGCAGGGAGTAAGCGAAGGCCCGGGGCGCTGCCCCTGGACCCCGGCAAAGGCAGAGCCTTAGCAATCCTTCACTTGAGTAAGCGGGTCTGGCGCTCGGGCGCCAGCGGGTCCAGGGCGGAGCGCTGGACTGCCCTTTTCCGCACCTTGCTAGAAATCGGTGCAGCGGCCGTTGCGCTCCCAATCGCCGTAGCGTGTCGGCTCGCGCCCCGCCGGTCCGCCGATCTCCCTCGGACGTGTCGGCTTTTCCGGGGTAGGTCGGGCGGCGTTTTCCAACGAAACACGGTCAGCCGGTTCCGCCTGCGTATTCGTTCCCGGCCGCGAGGTTGCGTCGCGCGTCATGTCAGCGGCACGCTATCCGGACCCCCGCCGCGCCGCAACCCGCAGAGCGCCGGACGCGGGCTTTGCGAAACGACTTCGGCGCCGCCGTGGCTATGCTAACCTTCTCCCGGCCGCCCGATTTTCGCAGGAGATGCCCCCGCATGATCCGCGCCACCTGGCTCCTCTGGATAGGCTGCATGCTGCCGGCCGCCGCTTTCGCGCAAGCCTGCCAGCCGCAACTCGGCGCGCCACCCCTGGTACATGCGGGCGAACTCGCCACCGCCATCAATCCGACCGTCGCGCCGATCCAGTACATCGACGAGAACGGCAACCTGGTCGGGCTCGATGTCGATTTCGGCAACATGATCGCCGCGCGGCTGTGCCTGAAGATGAATTTCATCAGCACCCAGTTCGCGACCATGATCCCCTCGCTCAAGGAGGGGCGCTTCGACATGATCGACACGTTCATGTACTATACGCCCGAGCGCGCTGCGCAGGTGCTGATGATTCCCTACGGCGCCGGAACGCTGGCGATCGTGGTGCCCGCCGACAACAAGGACGCGATCGCCGATCTCGCGTATTTTTCCGGCAAGCGCTTCGGCGCGCAGCTCGGCTCGATCGACGAGAAGACCGTGCGCGAAGCCAGCGACGCGCTGGTGAAGTCCGGCAAGCCGCCGATCGACGTCCGCTCCTTCCCCAACTATTCCGACGTGCTGCAGACGCTCTCGGCCGGTCAGATCGACGGCGGCTTCGTCGGCACCGAGCAAGCCTACTACTACCGCAAGAAGAGCGTCGGCTTCTTCCGCATCGCCCTCACCGGCCTCTATCCGCACACCGAGGCGCTCGCCTTCAGCCAGCACCCGGTCGCCGACCGAGTGGTCGATGCGCTGAATGCGATGCATGCGGACGGCAGTTTCGCCAAGCTGTTCGGCGCATACCACCACTGCACCTTGCCGCCGCCCTATCGGATCACGACGGGTCCGCTCGATCCGCCGACCTGCCCGGCGCAGCCGGAATGAGGCGGCGCTCATTCATCCTGCGCATCCAGAAGCCGGTGCACCGTGCCGACCGATTGCGTTTCGGCGCGCCGAAAGATCCAGTCGCCGAGGACAATGTCGCTGACGGCGAAGCCGCGGTGCCAGAACAGGATGCGCTGCTGTGCGTCCTGCCGCCCGGCAAGCTTGCCGCAGGTGATCTCGCCGATCTCGGCGTGGATGTGGTGTCGCTGCAGGCGCCCGGCGGCGATCAGGTCGTGCAACTGGCCGCCATGCGTGCACTGCTCCCAGTCATCGACCACGAGCCTGTCCATCGCGAACGGCAGTCGTTCATCGACGGCGCGTATCCAGCCATAGGTCACCAGCAGCGATCCTGGTGCCAGATCCTTCTCGAACAGCAGCGGCTCCGGCCTGGTAAGGCGCGTCGCCTCGACGACGATGTCGGCACCCGCAGCCGCCTCGGCGGCGCTTTCCACGGCGTGCGCCGCGATGCCAAGCTCCTCGCGCACGCGCGCGGCGAGACGCTGGCGTGTGGCGGGGCGTGCGCTGCAAATCCGGATTTCCCGCAGCGGGAACCGGCTGGCGAGCAGGCGCAGATTGCTGAACGCCGTGCCGCGCGCGCCGATATGGCCAACGATAGCCGCCGCCGGATTGGCCAGATGTACCGCGCCAATGCAGGTCACCGCGCCAGTGCGCTGCCAGGTGAGGCTGGTCGCGTCCATTATGCAGCACGGCACACCGGTCGCCGGATCGTAGAGCGTGAGCAGCGCGATCTCCGACGGCAGGTCGCGGCGCCAGTTGTCCACGTAATCGCCGACGACTTTTATGCCGGCGCGGCCGATCGGTGCCACGTAGCCCGGCAGGATGTTGAAATGGCCGTTGAATAGCGCGTCGAGGCGCAGATGGGCTTTCGGCGGCATCACGACTTCGCCTCTGCCGTGCGCCGAAAGCCCGCTCTCCACGACACCGATCAAATCGTCGGCATCCGGACTGAGCGCCTCGACTTCGTTGCGGCTGAGGAAACGAAGGCGAATGCTGGGCATCGCGTGAGCCTCGCCGGGACAATGCAGCCCCTCGGGCAACCTATGGGGTGCGCCACGCCGCCGCAAGCGGTTCGGTCGGGGAGCGAGACGACACACCTCCATGTGGAACTGGACGACTTTTTTCCACTACCTCCAGAGTTTCTATCTGGTCCGTGGTGCGTTGGTGACCCTCGGGCTTTCGGTTGCCGCGATGCTGCTGGGCCTGGTGTGCGGGTTGGTTGCCGCGCTGATGCGGCTCTCCTCCAATCGGTTCGCGAGCGGGCCGGCGCGTTTCTATATCTGGGCGATGCGCGGCACGCCGGTGCTGGTGCAGCTCATCGTCATCTATACCGGCCTGCCGCAATTCGGCCTGCGGCTCGACGTCCTCAGCTCGGCCATCCTCGGCCTCGGCCTGAACGAGGGCGCGTACCTGGCCGAGATTTTCCGGGCGGGCATCCTGGCGGTGCCGAAAGGCCAGTTCGAGGCGGCGCAGGCACTGGGCCTGTCGCGCGGCAGGACCATGCGCCTTGTCGTCGTGCCGCAGGCGCTGCGCATCGTCGTGCCGCCGATCGGCAATACCTTCAACTCCCTGATGAAGACATCCTCGCTCGCCTCCGTCATATCGATGGACGAGCTGCTCCGGCGCACGGAAATGCTGATCCAGGCGCAGTTTCGCGTGCTCGAAATTTTCTCGGTCGCCGCGCTGTACTACCTGCTGCTGACCACCCTGTGGGGCTTCGTGCAACGCTGGATCGAGCAGCGCCTCGCGCGCGCCGAGGCGCCGGGCCGGGATGCGGTGCACGAGACCGACGCACTGACCCTGTCGCAAGATTCCGCCTGACCGTTTGACGCCACCCATCCCTCGGGGAGAGGACATGTCCAGGACGAACGCCGACTTCACGCTGCAAAGCTTCATCGAACGCGTCGCGTCCGACGATCCCGATGCGGTCTGGCGCATCACGGACCGCGTCAATCTGGACAGCGACGTGACCGCGATCGCGATGGAACTCGAGCGTCTCGGGCGCTCGCCGGTTCTCTGGTTCGATTCGGTCGGCGATTATCCGTTCCCGGTGGTCTGCAACCTGTTCGCCGATCGGCGGCGCTATGCGCTGGGCCTCGACGTGCCGGTGCAACGCCTCATTGCGGACTGGGGCGCGCTGGGCGACAAGCGCGTCGCCCCGGTGATGCGCGACCGCGGGCCGATCCACGACGTCGTCCTCACCGGAAAGGATGTCGACCTCGGCCGACTGCCGATCATGCTGCATTTCGAATGCGACGCCGGGCGCTACATCACCAACGGCATCGTCATCGCCAAGGACCCCGACAGCGGCGTGCGCAACGCCAGCTTCCACCGCATGCAGGTCAAGGGCCGCGACCGGCTCGGCACCAGCCTGCACAGCCGGCGCCATCTGTGGAACTACATGCGCCGCTACGAGGAGCGCGGCGAGGACATGCCGGTGAGCATCATCGTCGGCGGCCATCCCACGATCATTTTCGGCGCGCTCTGGAAGGGCCCGATCACCACCGACGAATACGAGGTGATGGGCGGCATGATGGGTGTGCCCCTGGAGATCGCCGCCGGGCTGACGGTGCCGATCGAGGCGCCGATCCATGCGGAGATCGTCATCGAGGGCCGCATCCTCGGCAAGGCGCGTGAGCCCGAAGGGCCGTTCGCCGAATTCACCGGCTACGCGTCGAAGCGATCGACCGAGCACGTGATCGAGGTGAGCGCGATCATGCACCGCCGGCGCGCCCTCTATCACGACATCATCCCCGGCATTTCCGATGAGCACACCAGCTTGCTGGCGGTGCCGCAAGAGGCGCGGCTGCTTCGCCTGCTGCACACGCACTATCCGAACGTGACGGACGTGGCCTATCCGAAGTCCGGCACCTGCCGGCTGCACGCCTACGTCGCGGTACGCCAGCCGGCGCCCGGTCTCGCGCGGCTGGTCGCCGCGGCGGCGTTCGGCGACGACCTCAGCCTGAAGCTCGTCGTGGTGGTGGACGACGACGTCGATGTCCACAACGACAGCGACGTGCTGTGGGCGATGGCGACGCGCATGCAGGCGGATCAGGACATCGATGTGATGCGCAACGGCATGGGCGCGATCCTCGACCCATCCAATCGGGACGGGCTGACGGCGAAGATGGTCATCGACGCAACCTGCCCGGCCGGCGATTTCCCGCAACGCCATACCCTGGACGCCGCCGCCGTGGCGCGCGCCCGGACGCTGATCGAGGGCCGGTTCGGCCGGGGCGGGCTCTAAAAGGCGGCGCGCCGTCTGCTAGGTGGCGCGCGGCGGCAAACCCGTTACGATGCCGCGCTCGTCCGGGAGTGCTTTCCGTGCGACTGCACCATTGTCTGTCCGGCTTCCTGCTGCTGGCCTCGCTGACGTTCCCGGCTTTCGCCCAACCGGCGCCGCGTGCCGCCGCTGATCGCGTGGTCACCATCCTCAATCACAGCCATCGCCCGATCACGCAGATCTTCGTCTCGAACGCCAGCTCCGATGATTGGGGCGAGAACCGGATGACCGGGCCACCGCTGTTGCCCGGGCATTGGCACGCTGTCCGCCTGCCCCGGCAGAGCGAGTGCAGCGTCGATATCCAGGTGGTCTATGACGACGCCAGCACCGAGGAGGACCGCGCCGTCGATAGCTGCCGCGGCCGCCAGTTCACCTTCGACGGTTCGGGCGCCACGCCGTCGGGCGAAGCCCACCAGCTTGCCCTGAGCAATGCCGGGCAGCGGGCGATCCGCGAAGTCTACATCTCCCCGCCGGCCGCCAATGGCTGGGGCAGCGACGCGCTCGGCGACGACACGATCGCGCCGGGCGCCAAGGCGAGCGTGACGTTTCACGGCGCCTGCGAGGCGGACCTGCGCGTTGTCTTCGACAACGACGCGGCGGAGGAGCGCCGGAAGCTCGACCTCTGCCGTCACGCCGCGCTGACCATCGCCCCCGGCTGGACCACGGCGGAGAGTGTCGACGCGCCCCCGCACGAAGCAGGGCAGCCGGCCCAGCCGCAGGCGGGCAGCGTGCGGTTTCGCAACCGCTCCGGACACGCGATCAGCTCGCTCTACGTGTATCGGGAGGGCGAAAGCGAGGGCGAGGACCGGCTGGGCAGCGACACGCTGGCGGACGGCCAGGCAAAGCCCATCGACATCGACCGGGGCGGCGGCTGCCGCTACCATGTCAAGATCGTCTACGAAGACAGCACGCCGGATCAGGAGCGCGCGGGCGTCGATCTCTGCCAGGCTGCGGAGGTGACGATCACCGGCGGCGAGGCGGTGCTGGCGGCCGGCCCGGTCGGTCGCATCCGCAACGGCGGCGCCGCGCCGATCGTCGCCCTGTTCGCCGATCCGCCGGGCGCGCCGCGCGGGCCGGACCGGCTGGGCGAAAAAATCATCGGCGTCGGCGAGGTGACCGATCTGGCGCCGCCCCAGCGCGGCCAGTGCCGCTACGGCCTGACCGCCGTGTTCCGCAACGGGCCGGAGGTGACGCAGGACGCCGATCTGTGCGCCGGCGAGGAGATCACCCTGAGATGACCCGCCTGCTCGCCGCTCTGGCCGCCTGCCTGATCGCCGCGCCCGTCCTCGCCCAAGGGACACCCGGTGGAACGTCGAGCGGATCCGGCGCGGCGCCGGCGCCGCCGTCCGCTGCCGAACCGGCTGCTCCTGCCGCTCCCGAAGCACCGCCGCCGCGCATCGCGCCCGCGCCGGCTCCCGTAGCGGCGCCCGGCGACATGCCGACGGCGCTGCAGGGCACCTACGCCGACGCAGGCTGCGCGGCGCCGGCGCACATCCTGCACGTAACCGCGCGCAGCCTGGTGTTCCTCAACCCCGGGGCTGACGGGAAGCTGGTACGCTTGCAAACCGTGCGCGCGCTGGGTGACTGGACCTTGGCGGTGGGCAGCGGCGCCGAGCAGCCGAGGACCCTGCTGCGTGCGGCGGCGGGTGGCGGCGTCGACCTCGCGGCGCCCTCGGCCAAGCTGCGCGACGACGCGCTGCCAGGCGACACGCCGGTCGTGCACATGACCCCGTGCGCCGCCATCCCGCCCGACCTCGCGATGCTGCACGGCGAGGGTGTCGCCTTCCTGCATGCGCTGGAGGCGATGGAGACGGCGTGCGCCGCCGGCGCGCCAAAGCCGTGCATCGACGCCTTCATGGCCTATGCCGACGTGAACAAGGACGGACGGCTTGGCCCGGCGGAGATCGCCCGCGTCATCCGCGGCGCTGCCTGGGCGGTGCAGATGGCGGCCGGCACCAGCGACGGCGAACTCGGCGCGGGTCTGGCCGGTGCGTCCCTGATCGGCCTGGGTGCCGCGGAAATCCTCGTCCGTTCCTTCGACTACGATCAGAAGGGCGCGATCACGCCGGAGCAGCTCCTGCTCGACCGCGTTCCCTTCCCGGCCTCCCCGCCCGCCCGCCTCGCCGGCGGCGCTCCGCTGCCGCTGGAAGCGCTCGGCGCGCAGGTCGGCTCGCTGAAGGAGCTGTTCAGCCGGATACCGTCACTGCCGCACTGAAGACGGAAGGCGAAAAGCCTCGTGTTCCGTCCTCTGTCCGCCGTTCCCCGTTATCCGACGACCCGCAACTTCGATCGGCTGTCCTTCACCATCCGGCGGTACACCGAAAGATAGTCGTCGGCCATGCGCTGGGCGGTAAAGCGGCGCTCGAAGTGCTGGCGCACGCGGCGGCGATCGATCTGATCGAGGCGCTCGATCGCCGCGACCGCGCCGATCTCGTCCTCGACGATGAAACCGGTGATGCCGTCGTCCACCACCTCCGGCACCGAGCCGCGGTTGACGGCGATCACCGGCGTGCCGCAGGCCATCGCCTCGATCATCACCAGGCCAAACGGCTCCGGCCAGTCGATCGGCATAAGCAGGGCGTGCGCGCCGCTCAAAAAATCCGATTTCTGGCCGTCGTTGATCTCGCCGATCATCTCGACGCTCGTCCCGTCGATCATCGGTTTGATCACATCCTCGTAATACTCCACGTCGGCGCGGTCCACCTTCGCGGCGATCTTCAGCGGAATACCGGCGCGGCGCGCGATTCGAATGGCGCGGTCCGGGCACTTTTCCGGGGCGATGCGGCCGAGGAAGGCGAGATAGGTCTGCGCCACCGGCTGCGGCGTCAGCAGGTTCTCGGGTACGCCGTGCAGCACGGTGCCGGCCCAGTTCGCCTGCGGCAGCGGCCGGCGCTGCGCGTTCGATATCGAAATCACCGGCATCGTGTCGAACAGGTCGAAGGTCGGCTGCAGCTCGGCGAGATCGAGCCTGCCGTGCAGCGTCGTCACGAACGGCACGCGCTGGCGGCTGAACAGACTGAACGGCCAGTAGTCCATGTGGAAGTGCAGGACGTCGAAATCCTCGGCCTGCCGGCGGACGCGCTCCATCAGCAGCATGTGCGGCGCGATGGAATCGCGGATCGCCGGATCGAGCCGCAGCGCGCGCGGCCAGACCGGCTCGAGAGTGGCGGAGGTGACTGAATCGCCGGTGCCGAACAGTGTGACGTCGTGGCCTTGCCGCACGAGTTCTTCGCACAGGAACGAGACGACGCGCTCGGTGCCGCCGTACAGCTTCGGGGGTACCGCTTCGTACAGCGGCGGGATCTGGGCAATGCGCATCGATGGGTTCTCCGGCTGGAACGGCCCGGAACGGGACGGGTGTGATAACGCAGAGAACGAGGCAAATGTTTGGCAGCACGCGCCCTAGGATTGCCGCATTGCAGCGCTTTTTATGAGGCTGATGGCGCGCACGGAGAGGTGCGCGTCACCCGGCATGCGGGTGGCGCCGGCAGCCGCTCCGCCAAGCAGCGTCCGGATTTCTGGCTGACAAGAACGACTTCCGCCGCGTGCTTGCGGTCGAGGGAGAGGAAAGGCAGAAGCGATGTCGGCCCTGGTCCGGCGCAGCAACGACAATCGGGCGGATGTGGCCGGGCGGCCCTTCGCCTTCATGTTCTCCTATGTGCGCCGTCACGCGCCGTCCCATTCCGTGGTGCTGGCCTCCGTCGTCGCTGCCGTGCTGTTCGCGGTCGGCTCGCAGTACTCCGTGAAGCACCTGGTGGACGTGCTCTCCGCCCATCAGGTCGGCGCGGTGTGGTGGGCCTTCGGTCTGCTCGCCGGCATGATCGCGGCGGACAACATGTCCTGGCGCGTCGGCGGCTGGGTCGCCTCGCACGCCTTCGTCGCCGTCACCGGCGACCTGCGGCGCGACCTGTTCAAGCACCTGACCGGCCATTCGCCGGACTACTTTGCCGAGCGCCTGCCCGGCATGCTGGCCGGGCGGATCACCGCGACCGCGAACGCGATCTACACCGTCGAGAACACGTTCGCCTGGAGCGTGCTGCCGCCCTGCCTCGCTGTGACGTTCTCAATCGCCATGCTGGCCTCCGTCTCGCCGGGGATGGCGGCGGTGCTGGTCGGCGTCTCCGCCACGCTCGCCGTCATCCTGATGCGCATGGCGGCCGGCGGACGGGCGCTGCACCACCAGTATGCCGTCAACGCCGCGGCGGTGGATGGCGAACTGGTCGACGTCATCAACAACATGCCGCTCGTGCGCGCCTTCGGCGCGACGCTGCGCGAACGCGAGCGCTTCGCCGGCCGGGTCGACCGCGAAATGCGCTCGCGTGGCCGCAGCCTGCGCTATCTCGAGAAGCTGCGCCTGTTCCACGCCGCCAGCGCCGCGGCGCTGAGCGCCGGCCTGCTCGGCTGGGCGATCCTGCTGTGGCAGCAGGGCCATGCCAGCACCGGCGACGTCGTGCTGGTCAGCACGCTCGGCTTCACCGTGCTGCACGGCACGCGCGACCTGGCGGTGGCGCTGGTCGACACGGTGCAGCACGTGGCGCGGCTGAAGGAGGCGCTCGCGACGCTGTTGCTGCCGCATCAGTTGCGCGACGCCGCGGGCGCCCGCGCGCTGCAGGGTCCGCGCGGAATGGTAGAGTTCAATAACGTGAAATTCGCCTATCCGGACGGCGCGCCGGTGCTGCGTGACTTCAGCCTGCGCGTCGCCCCGGGCGAGCGCATCGGCTTGGTCGGCCGCTCCGGCTCTGGCAAATCGACCGTGCTCACGCTGCTCCAGCGCTTCCGCGACGTGCAGGGCGGACGCATCCTGCTGGACGGCCAGAACATCGCCGACCTGACGCAGGACAGCCTGCGCGCCGCGATCTCCGTCGTGCCGCAGGAGGTGATGCTGTTCCATCGGACGGTGCTGGAGAACATCCGCTACGGTCGGCCGGAGGCGACCGACCCGGAGGTGCACGCCGCCGCCGAGGCGGCCGGCTGCGCCGAGTTCATTCAGGCGATGCCGAACGGCTACGACACTATGGTGGGCGACCGCGGCGTAAAGCTCTCCGGCGGCCAGCGCCAGCGCCTGGCGATCGCCCGTGCCTTCCTGCGCAACGCGCCCGTGCTGCTGCTGGACGAGGCGACCTCCGCGCTCGACAGCGAGTCCGAGCAGGCGGTGCAGCGCGCGCTCGACCGGCTGATGCACGGCCGCACGGTGATCGCGGTCGCGCACCGGCTCTCCACGTTGCGCGACTTCGACCGGATCGTGCTGATGCAGTCCGGCCGCGTCCTGCAGGACGGCGCGCCGCAGGAGCTGGAGACGCGACAGGGCCCGTATCGCGACTTGCTGCGCCGCCAGTCGCTGCATCTCGTCAAGGCGGCGTAGGTCAGGCGGCCCGCAACGCCGCCGCCAAGCCCCGCGCCGCCTCGGCGGCGCGCGGGGCCGGCGTCGCGGCAAAACCGACCACCAGCCCGGCGAGGCGCGGCCGACCCAGGAAATAGGCGCCGAGCGGGGCGACCGCGAGATCGCGCGCGTGCGCCGCCCGCACCACCCGCGTCTCCTCGAGTTCAGGCGGCAGGCGCAGTACCAGGTGCAGCCCGCCCGGCGTGGCCAGCGGCATCAGCGCCGGGCAGAATCGGTCCAGCGCTCCCAGCAGCGCGGCGCGCCGTCGCATGTATTCGGTGCGCATGCGTCGGACATGCGGGCCGAGCAGGCCCTGGCGCATGAACTCGGCCAGTACCGCCTGGCCGAGCTCGCCGGTGCCCCGGTCGGCCAGCGTGCGCAGCCGGACGAAGGGCTCGACGAGCGGTGCAGGCAGCACGGCGAAGCCGAGGCGCAGCGCCGGCGCCAGGGTCTTGCTGAAGGTGCCGCAATAGATTACCCGCCCGCCCCGGTCGAGCGTCGCCAGCGGCGGCAGCGGCCGCCCCTCCCAGCGGAACTCGGCGTCGCAGTCATCCTCCAGCACCCAGGCCTTTTCGCGCGCCGCCCAGTCGAGCAGGGCGAGGCGCTGGCCGATCGGCAGCGCGCCGCCGAGCGGGGTCGCATGCGAGGGCGCCACCAGCGCCAGCCGGGCCTGCGGCGCCAGCGCGCTGCCGGCCGCCACGTCCAGCCCCTCGGCGCCACTCGGCACGCCAACCAGCGCCGCCCCGGCGGCGCGCAGCGCGCCGCGCCCGGCGATGTAGCCGGGGTCCTCCACCCAGGCGGCGTCCCCGGGGTCGAGCAGCAGCTCGGCCGCCACCGCCAGCGCCTGCTGCGTGCCGGCGGTGACGACGATCTGCTCGGGCTCGGCCAGCAGGCCGCGGGTTGCCGCCAGGTGCGCCGCGATCTGCGCGCGCAGCGGCGCGTAGCCCTGCGGGTCCGGGTAGCGGGCGAAATCCTGCAGCCCGGTCGCCAACGTGCGCGCGGAGCAGCGCGCCCACGCCTGGGCGGGGAACAGTTCCGGGGCTGGCACGCCGGCGGCCAGCAGCCCGGCGCTGATGCCGCCCGGTCTCGCGGTCGCGGGAATGGCCGCCAGCGCCGCGCCGCGGCAGGACAGCCGGGCCGGCCCCGGCGGCGGCAGGTTTTTCGGCGCCGGCGCGGCATCCGGCAGGTCGGCGGTGACGAACGTGCCGCTGCCCGTGCGCGCTCGCACGTAGCCCTCCGCGGCCAGGCGCTCATAGGCCAGCACCACGGTCTGCCTCGCCACTCCCAGCTCTTCGGCCAGCGCCCGCGTCGGCGGCAGCCTCGCGTTCGCCGGCAGCGTGCCGCTGAGGATGCCGCGGCGGAGCTGGTCGAACACCGCGCCCTGGCGGGTTTGGTCTGTCAGGCTCATGCCAGATTGGGTCGTGTCATCGGTCCAATTCCAGGCTAGCAAGCATCATCCGGACTCGCACGCCGAAAGGCATGGCCCATGCATCTCCGCCCCGTCTTCGCCGAGACCGACCAGGCCCGAATAAAATTGCTGATCCGCGACAATCCGTTCGGCCTGCTGATCACCGCCGGCGCGCGTCCGGAGGCGACGCACATCCCGTTCGTGCTGGAGGAGCGGGAGGACGGCTTCGTGCTGAGCGGCCATCTCGCCGCCGGCAATCCGCAATGCGCGGCGCTGGACGGCCCGGCGCTCGCCGTGTTCGGCGGCCCGCACGCCTATATCTCGCCGAGTTGGTATCTGACGCAGCCGGCGGTGCCGACCTGGGATTATGCGGCGGTGCACGTCTCCGGCCGGCTACGCCCCCTGGAGGAGGAGGAAGAGATCGCCCGCGCGCTGCGCACGCTCGGCGCCCATGACCCCGGCTTCGACCTCGACGCGCTGCCGGAAAAGTTTCGCCAAGCCATGCTGGCCGGCATTCGCGCCTTCACGCTCACCCCCGAGCGGGTCGAGGCGCAGTGGAAGATGAGCCAGAACCGCAGCGCCGCCGACCGGAAAAGCGTCATGGCCGCGCTGCGCGGCCAAGGCGAGCCACTGGCGGCGGAGGTCGCCGACCTGATCGCGGCGACCCTGCCTGGGGCAGCGTAGCGCCGCCCCACTCAGCTGGCGTAGTCCGGCTCGTCCCGGTCGAGGATGCGGCGCCAGGCGTCGAGGAACATGCGGCAGTCGGCGAAGGCGCTGCGCGGGCCGGAGTGGCCCCGGCGATGCTTCTCAGGAAGCTGGCGCAGCTTCAGGCCAGTCGCCTGCGCCGTCATCTGGTACATGCAGGTCCGCTCGGCGGCGTAGAGGTCGTCGAACGCCTCCTCGACCGTCGGACCCGCCACCGTGACGCCGTGCGCGCCCATGATCATGATCGTCTTGTCGCCGAGCAGGCCGGCGATGCGGTCCCCCTCCTCGTTGTCGTGCACGGGCTGGCCGCCCCAGTTGTCCACCACCACGCGGTCGTTGAGGAACAGGTTGTTGCCGTGCGCGAGCAGCAGCTGCGGCTCCTCGAGCATCGAGAGCGCCGTCAGGTATTGCGGATGCACGTGCAGCAGGCAGGTAGCGCCGGGGTTGCGGAGATGGATGCGCGCGTGGATGTGGAACGCGACCTTCCGGAGCTCGCCCTTGCCGCGCACCACACGCCCGTCGAGGTCGCAGACGATGAGCGAGCTCGCGGTCAGCTCCTGGAATAGGTAGCCGCGCGGGTTGATCAGGAACATCGGCGTGTCGCCAGACCGGGCCTGCGGAAGCATCAGCGAATTGTGGTTGCCGATCTGCTCATTCCAGCCGAGCCGTGCGCTGACGCGGAACACCGCCGCCATATCGCAGCGCAGGCGCCACTCCTGCTGCTCGGCATCGCTGCTGCTGAGGGCCTGGACGATTGCGGCCATGCGTATTGCTCCTCCTGCGGCGGAAGCCACTTGGCGCGGCAGCGCCTGGCGGGATCATGCGCGCGGCTCATGGCTGCGCCAAGGCCGATTTTCGTATAGGAAACTCCGGCAGCAGGGAGTTGGCGCGTGAAGCCCGAAGTCCTGTATCTCGGCGATGGACCGGAATGTTACCTCGCGCAGTATGCGGCGGCGTTTTCGCTCCAGCGCCTGCGGCCGGAGGCGCTGCAGAGCCTCGACCCGGACGCCGCTGCGCGCATCGCGGCGCTGATCAGCGCCGCGCCGATCGACCAGCCGACGTTGGCGGCGCTGCCCGGGCTGCGCATCATCGCCCATCCCGGCACCGGCTATGACAGTCTCGACGTCGCCGCCGCCAGGGCGCGGGGCATTCTCCTCGCCTATGCGCCAGGCGCGACAGCGGGCTGCGTAGCCGACATGGCGTTCGGGCTGCTGCTGCTCGCCGTCGCGCGAGACATCGTGCCGGCCGACGGGTTCGTGCGGGCCGGGCGATGGCGCACCGAAGCCTACCCGCGCTGGACGACGCGCCTGCACGGTCGCCGCATGGGCATTCTCGGTCTCGGGGCATCGGCGAGGCGATCGCCCGCCGCGCCGCCGGCTTCGACATGCCGGTGGCCTACCACAACCGGCGTCGTCGCCGCGAGCTTCCGTTCGGCTACGCCGAGACGAGGCTGGCGCTGGCCGAACGCTCCGACGTCCTGATGGTTTGCTGCCCGGGCGGGGCCGGCACCCGGCACATCGTGGACCGCGCGGTGCTGCGGGCGCTTGGCCCCGGCGGACTCGTCGTCAATCTCGGGCGCGGCAGCAGCATCGACGAGGCGGCACTGATGGAGGCACTGCAAGCGGGCGAGATCGGCGGCGCCGGCCTGGACGTGTTCGAGGCCGAGCCGGCGGTTCCCGAGGCCCTGCTGGCGTGCCGCAACGTCGTCCTCGCACCGCATCGCGGCGGCACGCGAGAGACCTGGCGGGAGACGGCGGCGATCATCATCGCCAATCTGCGCGCATTCTTTCGCGGCGAGGCGCTGCCTAACCCGATCCCTTGATGTCCGGCAGCGCGACGCCGAGATGCCCGAGACAATCCCCGGGTTCGACGCGCGCCGTGGTCCGTCGGCAGACGAACACGCCGTCTTGGCGGAAATGCACGGGCACCGGCTCGCGCAGCGGGTCCTCCGGCGTATGTACGAGCCCGACGCAGTCGCCGCGCCCCACCTCCGCCCCGAGCGCCGCCTCGGCCTGGAACACGCCGCCGCACGGCGCGTACACGTAGTGGCTCTCGCCCGGCACGCTCAGCCAGCGCACGGTCTCCCCGCGGCCCTCCGGCGGCTGCATCATGCCGAGCGCCGCGGCGACGCGCATGCAGCCCGCCTCGGCAAGCGCCAGCAACACTGGGTCGAGCCGCTCGCCGCCGCCCAGCTCCGTCGAGAGGTAGGCCACGCCGGCCCGCCCGCAGGCGCCGAGCATCGTCGTCTCGCTCGGGTCCTTCGGCTTGACGAAGCACCAGGGCGCGCCGAAGGCGGCGACGATGCCGCGCGTGCGCTGCCACAGCGCGGCCTCCGCCGCATCCTGCACGAACACGCTCGGCACGTAGCGCATGGAGCGTCCGCCGGAATGCAGGTCGAGCACCGCGTCGGCGAGCGGGATCAGCTCCCGTTCCAGGAACGTCGCGAGCAGGCCGGTGGGCGTCTGCGCGCCGACACCGAACAGCCGGTTCAGGTTGCCGCGATCCACCGGCGAGAGCCGGGCGCCGGCCTGCACCGCCATGCGATTGAGCGCCGGCAGCAGCAGCACGCGCCCGCGCAGCCGGGCCGGGTCGAGCGCGCGCGCCAGCCGCGCCAGCGCCACCTGGCCTTCGTATTCGTCGCCGTGCGTGCCGGCGATCAGCAGCAGGGTCGGGCCGGGCCCGTTGCCGATCACCACGACCGGCGTGGCGACGGTGCCGTAGCCCGAACGATCGTTCGACCACTCCGCCCGGAGCCAGCCGAGCGAGCGGCCGCGGCGGTCGACATCAGCCTCGAGGTGTACGCCACGCATCGCCGCCCGCCTGTTTCCTATTAGAAAATTCTGGACACGATACCGCCCGTCTGCAATCCGCGAGCAGCTCGGCCGAGATCTCCGCCGCGCGCGGACAGCCGGCCAGGGCGAGGCAGAGGTCGATCTCCCGGCGCAGCAGGGCCAGCGCATGCGCCGCCCCGGCCTGGCCGCCCGCCGCCACGCCGTAGAGCGGCGCGCGGCCGACCAGCACCGCCCGCGCGCCGCGGGCGAGCGCCTTCACGACGTCGCTGCCGCGCCGGACGCCGCCATCCATCAGCACCGTCGCCGCATCTCCCACGCAATCGGCGATCCCGGGCAGCGCGTCGATCGGCGCCAGGGCGCTGTCGAGAGTGCGGCCGCCGTGGTTGGAGACGATGATGGCGTCGGCGCCGCAGACGACGGCGCGCCTTGCGTCGTCGCTGCGCATGATCCCCTTGACCATGAAGATGCCGGGCCAGCGGTCCCGGATAGCCCGGACATCCTCCCAGGTCAGCGCGGCGCTGCGCGACGCGGCCACCGCGTCCGGGTCACGCGCGATCAGCCGGCGATACGGCTCCGGCAGGTTGGCGCTGACCGGCAGTCCGCCCCTCAGCCGATAGCGGAGCAGCACCGACATCAGCCAGCCGGGATGCCCGAGCACGTCCAGCGCCAGGCGCGGGCTCATGCGCACGGGCACCGCGAAGCCGTTGCGCAGGTTGTATTCGCGGTTGGGAAAGACCGGCGTGTCCAGCGTGACGATCAGCGCCTCGAATCCGGCGGCCCGCGCCCGCTCGATCAGGCCGACAGTGATGCGGGCGTCGGTGAAGGCGTAGAGCTGGAACCATAGCCGCCCACCCGCCTCCGCCGCCAGCCGCTCCATCGCGGTCAGCGAAGCCGTGGCGATGGCGAAGGGTATTCCGGCCGCCGCCGCGGCGCGCGCGACCGCGACCTCGCCGTCGAACCAGGCGAGCGGCGCAATCCCGGTCGGCGCGACGGCGAGCGGCATCGCCTGTTCGCGGCCGAACAGCGACACGGCTTGCGAGCGGATGGACACGTCCACGCCGACGCGCGGCCGCAGGCGGATTCGCTCGAAGGCGAGGCGGTTCTCGCGCAGCGCCACCTCGTCCTCCGTGCCCCGGTCGATGAACTCGAACAGCGCCCGCGGCAAGCTCCGCCGGGCCGCCTCACGCAAGTCGGCGACGTTCAGCGCCCGCCGGGACTGCGTCACATCCGCACGAACGACGGCGGACAATCCGGATCGATCGGATAGGTTGGCCGGTCCAGCCGCCCCCATGGCAGGCGGGCCAGATTCGGCGTGGTCGGGCCGGGCGTGTCGAGCACGTACTGCGCCGCCCCCGCATAGGCCGGCTGGTAGTTCATCGGGTTTTTCACCACGACGAATTTTTTGGTGCGCACGTCGACGCCGTTGGCGGCAAAGACCTCGTCGGCGTATTCGTAGGCGGAGAGCGAGCCCGCCACGATGGTCAGTGCACCGGACTGCAGAACCGCCGTGGGACCGGTGGTTGCCTCCACGCCGCGCATCAGCCCGCCGGCATAACGGAACCGTCCGTCGGAGAGAGAGACCAGCTCGACATCCAGCGGTACCGGCGTGCCATAGGCCGGGTCGAGCTTGTTGCCGAGAGATGCGCGAAAGCGTGCGCCGGGCCGGTGACGCTGCGCTTGGCGCACCGTCTCGGCGTCGACGACGTGCAGCGCCGCCGGCGCCTCGGGCGCGTGCTGTCGCAGCCAGGCGGCGATGCCCGCGCTGTCGCCCGTGGCGCCGCCGCCCACGCAATCCGCCGCGTCCGCCAGCACCGCCAGACCGGGCTGGCGCAGGCCGGCGGCGATGGCCGCGTCCGGCGCGTGCACCGCGACCTGGAATGCGCGGCGCGCCTCCCAGGCGGCGCGGGTGACACGCTCGGCCGCCTCGGCGGTCGCCGCCTCGGTCTCGCCGACCGCGACGGTCGTAAAGCCCATCGCCGGAAAATCCATCCAGGGCTGCACGGGAAAATAGCTGACCGCGCGCACCGGCCCGGTCTCCAGCCGGCGCGCCAGCGCGACGATGCCGGCCATCGGGCCATCGCCCGCGGTGCGTTGGCGCTGCGCCGGAAGCAGCAGCGGCGCACGGCAGGCGCGCATAATCGGATGCAGCCGCCCGGCGACGATGTCGAGCAGCAGGCGCATCGCGCGTTCGCCGGTCTCGTACGCGTCGTCGTGCGGGTAGGTGCGGTAGCCGATCAGCGCGTCGCAGAGCCGCAGCATGTCTTGGGTGACATGGGCGTGCAGGTCGCAGCTCACCACGATCGGCACGCGGCCGGCGATGCCGCGCACCGCGGCGAGCAGATCGCCCTCCACGTCGTCGATCCCCTCGGCGACGAAGGCGCCATGCAACGCGAGGCAGACGCCGTCCACCGCGCCGCCGGCCGCCAGCCGGTGCAGCAAGGTCGCTTTCAGCTCGGCGTGGCAGGCCGCGGCGACGCGCCCGCCGGCCCCGCCATGCGTCGCGATCAGCGGCAGGATGTCGGCACCGGTCGCGCTTGCGGCGGCGGCGGCGCCGGCGATCTCGGTGCCGCTGCCGGCCAGGCCGGCCAGCATGGCCTCGCCCTCGAACAGGTATTTTGACGCGAAGTCGCGCCGATCGGTCACGACCGGCGAAAACGTGTTGCCCTCGAACAGCAGCGCGCCCAAGGCGATCTTCAAGGCGCGATCCTCACGCCATCGCCCTCTCCGCTTCGTGGAGCAGACGGGCGAGGACGTCGGGATCGGTCACCCCTTCGCAGGCGATCGCCAGCAACCGGCTCGTCGGGCCGACGCCGAGCGCCCGCGCCATCATCGGATCGCCGGCCGCTTGCAGCAGGCCGGCGACGGCGGCGATGCCGGTCTCGCCGATCGCGAGCGGCGCGTCGCCCCAGGCGCCGGAGGCCGCCCCGCGCAGCGCCAGCAGTGCCGCCGCGTCGGGAATCGCCAGTGCGGCGTCGAGGCCGCAGCGCAGGATCGGCCAGGCGGCCGCCGCCGGCGCGCGGACCACCAACCCGTCCATGACCGAGGCGCCGTCCGGCAGGCTCACCGCGGCGCCCTCCGCCAGGCTCCGGCGGATCGCGTCGGACGCGGTCGGCTCGACCGTGCAGATGCAGGGCTGGCGCAGCCCGGGCTCGAGCCGCAGCCGCGCGCAGACCGCGGCGGCGAGCGAGCCGTTGCCGGCCGCGACGAAAACATGCGTCGGCGGTTCGCCGCACTGCGCGAGTATCTCCTGTCCCAGCACCGCGTAGCCGCAGATCGTGTCGCGCGCGATGTCCATCCGGCCCTGCACCGGCAGGTCGCCGATCAGCAGATGCCGCGGGCGGCGTCCCGCCTCGGCCGCGGCTTGCGACGCCGCGTCGAAATCGCCGGGCACGCGCACAACGTCGGCACCGAACCGGCCGATGGCCTCGGCCCTGCCTGGCGAGACGTGCGCCGACATGAAGATGCAGGCGCGCGCGCCGAGCCGCGCCGCGCCCCAGGCCAGCGCGCGGCCGTGATTGCCGGAGGTCGCGGCGACCGCGGTCCAGCCATTGGGCGCGCCGCCGCGGCGGCGCAGCTCGCGTTGCAGCGCGTAGGGCGGACCCAGCGCCTTGAAGCTGCCGACCGCGAAGCGCTCGCCTTCCAGCTTGACCGCGACCTCGGCCACGCCGAGCCGGGCGGCGAGGCCCGGCAGCGGTCGGGTCGGCGTCGGCCGGTATTCCGCCCAGTCGGCGATCGCCCGCGCCGCCGCGCGCAACGCCGCTCGCGTGACAAGCGCGGCGACGGCTGCGGGATCGGCTTGTCTCTGCCGGTTCAGCTCGAGGCGCGCGGTCGGTGGCGGCATGCGGCTTTTCCTATTAGAAAACGACGGGCCCGGCAATGCGGGCGGTCAGGATGGCGGCATGCGGGCAAGAACCGACGCGGCGAGCGAGGGCGGGATCGACCTGGGCGGCAGGCTCCGCCATCTGCGCAAGGCGCGCGGCTGGACCTTGCAGGAGATGGCCGGGCGCGTGCGGCTGGCCGTCTCCACCCTCTCGAAGGTCGAGAACCGGCAGATTTCCCTGACCTACGAAAGCCTGCTGAAGATCGCCGGCGGACTGCAGATCGACATCGCCGAACTGCTCGCCGAGGCGCCGGTGGCGCGGCTGGATGGCGTGCTCGGCCTGACGCTGCGCCGCGGCGGCCGGCAGGTCGCGGGCGAGAACTACCGCTACGAATATCTGTGCGCGGAGGTTTCGGGCAAGCGCATGGTGCCGCTGCTGACCGAGGTGAAGACCGCCACGCTGGAGGCGTTCGGGCCATTCAACAGCCACCCCGGCGAGGAGTTCGTCTGGGTCGCCTCGGGCACGGTGGCGCTGCACCGGATCGGCCATCCGCCTGCCATCCTGCATACCGGCGATTCCGCGTATTTCGACAGCCGGGTCGGCCACGCTTTCCTGCGGGTCGGGCGGGCGAAGGCCGCGATCATCAACGTGATCGCGATCTCGCCGGCCGACCCGGCGGCGCAGGCGCCGGCACGGCGGCGCCGCCCGGGCTGAACCGGCGGGAGCCTTCGGTATTTCTTTTGCGAAAGTCGGCCGGCGACCTATCCTCGGGCATCGCCGGCCGGAACGAGAGGACGCGATGGAAAAGCTGGTTTCGCCGGAGCGCCGGCTGCTGCTCGCCGCGGCTGCCGCCGCGGTTATGCCGACGCGCTTCGCCGCGGCGCAGGGCGCACACGCCGCCAATATCGCCGTGATCGGCGAGCCCGGCGTGCTCGATCCGATGACCACGTTGGCCGACCTGGTCAACGAGATCGACCAGCATTTTTTCGAGACACTGTATGCCTGCGATCCGTCGTTTCACGTCGCCCCGGTGCTGGCCGCCGCGATGCCGCAGATCAGCGAAGACGGCAAGCGGTACACGATACCGCTGCGGGAGAACGTGCCGTTCCACGACGGCAGCGTCATGACGGCCGACGACGTGGTCGCGTCACTACAGCGGTGGCTGAAGCTGTCGCCGCGCGCCCAGGCCGCGGCACCCTCCGTCGAGGCGCTCAGCGCACCGGATCCGCACACCGTGCAGATCGCGCTGAAGCAGCCCTACTCACCCCTGATCATCCTGCTCGCGCTGTTCAACGGCGCCTCCGCGATCATGCCGAAGGCCATCGCCGCGGCGAGCGGGCCGTTGGAAAAATTTGTCGGCACCGGCCCATATCGCCTGCTCGAGCACGTGCCGGACCGCTATATCCGGGTCGCGCGCTTCGACAAATACGCCTCGCCGCCGGGCAAGCCGAACGGTTTTGTCGGCGCGCGCACCGCAAACGTCGACGAGCTGCGCTTCATTCCGGTCGGCAACCCGACCACGCGCGCCGATGGACTGATCTCCGGCGAATATCATTTCGCGGATGTGCTGACGACCGAAAGCTACCAGCAGCTTGCCGGCAAGCCCGGGCTGCAGCAGGGCACGATGATCACGCCGGGCTGGGTACTGCTGGCGATGAACACCAAGGCGGGGCTCACCTCCGACCTGCGCATCCGTCAGGCGGCGCTGGCGGCGGCCGTGCCGGGCGACATGCTGGCCGCGGCGTTCGGCCCGCCGTCGCTGTGGACCGCCACCGGCTCGATCTACCCGAAGGGCACCGACTATTTTGTCGCGGACACGCCGGGCTACGACACGCACGACCCGGCCAAGGCGAGGGCGATGCTGAAGGCGGCGGGCTACAAGGGCCAGCCGTTCCGCATCTTCACGACCACCCAGTACGACTATATGTACAAGGCCGCCCAGGTGGCCGGCGCCAATCTGCAGGATGCCGGATTCACGGTCGATGTGCAGGTGATGGACTGGGCGACGCTCTTGCAGAAGCGCAACGACCCGACCAGTTGGGAGGCGTTCGTCACGTCCAGCCCGATCATGCCGGATCCTACTTTCTTCAGCATCTTCAACCCGAACTACGCGGGATGGTGGGACACGCCCGAGAAGCGCGCGGCGCTGGAAAATTTTGTCACCGCGCCGAACACGGAGGCGAAGCTGGCGGCGTGGCGGCGCATGCACGAGCTGTTCTACAGCCAGGTGCCCAGCCTGCTGATCGGCTACTACAAGCTGCTCTACGGCATCAGCACGAAGCTGCAAGACTTCACGCCGGCGCAGCCGCCGGCGTTCTGGAATGTTTCCCTGGCGGCCTGATCTTCGCTCCTCCGGCTTGAGCTGCCGCGCCGCGAAGGTAGCCGCGCCGTGACGCGCTTCATGCTGCGGCGCCTGGCCGGCATGCTCGTCGTGATGTTCCTGGTCGCGTCAGTGGTGTTCGTGATCGCGCATGTGATTCCCGGCGATCCGGCGGCGGTGATGCTCGGCCCTTCCGCCACCGCCGCGGACGTCGCCGCGCTGCGCGCGCGGCTCGGTCTCGATGCGTCGCTTCCGGTGCAGTATCTGAGCTTCATGCGGGCGGCCGCCGGGCTTCGGCTCGGCCAATCCATCTTCCTCGACCAGAGCGTCACCGCGGCACTCGCGCAGCGCGCGCCGTTGACGCTGCAGCTCACGGCGATCGCCGCGGCCATCGCCGTGGGGCTCGGCGTGCCGGTCGGCGTGCTCGCCGCGGTCCGGCGGGGCAGCCTGCTCGACCAGGCGGCGACCGGGCTCGCGATGACCGCTGCAAGCCTGCCGAGCTTCTGGGTCGGGCTGACGCTCATCGAGTATTTCGCCGTGCGCTGGCACGTGCTGCCGGTCGCCGGATACGGGCCGCCGGGCGCGGGCCCGCTCGCGCATCTGCGCTACCTGATCCTGCCGGCGATCGCAGTCGGCATACCGAACTCCGCGCTGATCGTCCGCTTCACCCGCGCCAGCATGCTGGACGTGCTCGGCGAGGACTACGTGCGCACCGCGCGCGCAAAGGGGCTCGGGCCCGGCGCGGTCATCATGAAGCACGCCTTCCGCAACGCGCGGACGCAGGTACTGACGGTGCTCGGCCTCACCGTCGCGGGGCTGATCGGCGGCGCGATCGTCACCGAGACGGTGTTCGGCTTGCCCGGCATCGGCAACCTCGTGGTCTCGGCGGTGCTGCGGCGGGACTATCCGGTGATCCAGGGCGCGCTGCTGGTGATCTCCGGCGCCTACGTGCTGATCAATCTCGCCGTCGACCTGCTGTACGCGGCGCTCGACCCCCGGGTGCGCTACTGATGTCCGGCATGATCGCGCGAGCGCCGGCCCGCGCGGCACCGCTTCGCGAACTGCTGCGCCGCCTGGTGCGGCGGCGGCTTGCACTGTTCGGCATGCTGGTCCTGGCAGGGGTGCTGATCGCCGCGGCGGCGGCACCCTGGCTCGTGCCGTATGCGCCGCAGCGCATGGACATCGTCCACCGCCTCGCTCCGCCCTCGGCCGCGCACCTGCTTGGGTCGGACGAATTCGGCCGCGACGTGCTCGCCCGATGCATGTACGGCGCGCGGATCTCGCTGACGATCGGCCTGCTCGTGGTGGCGCTCTCCGGCCTCGCCGGCACGATCGTCGGCATCACCGCCGGCTATGTCCGTCGCCTCGACGGCTTCCTGATGCGCGTCACCGACGCCATGATGGCGTTTCCCGATATCCTGCTGGCCATCGCGCTGATGGCGGCACTCGGCGCCTCGCTCTACGACGTGGTGGTGGCACTCGGCGCGGTCTACACGCCGCGCGTCGCCCGCGTGGTCCGCGGCGGCACGCTGGTGCTGCGCGAATTGCAGTTCGTCGAGGCGGCCGAGGCGCTCGGTGCGGGGGACTGGCGGGTCATGCGCGTGCATCTGCTGCCCAACCTGCTGTCGCCGCTGCTCGTGCAGTGCACCTTCACCTTCGCCGCGACGATCCTGACCGAGGCGGGTCTGTCGTTCCTCGGCGCCGGGGTGCCGCCGACCAGCCCGAGCTGGGGCAACATGATCGCCGGCGGCCAGCAGTATATCGGTCGCGCCGACTGGCTGATCTTTGCCCCCGGCCTGTGCATGGTGGCGACCGTGCTGGCGCTGCAGGCGGTCGGCGACGGGCTGCGCGACGCGCTCGATCCGCGGCTCCGGCGTCTCACGTGAGCGATCCGGCGGCGCTGCTCGACGTGCGGGGGCTGCAGACCTCGTTCCGCACCGAGGGCGGGTTCGCCCGCGCGGTGGATGGGGCGAGCTTCCGGCTGGCACGCGGCGAGACGCTGGCCATCGTCGGCGAGTCGGGCAGCGGAAAGTCGGTCACCGCGCTGTCGATCCTGCGCCTCCTGCCTTGCCCGCCCGGGCGGATCGCCGGCGCCGTACTGTTCCGCGATCGCGGCGGCGCGGCGCACGACCTGCTTTCGCTTGCCGAGCGGCAGATGCGGGGGGTGCGCGGCAATGAGATCGGCATGATCTTCCAGGAGCCGATGAGCAGCCTCAATCCGCTGCTGACCATCGGCGAGCAGATCGCCGAAGTGGTGCGGTTGCATCACGGCCTTGCGCGCGGCGCGGCGCGGCGGCACGCCGAGGCGATGCTGGCGCGCGTCAACATCGCCGACCCGGCGCGGCGTCTGGACGAGTATCCGCACCGCCTGTCCGGCGGCATGCGCCAGCGCGTGATGATTGCCGTCGCGCTGGCCTGCTCGCCGTCGCTGCTGATCGCCGACGAGCCGACGACGGCGCTGGACGTGACCATCCAGGCGCAGATCCTGGCGCTCATGCGTGCTCTGCAGGCGGAACTCGGCATGGGCCTGCTGTTCATCACCCACAATCTCGGTGTCGTCGCGCAGATCGCCGACCGGGTGGCGGTGATGTATGCCGGGCGCATCGTCGAGCAGGGCACCGTCGCCGCGGTGTTCGCGCGGCCGCTGCATCCCTACACGCGCGCGCTGCTGCAGAGCGTGCCGCGGCTGCACGGCGGCGGCGGCGCGACCGGGCGGCTGCGCGCCATTCCAGGCCACGTGCCGAGTGCGGCCGCCCTGCCGCCGGGCTGCGCCTTCGCGCCGCGCTGTCCGCTCGCCGTCGCGCGCTGTGGCCTCGCCCCTCCGCCCGAGGAGGCGGCGCGGCCCGGCCACGCCGTGCGCTGCTACCGCTGGGGAGAGGCGTGAGCGCGCCGCTCGCGCCGGATGGGTCGCTTGCGCCCACCCGTCCGGCTCCATGCCTTCGTTGATAGCGTGATTCACGCCTCCGGTGTTTCCACCTCCGGCGATCACGCTCTCGTCGAGCTGCGGGCGCTCGAGGTGACGTTCGCGCCGCAGCGCCGTTGGTTCGGCGGTGCCGTCCCGGCGCTGCGCGCGGTGCGCGAGCTGAGCCTCAGCGTCGGCCGCGGCGAGGTGTTGGGGCTCGTCGGCGAATCCGGCAGCGGCAAGACCACCGTCGGCCGCGCCATCCTTCGCCTGGTCGAGCCGAGCGCCGGCGCCGTGCGCTTCGACGGCCAGGATATCACCCATCTGCCGCGCGCCGCGCTGCGCCGCCATCGCAGGCGCATGCAGATGATCTTCCAGGACCCCTATTCCAGCCTCAACCCGCGGCTGACGGTACGCGACATCGTCGGCGAGGCGTTCGCGATCCACGCCATCGGCAGCCGGCGCGACCGGCCGGAGCGCGTCGCGAACATGCTGCGCCAGGTCGGCCTGCCCGAGGACGCGATGGACCGCTATCCCCACGAATTCTCCGGCGGCCAACGCCAGCGCATCGGCATCGCCCGCGCGCTTGCGGTCGGGCCGGAGCTGGTGATCGCCGACGAGCCGGTCTCGGCGCTCGACGTCTCGGTGCAGGCGCAGGTGCTGAACCTGCTGCTGGACCTCCGGCAATCGCTCGGGCTGACCATGCTGTTCATCGCGCACGATCTGGCGGTGGTGCGGCACGTGAGCAACCGCGTGGCGGTGCTGTATCTCGGACGGCTTATGGAGATTGCCCCGCGAGAGGCCCTCTACTGCCGCCCGCGCCATCCCTATACCGCCGCCCTGTTGGAAGCGGTGCCGGAGCCGGATCCCGCGCGCCGGGCGACCCGACCCGGACTGGCCGGCGAAATCCCGAGCCCGCTCGCGCCGCCCTCCGGCTGCGTCTTCCGCACCCGCTGCCCGCACGTCCTCGCCGCCTGTGCCGTGCAGGTGCCGCTGCTGCGGGAGGTGGCACCCGGCCACGCCAAGGCGTGCATCCGCGACGACATCCTGTAGCCCTCCGCGTCGGCCGCACCGACCGCGTCACGCCGGCGGCGGCAGGGTCGGGGGAGGCAGGGTCGGGGGAGGCTGCAGGCGGGCGCGCAGGCCCTCGATCTCGGCGTCGAGCGCCCGGACGCGGGCTTCCGCCCGGCGAGCGCGCCGGCGCTGGGCGAGCGCGCCGAACCAGGTGAGGAGCGCGCCGGCCAGCAAGCCGGCGGCCACGGCCATCAGGATCGCCACGGAAAGCGGCGCGACGAGGCCGAGATCGGTCGGCCAGAGGCCGATGCGCACCGGCGCGGTGTTCGACAGCGCGAACAGCACGAGCAGCACCAGGAGCGGGACCGCGAGCAACAGGCGCAGCATGCGTGGCCTCAGACGCGGACGCGGTCGCCGGCGGCCCGCGCCGGCTTGCCGCGGTTGACCCGCTCGCGCAGCTCCTTGCCGGCCTTGAAGAACGGCACCGCCTTCTCGCCGACCGGCACCGCCTCCCCGGTGCGCGGGTTACGCCCGGTGCGCGCGTCGCGGCGCTTGACTGTGAAGGCGCCGAAGCCGCGCAGCTCCACCCGTGCGCCGTGCGCCAGCGCCGTCGTGATCTCGTCGAAGATCGTGCCCACGATCACTTCCACGTCGCGCGCGAGCAGATGCGGATTGGCGGCCGCAAGCTCGGCGATCAGTTCCGACTTGGTCATGGCCCCCGCGCCCAGGCCCGCACGCTCGTCCGGGCCCGGTCCCCCGTCTATTGCCGAGGCTGCCAGAGCGCCCACGCCCCGTCAAGCGTAAGCCCTTGGCCAAGAAGGCTTTTCAGCACGTCGGCCAGCCCTGCACCGAGGCTCGCGCCGAAGGTGCGCTCGAGCAGGCCGCGTGTGCTGACATCGCGCACCGGCAGGTCGCGCGAGACGCCCTTGCCGGCGAGCCAGTCCCGCGCCTCCGTCTCGCCGCCGATCGCATCGACCAGACCGAGCTGCAGCGCCTGCCGCCCGGTATAGGCGCGCCCGTCGGCCAGCGCGCGCACCCGGGCGGGGTCCATGTGCCGGCCTTCCGCCACCATCGTCACGAACTGGTCGTACATGTCCGTGACCAGCCCTTGCAGATACTGCCGGCCTTCCGATGAGAGCGGGGCGGTGAAGCTCGGCTGATCCTTCAGCGGGCCGGAGACGATCGCGTCCGTGGTGATGCCCAGGCGCGAGAGCAGGCCGGACGCCTCGCCGGTCTGCAGCAGCACGCCGATCGAGCCGGTCAGCGTGGCGCTGCGCGCAAAGATGCGCTGCGCCGGCACGGCGACCATGTAGCCGGCCGAGGCCGCGACGCCCGCCATCACCGCCGCGACCGGCTTGTTCGCCGCCACCTCGGCGATCGCGTCGTGCAGGCTTTCGCCGCCGGAGACGGAGCCGCCGGGGCTGTCGATGGTGACGATCAGCGCGGCGACGCGCGCATCTTTCGCCAGTGCCGCGACCGCCTCGGTCAGCTTGCGGTCTTCGGTGATGATGCCGCTGACGTTGAGACGGGCGATGTGCCGGCCCGCCAGCCCGGGCAGCGGCGCGCGGCCGACTGCAACGATCAGGGCGGCGCAGACTGCAACCACGGCCAGCACGCGCCAGAAGATCAGGCGGCGTTTCAGGCGCCGCCGGTCCAGCAGAAGGTCGGTTTCGAGGCTCACGAAAGGAAGGCCAGGGGCTCCGCCCCCTGGACCCCCGCTGGGGCCGAGCCCCAGACCCCTTCACTTAAATCGAGGATTGCAAAGGCTCTGCCTTTGCCGGGGGTCCAGGGGGCAGAGCCCCCTGGCCTTTTTTGTCGCCCGACAAAGATCAGCTGTTCTCCTGCTGCGCCTGCTGATTGCGCCGGCGGATCGCCGCGCCGAGGATGTCGCCGAGCGAGGCGCCGGAGTCGGACGAGCCGTACTCCACCATCGCCTGCTTCTCCTCATCCATCTCCTTGCCCTTGACGGTGAGCGAAAGCTTGCGCGCCGCCCGGTCGATCGCCGTGATCTTGGCGTCCACCTTCTCACCCACGGCAAAGCGGTCGGGCCGCTGGTCGCCCTTGTCGCGCGCCAGCTCGGCGCGGCGGATAAAGCCGGTCAGTACCTCGTCCACCTTCACCTCGATGCCGTTGCTCTGCACCGCCGTCACCACGCAGGTGACGATGTCGCCCTTGTGCACGCGGCTGAGCACGTCGGCCGCCGGGTCGTCCTGTAGCTGCTTGATGCCGAGGCTGATCCGCTCCTTCTCGACGTCGACATCCAGCACCTTGGCCTTGACCACGTCGCCCTTGTTGTACCTGGCCATCGCGGTCTCGCCGGACTCGTCCCAGGACAGGTCGGACATGTGCACCATGCCGTCGATGTCCACCGACAGGCCGATGAACAGGCCGAACTCCGTCATGTTGCGGATCTCGCCCTCGACCACTGAGCCGATCGGATGCTGGTCGACGAACTGCTCCCAGGGATTGCCCTGCACCTGCTTCAGGCCGAGCGAGATGCGGCGTTTGCCGGAATCCACGTCGAGCACCATCACCTCGACCTCCTGGGAGGTCGCGACGATTTTTCCCGGATGCACGTTCTTCTTGGTCCACGACATCTCCGACACGTGCACGAGGCCCTCGACGCCGGGCTCCAGCTCCACGAACGCGCCGTAGTCGGTAATGTTGGTGACGCGGCCGGTGTACTTGGCGCCGGCGGGGTACTTCGCCGCCACACCCTCCCATGGGTCGGCCTCGAGTTGCTTCATGCCGAGGCTGATGCGCTGGGTTTCCGGGTTGAAGCGGATCACCTGCACTTTCACCTGCTGGCCGATCTGCAGCGCCTCCGAGGGATGATTGATGCGCTTCCAGGCGATATCGGTGACATGCAGCAGTCCGTCGACGCCGCCGAGATCGACGAAGGCGCCGTAGTCGGTGATGTTCTTGACCACGCCGTCCAGGATCATGCCTTCCTTGAGACCCTGGATCAGCTCGCTGCGCTGCTCGGCGCGGGTTTCCTCGAGCACGGCGCGGCGGGAGACGACGATATTGCCGCGGGCGCGATCCATCTTCAGGATCTGGAAGGGCTGCGGCGTGCCCATCAGCGGGCCGACGTCGCGCACCGGGCGGATGTCGACTTGGCTGCCCGGCAGGAAGGCAACCGCGCCGCCGAGATCGACGGTGAAGCCGCCCTTGACCCGACCGTAGATCGAGCCGTTGACGCGCTGGTTGCCTTCGAAGGCGCGTTCAAGATTGGTCCAGGCCTCCTCGCGGCGTGCCTTCTCGCGCGACAGCACGATCGAGCCATCGCGATCCTCGTAGCGCTCGACGTAGAGTTCGACGGTGTCTCCGGGCTTGATCTCCGGCTTGCTGCCGGGCGGACCGAATTCCTTGAGCGCGACGCGGCCTTCGCTCTTCAGGCCGACATCGACGATCGCATAGTCGTCGGTGAGGCGGACGATACGGCCGGTGACGACGGAGCCGTCGAAGCCGGAATCGCGCCCCAGCGTCTCTTCGAGCAGGGCGGAGAAGTCCTCGCCGGGGTCGGTAGCAGCGTGGGGGGCCACGCGGGTGGCGGCACTAGCTGACATGTGGGTCGGTGTGTCCTCAAAGGCGGCGTCGGGGGCCCAAACGCCGCTGTTTGCGCGCTCCGTTTGCCGAAGCACGGCTTGCCCGCGAAAAACGGCGGGCCGGGTTGCATTGTCCGGACCGTACAGCGGTTCAGTGGCCCGGTTCAACCGGGCCGGTGGGTACTGCGACAGATAGGCGTTGGGTCCCGGAAGTCAAGGGAATTCAACGGCCTGGGTGGAGAGGGCAGCTTCGGCTGGGGTCGCACCCCCGCCGCGGGGGTAGGCTGGACGAACCTCGGCCTCGGTCATCTTTGCCCACCTGAGCATCAATGGTTACAAAGCCATTGGCAAAGAGTTCGCCCGCAGCGTAAAATACCGAGAACTTTGGACAACCTTTGGTTGTTTTTAAGATGACGTCTGGCCGCTTCCGCAGCGTGTTGTGAGCCCCGCCGATTTCCTCAGTCAGGCCGCCGAGCCTTGGATCGAGGCCGCGCGCCAGCCCGGCGCATCGCGGTCCAGCACTTGGCAGGCGCCGGACTGGGACACCGCCTTCCAGGCGGCCGGCGTGGAAGTGCTGCGGCGCTCCGGCCTGTTCGACGCTCCCTGGTACCAGGCGGCCTACCCCGACCGCGGCGTGCGCGCCGATCCGCTCCGCCACTTCGTGGAGCAGGGCTGGCGGATGGGGCACCGGCCCAACCTGTATTTCGACCCGGCCTACTACCTTGCCTGCAATCAGGACGTCCGCGAGCTCGGCGTCAATCCGCTGCTGCACTATATCAGCTACGGCGAGCGGGAAGGCCGGCACCCGATCCTGCACTTCGATCCCGCCTGGTACCGCACCGCCAACGGCCTCGCCGAGGACGCCTGTTGCCTGCTGCACTTCCTGCAGCTGCGCCGAACCGGACGGGTCAGCCCGATCCCGGAATTCGACGCCGCCTGGTACTTGCGCGCCTATCCGGACGTCGCGGATGCCGGCATGGACCCGATGGAGCACTACCTCGTCCAGGGCTTCCGCGAGGCGCGCAACCCGTCGGGCCGGTTCGACAGCCGCTACTATCGGATGCGCTACCTTCAGGCCGAGCCGGACGAGAACCCGCTGCTGCACTACCTGCGCAACCGGGACGCGCCGGGCGTGCATCCCTGCATGCCCGAGCACGAGACGAGCATCGCGCGCGAGGTGCGCCGCTTCACGCGGCCCGGGCCGGATTTCGAGGAGTTCCGTCCGCTGCCCGCGTCGGCACCCCGGCGAGCGCGCGTGCTCGCCTACTACCTGCCGCAGTTCCATCCCGTGCCGGAGAACGAGCGCTTCTGGGGCCGCGGCTTCACCGAGTGGACGAACCTGCAGCGGGCCCTGCCGCGCTTCGGCGGTCACTACCAGCCGCGCATTCCGCGTGACCTCGGGCACTACACGCTGGATGCCGGCGTGCTGCGCCGGCAGATCGACATGGCGCGCGGCGCCGGGCTCGGCGGCTTCGTCTTCTACTTCTACTGGTTCAACGGGCGGCGGCTGATGGACAAGCCGCTCGAGGCTTTCCTTGCCGACCGCACGCTCGACTTTCCGTTCTGCCTGATGTGGGCGAACGAGAACTGGACGCGGCGCTGGGACGGCTCCGAAGCGGAGGTGCTCGTCTCGCAGGACTATCACGCCGAGGACGAGCCGTCGCTGCTGGCGACCTTCGCCCGCCACTTCGCCGATCCGCGCTATATCCGGATCGGCGGCCGGCCGCTGCTGATGGTCTATCGGCCCCGGCTGATGGCCGATCCGGCGGCCACGCTCGCGCGCTGGCGTGCACGCTTCGACGCGGCGCACGGCGAGCAGCCGATCTTCATCACCTCGCAGAGTTTCGGCGACCACGACCCGACGGCGTTCGGCATGGACGCAGCGATCGAGTTTCCGCCGCACAAGCTGGTGGACGGCCTGGCGACGCGCAACGACGCGCTGCACATCCTCGACCACGAGTTCTCGGCGCAGGTCTATGACTACGACGCGCTGGCGGCGGCCTCGCTCGCCGCACCGCCGCCGCCCTGGCCGCTGATCCGCACGGCCATTCCTGGCTGGGACAATGATGCGCGGCGGCAGGGTGCGGGGCTGGTCGTGCATGGTGCCACGCCGGCGAAATACCAGGCTTGGTTCGAACGGCTGGTGCGCCAGGCGCAGGAGCGGCCGTTCTTCGGCGAGGCGCTGGTCTGCATCAACGCGTGGAACGAGTGGGCGGAGGGCGCCTACCTCGAGCCGGACCTGCATTTCGGGGCCGCCTTCCTCAACGCCACCGGCCGCGCCGTCGCGGGACTGGTTTCGCCCGCCAACGCGGCCGGCCTGCTGCTGATCGGCCACGACGCGTTTCCCGCCGGCTCGCAGCACCTGCTGCTGCATCTCGGCCGCCAGCTCCGCCGCGTGCACGGCGTGCGCGTGGGCTTCCTGCTGCTGGACGGCGGCGCGCTGGAAGCCGAGTACGCCGCGGTCGCGCCGGTGACGGTGGCGCGCGACACGGCGGACGCGTCCCGCCGCCTCGAAGAGCTGCACGCCGCCGGGTTTCGCACGGCGATCGTCAACACCTGCGCGGCCGCCCAGGTCTGCCCGTTGCTGGCCAAGCTCGGGATCACCGCCACGCTGCTGGTGCACGAGCTGCCGCGGCTGATCGAGGAGCGCGGGCTGCTCGAGGCGGCGCGGCAGGGTGCGGCGGCGGCGCGGCACGTGGTATTCGCCGCTGGGTGCGTGCGCGACCGGTTCGCCGCGTTGGTGCCGCTCGATCCCGCCCGCGCCGTGGTGCTGGCGCAGGGCTGCTATCGCCAGCCCGCCTTCTCCGCCGAGGCGCGGGCGCGGCTGCGGCGGCATTGGGGCCTCGGTTCGGAGGACGTGCTGGCGCTCGGCATGGGCTACGCCGATCTGCGCAAGGGCTTCGACCTCTTCCTGCAGGTCTGGCGCGCGCTCCGCCGACGTGGCCGGCGCGTGCACCTGGCCTGGGCCGGTGCGATGGACCCGGCGATGCAGGCCTATCTCGGCGCCGAGATCGCCGCCGCCGAGGCGACCGGCAGCTTCCGCCTGCTCGGCTGGCGGGAGGATGTCGGCGACGTGCTCTCCGCCGCCGACCTGCTCTTGCTGACCTCCCGCGAGGACCCACTGCCGACCACGGTGCTCGAGGCGATGAGCGTCGGCACGCCGGTGCTGGCTTTCGCCGAGAGCGGCGGCGCACCCGAGCTGCTGCTCCGGCACCGGGCCGGCGAGGTCGTTCCGCTCGCCGACACCGAGGCCATGGCGCGCCGTGTGGCGGCACACCGGCCGCCGCGGCGGGCAGCGCGGCAGCGCCTGGCGGAGCAGGTGCTGCGAAGCTGCGCCTTCGGGCCGTACGCCGAGTCGCTGCTTCGCCTCGCCCGACCCGGGCTGCCCGCGATCTCCGCGGTGGTGCTGAGCCACCAGTATGCCCGCTACCTGCGGGCCCGGCTCGCCTCGATCTTCGCGCAGACCTGCCCGGTGCTGGAGGTCATCGTGCTCGACGACGCCTCGACAGACGGCAGCGTCAGCGTGGCGCGGGAGGCCGCGGACTCATGGGAGCGCGACATCACCGTCGTCGAGAACGCCACCAACTCCGGCTCGGTGTTCGCGCAGTGGCGCCGCGCGGCCGAGCTGGCGCGCGGCGACTTCATCTGGCTCGCCGAAGCCGATGACGCCTGCGAGCCGCGCTTCCTCGAACGCCTCGCCGAGGCGCTGGCGCGCGCGCCGGACACGCTGCTCGGCTTCTGCGACAGCCGCAGCATCGACGCCGAGGACCGACCGATCGCGCCGAGCTACCGCGACTACTACGAGCGGAGCGCCGGCGCCGGCGCGCTGGCGCATGACGACTTGTTCGAGGCCGCTGGCTTCGCCCGCCGTTTCCTGGCCGAACGCAACCTGATCCTCAATGTCAGCGGCGTGCTCTGGCGCCGCAGCGCGCTGCTGGAGGCGCTGCGGCGCTGCGCGGCGGAGCTGCCGCGCTGGCGGCTCGCCGGGGATTGGCGCCTTTATTCGGAGGCACTCAAGCAGGGAGGCAGCGTCGCCTATGTCGCGGAGGCGCTGAACATCCATCGCCGGCACGAGGCCGGCACCACCCGTCGGCTGGAGACGGCACGGCATCTCCGCGAGATCGCGCGCATGCACGCCCATCTTGCCGCCCTGCCCGGTGCCGCCCCGGACCTGCGGGCGCGGCAAAGGCGCTACTTGCGGGAGGTCGCGGCGACGCTGGCCGCCCGACCAGGAGTCTGGGTGCGACCGGCGGAGGCGGCATCACCGGAGGCGTGAATCACGCGACTGAACCAGAATTGCAGCCCGCTCACGGGCCACCCGCCGGCGGAACAGGCGATCGTGCCGCGGAAATCCGCCTGCGTCCCGCGGGGGGCTGACGTTCCTGTCGAGCCGGCAGCGGCTCAGGCGTAGTCCTCGTTCAAGGTCACGTCGCGGTCGGACCCGACCGCGTTGAACGCCAGCGACAGCGCCGCCGCCACCAAGAGGTTGATCAGCACCGAATAGAGTGCCGCGTAGCCGGGCACGGTCAGGCCGAACAGGTGCAGCGGGAAGATGGCGCCGCGGAACGCCAGCGTTGCCGCCATCCAGGTGCCGGAGACGATGCCCGCGACCCAGCCCAGCAACAGCGCCCACGAATTGAAGAAGCGCGTATAGAGGCCGAGCATCACCGAAGGCGCGGTCTGGATGATCCAGATGCCGCCGAGCAGCTGCAGCTGGATTGCGTATTGCTGGGGCAGGAAGATGATGAAGAACAGCGCGCCCACCTTCACCACCAGCGACGCGATCTTCGCGATGCCCGCCTCCTCGGCGTCGGTGCAGGCCGGGTTCAGGAACTCCCGCCAGATGTTGCGGGTGAACAGGTTGGCCGTGGCGATCGACATGATCGCCGCCGGCACCAGCGCGCCGATGGCGACGGCGGCGAAGGCGACGCCAGCGAACCAGGACGGGAAGATCGCCAGGATCAGCGCGGGCACGGCGAAGTTCGGGCCGTAGCGCTTGAACCCGTCGGCGTATTCCGCCAGCTGCCCGACCCCCAGCGCCAGCGCCATGAAGCCGAGCAGCGCCAGCAGGCCGAGCATCAGCGAATAGGCCGGCAGGATCGCCGCGTTGCGCCGGATGACGCCCGCGCTGCTCGAGCTGAGGATGCCGGTGATCGAGTGCGGGTAAAGGAACAGCGCGAACGCCGAGCCGATGGCGAGCGTCGCGTAGCCGCTATAGAGGCCCATCGTGCCGGGCGGGGGCACCGGCAGGGTCAGCTTGGCCGCCGGGATTTTTGCAAAGATCGCGCCGAACCCGCCGAGCTGCATCGGCACGGCGATGACGGCCGCGAACACCGTGAGATAGATCAGCAGGTCCTTGACGACCGCGATCAGCGCCGGCGCGCGCAGGCCGCTGGTGTAGGTGAAAGCCGCCAGGATCACGAAGGCGATGATCAGCGGCAGGTCGCCGGCGAGCCCCGTGCCGGGGAAGCCGAGCGCGCCGATGACGACAGTGATGCCGACGAGCTGCAGCGCGATATAGGGCATGGTGGCGACCAGCCCGGTCACCGCCACGGCGAGCGCCAGCCAGCGGTTGCCGAATCGGCCGCGGATGAAGTCGGAGACCGTAACGTAGCCATGCCGGTGCGCGACGAGCCACAGGCGGGGAAACACCACATAGAGGATCGGGTAGATCACCACCGTGTACGGCACGGCGAAGAAGCCAAGCGCCCCCGCCCCGTAGATCAGCGCTGGCACGGCGACGAAAGTGTAGGCGGTATAGAGATCGCCCCCCAGCAGGAACCAGGTGACGAAGGTGCCGAAGCGGTGCCCACCGAGCCCCCATTCGTGCAGCAGGCCGAGATCGCCGCGCCGCCACTGGGCGGCGAAGAAGCCGAGCGCCGTCACCAGGCCGAACAGCGCCACGAAGACGATCGTCGCGGTCCAGTTCATGGGTCGGCGCTCAGGCTTCCGCCGATCGGTGCTCGACGCGATAGACGATGGCGACCAGCAGCGCGGCGAGCAGGATCCACAAGATCTGGTACCAATAGAAGAACGGCACGCCCGCGAGCCTCGGCTCCACCGCGTTGTAGCTGGGCACCCAGGCCATCGCGAGAAACGGCAGCAGCAGGATCAGGCGAATCCAGTGCGCGCTATGGCGTGCCCCTCCGACCGGCCCGACACTGCCCCCGTGCGACATGCGCTTCCTCCGCGGCGGATTGTTACAGGAAACCAATCCCCCGTAAACGGCGGAGTCGCGACACTGGGTTCAGGTTGAATCTTCGGCGCGCAAAGCGCGTTGCATCGCGATGGTGAGGTCCACGAGGGTCGCGGACAGGCGCGGGCCCTCGCGAATGGGCTGAACTGCCCGCAACTGCCTCGCGAGCATTGCCTCGCCGCCGCCGTCACAGATTGGCCGCGATGAGTCCGCGCCCTACGGATCGTGGGGCAGCTGTGCAGCACCCGGCTTATTGCGCACCTCTCCACTCGCGTGGCAGAAGCCCTGCAAAGCCTTGTCGGACAACTGGTGGAGAGAATCTGACGGTTCGTCCCGTCAGATTCTCTCCACCAGTTCCTTGTTGGCAGGCCGATTCACCTGACGCTTGGGAGCCAAGCGTCAGGTGAGGGACCACTAGCCTCGAGCCGGCGGAACCGGAGCCGGAGCCGGAGGCGGGGCCGGCGGCGGAGCAACCTCGACCGGCGTCGGCGCCGGCGGTGGAGGCGGCTGCTGAGCACACGCCGCGAGAAGCGCCATGGGAACCACGACGGCAACCATCGCCACGCCACGGAGCAACCTGTGACGGGCCGCTGTTTCTGAAACGGTGATCATCCGCTCCTCCTTAATGAGATGCTCGTAGACAAGGTAGATGCTAACCGCGATTCTCAACAAAGAGTCAAACTTCCGTCGCGTTGGGTCGGCAGAGGTCGGGGGGTGGGGCAGTGCGGGCGCCGTGGCGCAAGGACGGTTTGAGTCGCCAAGAACCATTGACGGTCGCTCGGGCTCGAGTGTCCCGACGCGCCACCGTGGCAGGCGGAACAATGGCTCTCGCCGCAGCTTTTGCGTTGGCTGCATGCGACGGGGATCCGATGCCCGAACCGGTCTTTGGGCTGGCGCCGCAAGCCGATTCGGACCTACGCAACCTGGTCGACGGCGCGCCCGAGCTGGTCGTCGGGGGTGAACACCTGAATGTCGGGCTGCTGGGACGCTTCTACGCGCGGCATGGCTTCGAGCCGGTCTGGACCACACGGCAAGCAGAGGCGGATTCGCTGGGGGATGCCGTACTGCGCGCCGGCGGCCAAGGTCTCGACCCCGAGCTGTTTCACGCGACCCTGCTTCGGCACGGAGCGACATCGTCGCCGCTCGAGCGCGAATTGTTACTGTCTGACGCCTTCCTGTCGTATGCCGACGCGCTGGCCCGCGGTGCCGTGCCGGTCGAGCGCCGAAGAGATGACGAGAGCCTGGCGCCCGAGCCGATCGATGTGGCGGCCGTGCTCGACGAGGCGATTGACAGTCCCGATCCAGCAGCGGTGATCGAGGCGCTCGCGCCGACGACGCCGACCTACCGGGCGCTGCGTCAGGCCTTGCAGCGGGATCGCTCAGGCGCCCCGGCGAGCAACGCGGCCTCCGCGAACCGCGTGCGCACGATCGAGGTGAACCTTGAACGCCAGCGCTGGCTACCGCGGCGGCTGCCGGCGGACCGGGCCTGGGTCAACGCCGCCGACGAACGACTGGTCCTGTATCGCGCCGGTCAGCCGGTTTTCTCGACGCGGGTCGTCGTCGGCGAAGATGTCGAGCGCAATCAAAGCCCGGAATTTCGCGCCACGATCGACGCCATTTTTTACAACCCGCCCTGGGTCGTCCCGGCCGACATCGCCTCCGCGGAGATCCTGCCGAAGCTCAGCCACGACCCCGATTATCTCACGCGGAACAAGATGGTTTTGCTGGCCAACGGCGAGGTCGAGCAGCTGCCGGGACCCGACGCCGGACTCGGGCTTATCATGATCGACATGCCAAACCGCTTCGACGTCTACCTGCACGACACCCCGGACAAGATCATCTTCAGCCGCGACAACCGCCGCATCAGCCATGGCTGCATCCGGGTGCAGGACCCGCGTGACTTTGCCGCCCTGCTGATGGAGCAATCAATCGACGCGATCAACCAAGGGATCTCGGCGGGCAGCACCACCCGAAACGATCTGCCGACCCCGGTGCCGGTGTTCGTGGTCTACCAGACCGCGTTCGTCGATACCGACGGGTCGTTGCAATTCCGCCCGGATTTCTACAATCGCGACGCCGCGATCTGGCGACAGCTGCAGGAGCGCCCTCCAGGGCGAGTTCTCGCGGCGCAGGGAAATAATCGCCCGAGATCGTCCAGCCCCTTGTAGGAGCCCGACGCCGAGGTTCGCAACTGCTCCGATTTGCCGCGCCGAATCATCGTCGCAAGACGATTCCGGGACAGCGAAGGCGAGCAGCGGCGACCCGCGAATGCACTGTCCGCTTCAAAAATGGCCGAGATGAAGGGGTTCGCTGCGAAACGCTCGGCGCCGTGTTTCGCACCTGGGCCATCGTCCGGCGTCACTCAAGCGCCAGGTTCTTCACCGTAAATCGCCCTGTTCGCCATCGAGCGACATGTCCTGGGCTTGCTCTGCCGTGAGGTGAAAATGGAGCTTCGCGCCGTCAAATGAGAACCGATATCTGGTCTTTCGGCCCTGTCCCAGACCTTCCGAGTCGATTTCGAATGTCTGCCCGTTCAGCCACGTTCCTTTGAGGGCCGGAATGTGGCCGGGGTTGATACCAACGAGCGTTGGCGAGCCTTTGCGAAAGAGCCCATCGAGTCCGATCGGTGCGTCATAGATGGCCGAGGAATGGGGCGGATTTTTCAAAGACAACTCGTATTCAAGGTGCGGATTGGGGCCGGTCAAAAACAAGGTCAGTGACTTCAACCCGAGATCGTTGTCCGGAAACTTGTAGGTCCTGCCCGAGATGGCGGAAGCAAGCTCGGGGGTCGGACCGACGGCAGTTGGCCTTTCGATCGCGGCATCCTTGATCGCATTCGCCAGCAGTTCGGCCGCGTTCGGGTCGGGCGGGAGCGCCGAGGCGGATTTGACCGCCGCGGTAACGCGGCCGATCAGGGTGCTGAAGCGGACATACTCCCGGGCAGTGGTCACCGCCACCACGTCAAGGTCGGGAAACACCGAGATCAACTGGCCATGCAGGCCAGTCGCCATGAAAACGTGCTTGTCAGGGAATACCCACATAAAGTTCGAGTAGCTCTGATTGGGGTCATATGACGCGTGCATAGTCACGAGCGAGTGACTCAAGACGTCCGCCCAGCCGGGCGGAAGGAGTTGCTTTCCCTCCCATTGTCCATGGCGCAAATACAAATAGCCGATCTTCGCCATGTCGCGCGGCAGCAGGGTCAACATCCCGTCGCCGATTGAGAGACCTTCGGGTTCGCGCTCCCAGTGCCAATCGGTGATGCCCAACGGCTCAAACAGCTTTTCCCGCGCATAGTCTTCGGCAAGCTTGCCGGTCAGCTTGGTGATGATCGCGGAAACGAGATCCGGTTCTCCGTTGCTGTAGTTGAAATGTCTCCCGGCGCATGGGCCATCGGACGATCGAGAATGAATTGCGTCCAATTCGAGCTACGGTACATTTCGTTCAGCGTTATCTCCTCTTCGCCGTCAAACCCTGCTTCCAATCGAGCCCGGACGTCATGTCCAACAGGTTCTGGACCGTGATCGCTTTCTTTCGGTCATCGACATTCGCGACGTGGCGGTCGGCGAAAAAATCCAGCACGGGATGGTCGAGGCGATCGAGCGATCCGTCTTTCCAGACCATCCCAACAAGCGTGCCGATGACCGTTTTCGTCGAAGAGAAGATTTCGTGCTGCAGGTCCCCCGTGTAGGGCGCGTAATACGCCTCGGTGACGATCCGCCCATGGCGCACGACGAGGAGGCTGTCGAAGTCGTGGCCTGTCCCATAGGCGACGAGCCTGGCCAGAGCCGCCGAATCCATGCCTTGCTCTTCCGGCGTGGATGTCAGCCATTCTTTCGTCGGCCAGGGTGATTGATCCGCGGTTTGTGCGCGCGCAGGCCCGACGTGAGCAGCCGCCAGCATAGCGCTCAACACTGAGCTTGAGAGGAAACACTTCCGGATTCGCCTGAGCACCGTCGCTTCTCGCATCATCCGCGCTGAGCGACCATATTAGACCCGCGCCGCAAGCTGACACTCGTCAATGCGTCCGGACAAAGAGCCCCCGCGCCGACGTATGTCAGGCCGCCCTCGCGAGCTCCGGTGCGCCAGCCGGCACCGCCTCCCCCGCGAACCGCCGACGCCGGCGCTGCATCATCCGCCACGCAAAACGCGCCGACGCATCCGACAGCCGCCCGCGCGGCGGCAATCCCACCGCTTTTAGAATCATCCCCATGCCGCGCTCGACGTGCCGGAATTTGTAGCAGCCCATCGCCCGCGCCATATACGCGGCGATGCAGCGCGCGTGATCGTACGCGACCCCCTCCGGCTCGTTGCCGCAGTGGAACGCATAGGCCAGCTCGTCGTCCTCGCTCTCGGTGATCCGGCCGAGCGCAATGCGCAGCCGCCGCAGCACGCCGATGCGCTCGCGCGCCAGATAGCGGCGCATGTGGTCGTAGAACAGCTTGAAATGCCGGTACTCGTCGGCCGCGATCAGCTTGCATACCTGCTGCAGCACCGGCTCCGCCGTCGCCTCGCCGAGTGCGGTGTAGTAGCTGGACGTGCCGGTCTCCACCATGCAGCGGGCGATCAGCTCGCCGGTGCGTGAGCCGCGGATCGAGGCGGTGGCGTCGAGCGGCAGCTTGTAGCCGGCCTTGTAGCGGGTGAACGCCGCCGCATAGTCCCAACCGGGATCGGCCAGCATCGCCCATTTGCCGAGCGCATCCCCGTGCTGCACCTCCTCGGTCGCCCAGTAATCGGCGGCCTGGCTGAAGGCGGGGTCGTCGTGGAAGATGTTGTTGAGATAGACCGCATAGTCGGTGCCGTTGCGCTCGACCATGGCCGCCGCCTTGACCAGCGGCACCGTCTCCGGGTCGACCTTCGCGGGGTCGAACCGGTCCCAGGCCACCTCGTCGATGCGCCAATGCTTCATCGTTCACCCACCTTGCCGTGCCCCCCTTTGGGTGCCGGGGCACGCGGCACCGTACTGCCACAGGCAGGCGCGCCGGCAAAGCCGGCGAAAAAAGGGCCCGGGAGGGTCGTCCCGGGCCCAGGCGAGGAGGAAACGTCCAGGAAGAAGCGGCCGGCCGCAACCGGCCGCGCGCACTCTGCGTCAGCACGGGGCCGTCTCCGCGTGGCCTGGGTCACACTGCGGCCAGCCCGGGCCGCTCAGTGCGGCGGCCCCGTGGGTCAGTGCAGCGGCCAGACCAGGACGATCAGCGGTGTGCCGACCAGCACGACCAGGCAGGACAGCGGCAGCCCGAGCCGCCAGTAGTCGCCGAACCGGTAGCCGCCCGGGCCCATCACGAGAATGTTGTTCTGGTGGCCGATCGGCGTGAGGAAGTCGCAGGAGGCGCCGAGCGCCACCGCCATCAGGAACGGGTCCATCGCGAAGCCGAGATTGCGCGCCACGTCGGCGGCGACCGGCCCCAGCACCACCACTGCCGCGGCGTGGTGCATCAGCGGCGTCAGCAGCAGCGCCGCCACCAGCACCGCGCCGACCGCGAGCAGCGGCGGCATCGCCGCACCCACCGCCGTCAGCCCGTGCGCGATCAGGTCGGTGCCGCCGGTAAGCTTCAGCGCCTCGCCGACCGGCAGCAGGCAGGACAGCATCACGATGACCGGCCAGTCGATGGAGTCGTAGGCCTCGCGCGCGCTCAGCAGGCGCAGCAGCACCATCAGCACGGCGGCCCCGAAGAAGCCGACCTCCACCCGCACCAGGCCGGCCGCCACCAGCGCCATCGCACCCACCAGGATCGCCAGCGGCAGCAGGCGGCGGCGCCGGCGGCCGAGCGCCAGATCGCGATCCGCCAGCGGCAGCAGGCCGAGGCTCGACAGCATTTCTGGCACGGCGCGCTCCCAGCCCTGCAGCACCACGACATCGCCGGGCTGGAACACCGTCTGGTTCAGCCGTGTGGCGATCTGCCGTCCGGCGCGGCGCACCGCCAGCAGGTTCACCTCGTAGCGCTGGCGCAGATGCATGCGGCGGGCGGAGGTGCCGACCAGCGCGGAGTCCGGGGTCACGATCGCCTCGACGGTGCGCGGCGGCTCGTCGCCCTGCTCCGGCCTGGCCAGTTCGGTGGCGCCGACCAGTTCGAGCTTGGCGCGCTCGACCAGCTCCCCCAGCACCGCCGGATCGGCGCGCAACACCAGCACGTCGCCGCGAAAGATCGTCCAGTGCCCGCTCGGGATGTAGCGCCGCCCGCCGTCGCGCACGATGCCGACCACCGCGACCTCCTGCTGCGCCAGCGCCTCCAGGTCGCGCACGGTCTTGTCCACCAGCGGCGAGTCGTCGGGCAGCAGCACCTCGGTCAGGTAGTTCTCTATCTTGAACGCGGCGCCGGCGCTGCCACGCCGCCCGCCCGGCAACAGCCGGTAGCCGAAGGACAGGAACACGACGGCGAGGATGGAGAGCGGCAGGCCGACCGGCGCGAAATCGAACAGCGCGTAGGGATGGCCGAGCACCTGCTGGCGCACCGCGGAGATCAGCAGGTTGGGCGAGGTGCCGATTTCGGTGATGGTGCCGCCGATCAGCGATCCGAACGCCAGGGGCATCAGATAGTACGACGGCGAACGCTCGCTGCGCTGCGCGGCGCGCACCGCGATCGGCAGAAAGATGCCGAGCGCCCCGACATTCTTCATGAAGGCGGAGAGTGCGGTGACGCAGGCGGTCAGCACGCCGATCTGCTGGCCGGCGTGCGGCAGCCGGGGGATCAGCCGGTTCAGCGTGCTCTCGACGATGCCGGAGAGGGCGATGGCGCGGCTGATCACCAGCACGGAGGCGATGATGATGATCACCGGGTTGCTGAAGCCGGAAAACGCGCGATCGCCCGGCACCACGCCGGTGAGCACGCCGGCGAGCAGCGCGATCCCGGCGATCACGTCATAGCGCACCCGCCCCCACATGAAGCCGAGCAGCATCAGGCCGATGATGGCGAAGGCGACGGCTTCGTGCGGGATGGCGCCGGGGATCATGGACCTTCTTTTGCAGCGCGACGGCGACAGTGCAACGGCGCGGGAAAACACGAACCCCGGAGCGCCGGGCCGCCGGAGCGGTCAGCCCGCCAGACCGAGAAACACCGCGAGCGCGGGGTTGACGGCGGTCAGAGTGGCGTCGTTCGCCCGGCCAATCACCCTGCCGATTCGCTCGCGCCGCGCCGTCTGCGCCTTGTCGATCTGGATTTGCGAGGGCCGCGCCAGTCCGTTTCCCGGGCCGATGTCGATGCGCAAAAGCGGGGCAGGGACCCGGGCCGTGGTGATCGGCAGCAGCGTGACCGACGGATGCTCGGCAAAGCGATCCGACTGCACTACCAGCGCCGGTCGCAGCTTGCCGTAATCGCCCGGCAGCGAAACCACGATCAGGTCACCCCGGGTCATGCGGCGTCGCCTCGACGGACACGGCTTCCCACTCCTCGTCTTCAGCCCGGCTCGCCTTGGTCTCGCTCTCAGTGACCAGCCGCGACTGCCGACGGCACTCCTCGGCAAAACCCGGCGCTCGCATATCGGTCACCCAGAGCTGTACGGGCCGCAGCCCGGCGGCCCGCAGCTTTTCCCGCCGGCGCCGCACGCGTTCGGCACTTCCCCGTGTGTTCGCCACAATGTTACATGTAACAACCGGAGCCACGCCGATCAAGGTGGACCCAGCACAGGCCTCGGTGCAGACACCCTCTCCCATTCTTCTCCCGGTGCTACCGGAGTCCGGCGGAGCCGATGCAACACTCCTGCGAACGAGCCATGCGCGCTGCGATTGCCCTGCTGTTCCCCCTGCTGCTGGCCGGCCGGGCCCTGGTGGGGGCGCATATCGTCGATCCCTGGCCGGATCCCGAAACCCTGCCGCCGCCGCATGTCGAAGAGGTCAGCTTTCCCTCCAGCAGCCCGTTCGACCCGGCCGCACTCGGCACCGCGGAGGCGCCGCCGGCCACCGCCATCGGCACGCTCTACGAACCCGCGGGCACCAGGCCCGACCACGGCACGCCGGCGGTGGTGATGCTGCACGGCGCCGCCGGCCTGGTGGCGGAGCGCGGCGCCACCTACGGGCCGCAGCTCGCCGCGATGGGCGTCGCCGTGCTGGTGATCGACACTTTTGGCGCGCGCCGAGAAATGGGCACCGGCTTCAACGAGCGGGTGCTGAACGTCACCGAGACGATGTTCGTGGCCGACGCCTATGCCGGGCTGCGCTATTTGGCGGGGCTGCCGGAGATCGATGCGCATCGCGTCGTGCTCGCCGGGTTCTCCTATGGCGGCATGGCGACGATGTACGCGCTCTATGCGCAGATGGCCGACCGGGCGAGCCGCAACTGGACAAGCATGGCGGGGTTGCGCTTCGCCGGCCACGTCGCCTTCTACGGCCCGTGCATCGCGCGCTTTCGCGACAGCCGCACCACCGGCGCGCCGCTGCTGATGCTGTACGGAGAGCAAGACGAACTGATCCGCCCGCAGCGCTGCGAGCAGATCGCCCAGGACCTCCGCGCCGGCGGCAGCGACGTGAAAATGATCGCCTATCCCGGCGCGGTGCACCAATGGGATGGCGGCATGGCGCGCCGGCTGATCGGCCGCAATCTGTCGGCCTGCGACTTTACCGTGGGACCCGACGGCACGATCCACGACACAACAACGGGGATCGCCATGACCGGGTCGTTCATGAGGAAAGTGCTGCTGGCCTTCTGCGTCTCCTCGCAGCCCTATCCGATCGGCCGCGACGCAAAGGTGCGCGCGGAATCGAACCGCGATTTCGGCCGCTTCCTCACGCGGGTCTTTGCGACTCCCTGATCAGCGCGGCAGGTCGAGTGCGTTCGTCAGGTCGCCCATCCTCTGCCCGCCCGCCGCGACCAGGGCATCGTCGCGCGCCGCGAGGCCAGGCAGCTCCGCCAGCGCGAAGCGGTGGGTGATGAAGCGCAGCACGGAATCCGTGTCGTATGGCGTGTGATCCACGAACCCCTGCTTCGCGTACGGCGAGATGATGAGCGCGGGGATGCGCGTGCCCGGGCCCCATCGGTCGCCTTTCGGCGGCGCCGCGTGGTCCCACCAGCCGCCGTTCTCGTCGTAGGTGATGAGCACCAGCATGTGCGCCCATTGCGGGCTCCTCTGCAGGTGCGCGACCAGATCGGCGAGGTGCCGGTCGCCGGCCATCACGTCGGCGTAGCCGGCGTGCTCGTTGAAGTTGCCCTGCGGCTTGTAGAAGGCGACCTGCGGCAGCGCGCCGGCGTCGATCGCGGTGAGGAAGGCGCTCCCGTCCATGCCGCCGTCCAGCACGTGCTCGGCGCGCGCACGCGTTCCCGGGGCGTAGGCGGCGAAGTAGTTGAAGGGCTGGTGGTGGTACTGAAAGTTCGGCACCGGGTCGGCGTTGCGCCCCTCGAGTGCGGCCTGCCAGGCGCCGCCGTACCAGGCCCAGCTCACGCCCTTCGCCGAGAGTTCGTCGCCGATCGTCCGCGCCGTCTGCGGCGGCAGCGTGTTGGCGTTGTTCGGATCGGCGTAGGCCGGGTCACCGCCCGGTGCGGGCTTGACCGCGCTCGGCTGGTAGGGCGGCTGCATCGTGTTGACGGCGTAGAAATCCGGCGTGAGCGTTCCGTCGGCGACGAATTTCGGCACGCCGCCCAGCGCCGAAGGCGGCGAATCGGCGGCCAGCTTCAGGGTCACGCCGTCGCTCTCGACGGCGCTGATCGCCGGGTGGGCGGGGCTGTGATCGGCGTTCGGATAGACCGGCGCGCAGGCGCAGACCAGGTAGATGTGGTTGAGGAAGGAGCCGCCGAACGCCCCCATGAAGAAGTTGTCGGCCAGCGTGTACTGCCGCGCGATCGGCCAGAGCGGCAGGCCCGATCCGTCGTAGTGGCCCATCACGAGGCCGCCGGAATCGGCATAGGCGACGAAGCGGTCGTTGCGCCCGCGGTCGATCTGCATCTGGTTCTCGTAGAAGCGATGCCAGAGATCGTGCGTGACGACGCCGAGCGGGACGTGGAACTCGGCGGCGTCATCGACGGCGAACGGCGCGTTGGGGAGGTGCTCGGTCGAGGCCTGCGTCACCGGCGGGAAGGCGCCCTTGCCGGTCAGCCCGCCCCAGACCGGCGGCAGCTCCTTCAGCGGCGTGCCGTCGCGGTCGATCTGGATGGTGTCGGTGGCGTTGGCGAGGCCGTTGGCGCCCGGGAAGTTGCCATACAGGTTATCGAAGCTGCGATTCTCGGCGTACAGAACCACGACGGTCTGAATGGCGTCGAGCCGAGCCGGCGGATTCGCTTGCGCGCGCGCCGGCGGCGCCAGGCCGATGCAGCCGGCGACCAGCCCGATCGCGAGCAGCAGGGGAGCTCGTGTGGTCATGCCGTCTTCTCGCCTCGCGCACGGTTCGCGTTCGCATAGCATGCGTGGGCGGCGGGCGAACCCCCGGGGCGGCGCAGCGGACCGGGAAATTTCCGTGACGCGGCAGGCCGTCAGGCGGCGGGATCGAGGTGCAGCTCGAGCAGCAGCGGAAAGCGCAGGCCGGCCCAGCAGGCCGGCGGCAGGTGGGCTTCGGCGCCGATCAGCCGCGCCGGTGCGGTGCCGCGGCGGCGGATCGGGCCGATGCTGCGGGCCAGCCGCGGGTCCTCCGCGCCGATCGTGCAGGAGGTCCGGCCGTCGCGCAGCACGATGCGCCGCAGCGCCGCGCCGGGTGGGGCGAGCAGCCGCACCTCCTGCGGATCGGCCGCGAGCACGGTGACGCAGACCGAGGCGAAGCGGGTGGGGCGGAGCTCGCTGCCGTCGGCGAACACGCGCAGCGACGGCGTCGCCGTGAAGCCCAGGCAGCGCGCGCGGGCGGCGAGCCGCGTCTGCACCCGGCGCAGCCGCGGACCGTCCTGCACGAGCCGCGCGCAGCCGTTCCGGCGCCCACGCGCGGCGAAGTCCGCGTGCAGCGTGACCGCCGCGCCGGAATTGGCGAACTGGGCGCGGTTGCCGGTGTCCAGATAGCTCTCGACCGGCAGGCCTTCGGCGAGCAGCACGTCGTGCGCCGGCAGCTCGACATGGAAATACCGCACGTCATCCACGGCCTCGCGGACGATCGTGGTGCCGTTCAGCAGGTGATGTACCGGGATCAGCACGCCGTCGACGGCGATCGCGTGGTCGGGCGAGAGCAGCAGCGCCCGCCGCGGCAGGCCGGCGCCGAAGGCGCCTTCGCGCACGCGCACCGGCAGCACCCGCTCCGGCCGCGGATGCCGGCGGCAGTCGATGCGCCGCTGGCCGAGCCAGACGATCGGCACCGCCGCACCCGAGGCCGTCAGTACCCGCTGGCCGACGCGCAGGTGCTGCACGAGGACCTCGCCCGCCGGCGTCAGGATGCGGCTGCCCTCGCAGAAGCACGGAGCCTCCGCCGGCTCGTAGGTGATGTCGGTGCCGTGCAGGCCGGCGATGGCGTCCGACGCCTCCTGCATGCGGAACGTGCCGGCGTAGCTGCCCAGCAGGTCGATGGTCTGCGTGTAGTTGCCCGGCCCTTCGGAGAGGGTGAGAACGCCGCTGCCGGCCTCGAAGGCGAGCGTATCGGCGGTCGAGTACGGCAATGCGATGTCGAGCGTGTCGCCGGGCGCGAAGCCACGCAGTAGGTCGGGCGTCTCGCCGCCGAAGGGATCGGCCGGGTCGCCGGTCGGCAGGTCGGCGTAGGGCAGGGTGAGCGTCTGCCCGGCGGCGGTGAAGACGATGGTGTTGCCGCCGCTCTCGTCCTCGATCGCCTGGCCGGCGCTGCGCAGCGTGATGGCGTCGCCGCTTCCCCTGAGGTCGATGAACGGCGGGTCCAGCACGCCGGTGTCGAGCGTGAAGCCGCTGGCGGCGACCTGCAGCGCCGCGATGCCGGTGATGTTGCCGCCCAGCGTCACCGAGGCGGCCGCCGCCGACGTGGCGGCGGTGATGTCCAGCTCCGAACGGCCGCCGCCGTCGATGGTCGCGCCCAGGAACTGCGCGTCCGCCTTGATGGTCGCCCCCTCGGCGGAGCTGTAGAAGCTCTCGCGGTCGCCGCCGAGGATGATCGTGTCGTAGCCGCCGGTGCCGCCGTAGATGGTGTCGGCGTTGTCGGCGCCGAGCACGGTGTCGAAGCCGGCGCCGAGCTGGATCGTCAGGTCGGAGCCGTCGGCGAGGGTGATGGTGTGGTTGCCGAACGCGTCCTCGTAGATCGTGCCGCCGGCATCCGCGGCGGCGAGAGGATCGGCAGCTTGGAGGGCATCGCCGGCCATCGATACGCTCTCTCGGATGGGGAGCCGCGCAGCTTTTGCCGCCTCGCGCTGCCCGGGCCGGCGGACCGGCCGTGCGGGCGGGCTGTCTCATTATTGATCGCATAGGTTGCACACCGAGACAAGCGTTTTCTTCACGGAAGATTAACGTCTGTCGCAAAAATCAGGTTGGCGCCACCGGTCCCACGACGAGATGGCACACGCGCAAGCCGCGGCGCTCGCTGAGCAATTCGCCGACCCGGCGACGGTGGCAGATGTGCCAGTCGGCCTCGTAGCAGAGCAGGCAGGCCGGGCCGGCGGCGGCGATTTCCGCGGCGCGCTGCAGGTCGAGCTCGGCCTCGACGGTGGCGAGCTTCTCCTCGACGATGCGCCAGAAGCGGCTCCAGTCGCGCCGCCGGTTGGCCTCGCGCCCCTCGGGCGGCGTGCCAAGGCCGCGCAGGTGCACGTAGGCGATGCCGGCCGCGTCCATCGCCGCGGCGAGCTGTCGCTTGGAGAAGCCGGCGCGGCGCGACAGCGGCAGGTCGCGCACGTCGATCAGCGTGGCCACGCCGGCACGCCGCAAGGCCGCCAGGAACGCGTCCGGAGCGGCCTTCTCGTAGCCGATCGAAAACAGCGTGGATTGCGGCACGGGCGGACCTTGAAGCCGGGGCGCGCAGTAGATCACAGTCGCGGCCAGGCGGGGATCGGCTGAGAGACGGTTTGAGAATGCGCTGCGGCGAGTCAGCTGGCGTGGCTTTCGAGAACCGGAGCGGAGCGGCCGTTTGCGGCCGTGAGCACCGGGAGCGCAGAAAGCCGCGGCAGATGGCCGCTGTAGTAGCATTATCAGACGGTCTCTGAGCGAGGGGCATCATGGCGGACGGGTTGACGCCCGAACTGGCGGCCGGCATGGCCGGGATCGCCCTCGGCCACGTCACGCGCGAGTATCCCAACAAGCTCGACCACGTGCTGCGCGGGCCGGAGGATCTGCGCGGGCCGCGCGACCTGCATCCGGTGTTCTACGGCAGCTTCGACTGGCACTCCTGCGTGCACGGCTACTGGCTGCTGGCCTTCCTGTACCGGCGCTTCGCCGGCTTCACGCCGGCGCCGGCAATCCGCCGGCTGCTCGACGCGCACGTCACGCCGGAGAAGGTCGCCGCCGAGATCGCCTACCTCGATCAGCCGATGCGCGCGGGCTTCGAGCGCAGCTATGGCTGGGCCTGGCTGCTGATGCTGGCCGGCGAGCTGGCGCGGCACGAGACGACCGAGGGGCGGCGCTGGTCGGACACGCTGACCCCGCTCGCCCGGTGCTTCGTCCAGCGTTTCCTCGACTTCCTGCCGAAGGCGACCTATCCGATCCGCGCCGGCACGCACGCCAACAGCGCCTTCGCGCTGCTGCTGGCACTCGACTACACGGCGGCGTGCGGCGCCCCGGAGCTCGACCGGCTGGCGCGCGATACGGCGCGGCGCTGGTTCGCCGGGGATCGCGACTGCCAGGCCTGGGAGCCCGGCGGCGACGATTTTCTTTCCTCGGCGCTCATCGAGGCGATGTGCATGCAGGCCGCGCTGCCGGAGCCGGAGTTCGCGCCCTGGTTCGCCGGCTTCCTGCCGCGCCTGGCCGAAGGCGAGCCTGCGAGCCTGTTCGCGCCGGTGCGGGTCAGCGACCGCTCGGACGGCAAGATCGCCCATCTCGATGGCCTGAACCTCAGCCGCGCCTGGTGCTGGCGCCGCCTGGCCGGCGCGCTCGCGGGCGAGGCGCGCGGGCGCGGCGAAGCGGCGGCGGAGCGGCACCTCGCGGCGAGCCTCCCGCATCTGGATGACGACTACATGGGCGGGCATTGGCTCGCGAGCTACGCGGCGCTCGCGCTGGCCGCGTGAGGCGTCAGGCGAACAGCATGCCGCCGCTGACGATCACCGTCTCGCCGACCATGTAGCGGTTGCGCTCGGAGAGCAGGAACAGCACGAGGTCGGCGATATCCGCGGGCTCCGCGGCGCGGCCGAGCGGGGTGTGCGCGGCGTGCTCGGCGAGCCAGTCCGACGCCTTCGCCCGCTCGGTGGCGATGGCTGCGGGGGCGACGCCGTTCACCAGGATGCCGGCCGGCGCGCACTCCAGGCCGAAGCTGCGTGTCAGGCTGACCACCGCCGCCTTGGTCGCCGCGTAATGGGCGTTCTGCGGGTGCGCCTTGAAGGCGTCGATGGACGCGATGTTGACGATCCGCCCGCCGCCCTGCTCGCGCATGTGCCGCACCGCCGCGACCGACATGTGGTAGAGGCCGCGGACGTTGACCGCGACGTCGAACTCCCAGTCCTCGTCGGTGATCTCGAGGAGGGGGCGGCGCGGATAGACCCCGGCGGCGTTGACCAGGCCGTCGATGCGGCCGAGTGCGGCGACCGCACGCCCGAACAGCGCGTGCGCCGCCTCGCGGCGGACGATGTCGCCGGCGATCGCGACGCCGCCCAGGCGGTCGGCAAGCGCCTGCGCGCCGGCGGCGTCCCGGTCGATGATCGCGACCCCGGCGCCGGCGGCGGCGAGGGCGCGGACGATGGCCTCGCCGAGCCCGTTGGCGCCCCCGGTCACCGCGACGTTGCGCCCCTGCATGCCGCCTCTTCCTCCGTGCTCCGTCACCCGGCGCGGCGAGCGTAAACCGTTTCTTATCGGCGCGGCACTAGTGGTGCGATCGATGCAGATGGCTCCCTCATATCGCGGCACTCGCAGAAAGGCCGGTGCGGCCATCTGCGTCGTGAATCGCACCACCAGAGACTCGGCAGGTGGGCCGATTCACGCTGCAGTCGGGAACCGACTGCAGCGATCGGACCACTAGGCTCGCGTCATGACGGCCGTGCTGCGCCTGCTGCTGGGCAACGAGTGGCTCACCGGGCGGCGGGTCGCCGCCTGGAGCGCCATCCTGCTCGGGCTCGAACTCGTCACCCTCGCGGTGATGGTGGCGGGCACGCATGGCCTGATCGTGCGGCTGGACCGGCCGGCGAGCACCGACTTCGTCAGCTTCTACGCCGCCGGCGACCTCGCCGATGCCGGCCATCCCGAGTTGGCCTACAGCGTGCCCGACCACTACGCCGCCGAACAGCGCGCCGCCGCGCCGGGGATCACCTACAACTATTTCTACTATCCGCCGGTATTCCTGCTGCTTTGTGCGCCGCTCGCCCGGCTGCCGTACCTGCCCGCCTTCCTGCTGTTCGCGGTCGGCACGCTCGCGGCGTTCGTGGCGGTGGCCCGGCGGGTCATCGGACGGGAAGGCTGGCGCGACATGCTGCCGCTGCTGGCCTTCCCGGCGCTGCCCTGGACTCTCGGCATCGGCCAGAATGCGCTGCTGACGGCGAGCCTGTTCGGGTTCGCTACCCTGCTGGTCGACCGCCGGCCGCTGCTGGCCGGGCTGTGCTTCGGGGCGCTCTGCTACAAGCCGCATTTCGGCGTCCTGGTGCCGGTGGCGCTGGCGGCCGGCGGACACTGGCGGGCGTTTGCCGCGGCGGCGGCCTCGGCCGCGCTGCTGGTGCTGCTCTCGGTGCTGGCCTTCGGGCTGGGCAGCTGGCGGGCGTTCTTCGCCGCGTTCGCCGCGGCGCCGGCACTCTATCAGTCCGGACGGATCGGCTTCGCCGGCATGATCAGCGTGTTCGGTGCGGCGCGGCTGGCTGGGCTGTCGCCCTCCGTTGCCTACGGCCTGCAGGCCATCGCCGCCCTGCTCGCGGCGGCGACCGTCGCCTGGCTGTGGCGGTGCTGCGCCAGCCTGCCGGTGCGGGCGGCCGGCCTGCTCGCGGCGACGCTGGCCGCGGTGCCGCTCGCGCTGTTCTACGAACTGATGCTGGCCGCCCTCGCCGGCGCCTGGCTGGTGCGCGAGGCGCGGCAGGGCGGTTACCTGCTAGGCGAGAAGCCGGCCTTCGCGGCGATCGCGGCGGTCGCATTGGTGTCGCGCGGCCTCGGCATGGCCGTACCGCTCGGGGTGGGGCCGCTGGTGCCGCTCGGCCTGCTGGCGCTCTGCGTCGGCCACGCCCGGCGGGAGCGGTGGATGCAGGCGCGGCCGTTGCGCTGGGAACGGGCTGACGGGGCGTTGCCGGTTCGTCTCAGGACATGAGAGGAGCATCGATGTTTACACGGGCGATTCATCATTTGGTGCGATTCTTGGGACGTTCCCACTGTCCCGGACGGATCGCGCGCGATGTCTCCGCTCATCTTCCTCCGCTCCCTGCGACGGCTGCTGGCCGAGCGGCGTGGCGGCACGGCCATCATCTCCGCCCTGCTGGCGCCGGCCATGGTCGGCTTCGCCGGGCTCACGGTGGACACCGGTTTATGGTACCGGCAATACGAGCGGCTGCAGCTGGCGGCCGATGCGGCGGCGCTGGGTGCCGGGCGGCTGCTGACGGATGCCTCGGCGACCACGGCGGACTACCAGGCGGCCGGGCTCGCCGAGGTGAACGGCATCACCGGCGGAAAGCTGGTCGGCACGCTGACCACGCCGATTACGGTCAGCGTCGGCTCCAACCAGCAATCGGTCACGGTGACGCTGACCAGCACCGCCAACTCCTACTTCAGCTCGGTGTTTTCGCGCAGCCCGCCGGTGATGACGGCGAGCGCGACCGCCGGCTCCAGCCAGAGCAGCGCCAACCCACTCTGCGTGCTCGCCACCAGCAAGACCGCGCAGGACGCGATCGACGTGGACAACTCAGGCAGCATCACCGCCGGCACCGGGTGCGGCATCTTCGCCAACTCGACGGCGTCGAACGCCATCTACCTCAACAGCGGCACCGTCTCGGCGACCACGGTCGGCACCTCCGGGCAGATCAGCGAGTCGAACAGCGGCAGCAACTCGCTTGGCGGCAAGACCAGCCAGGGCGCCGCGGCGCAGCAGGATCCGTTCGCCAGCAAGACCGCGCCGACCCCGGGGAGCTGCAACAACCCGACGAACAACTTCACGGCCTACGGCACCTACAACTTCACCCAGAGTGCGAACATCTGGTGCGGCGACGTGACGATCGGCGGCAACGGATCGACCGATACCTTCGCGCCCGGCGTCTACTACGTCGTCAACGGCAATCTGATCTTCAACAACGCCGACATCACCTCGGCCGCCGGCGTGACCTTCGTGCTGACCGGCACGACCGAGGTCGGCGGGGTGGAGTGGACCAACTACTCCAACACGACTTCGATCAGCGCGCCGACGACCGGGGCGACGGCCGGCATCGTGTTCTGGCAGACCTGCGCCGACCCGAGCAACACCGCGGCCAACACCTTCAACGGCGGCGGCACGCTCGAGCTGTCGGGCTCGTTCTACGCCGCGTGCGGCGCCCTCAATGCCAGCAATAACGCCAAGATCGAAGCCGCCGGGAGCAGCGCCATGTCGGTCGTCGCCAGCACCATCTACGCCACCGGCTCGGCCGCGATCACCGCGGCGACCAGCCAGTCGGGCAGCGGCTCCTCCGGCACGGGCAGCCTCGTGCTGCTGCAGTGAGGTGGCTGCGCACCAGCAGGTCGGGCAGCGTCAGCGTCGAGACGGCGCTGGTGGTCGCGTACGTACTGGCGCCGCTCTGCATGGGCGCCATCGATGTCGGCATGATCATGACGACGCAGGCGCGGCTCGACCGGGCGCTGCAGGCGGCGGCGCAATACGCCTGGAACATCGGCGGTTCGGCGACCGCCGCCAACATCCAGTCCGCCGCGCAGACCGGCTACGGCGGCGGCACGCCGGCGCTGACGGCGAGTGCGGCGCTCGCCTGCTACTGCGTCACCGCCACCGCGACCAGCCCGACCGCGGTCGCCTGTACCGGCAGCTGCACATCGCCCAAGGTGCTGGCGACCTACGTGACGCTCACCGCGACCACCGCGCTGAGCCTGCCGGTGCCGACGCCGATCTTCCAATCGCCGATGACGCTGTCGGCATCCGGCACCTTCCGCATCCAGTGACCCCCGCCCCCCGCGGACGCGGCCCGATGCGCCGCCTGGCGCGCGACCGGCGCGGCGCGGCGGCCGTGGAGTTCGCCGTCACGACGCTGACCTTCCTGATCCTGGTGATGGGCATGGTCGATCTCGGGCGCCTGTTCTCCGCCGAGCACGCGCTCAATCTCGGGGTGATCAAGGCGGCGCGCTACGCCGTCGTGCACGGCTCGAGTTCGAGCAGCCCGTCCTCCCCCTCCAGCACGACCGCCGTGCAGAGCGCCTTCACCGCGGCGGTCACCCCGGTGCTGGGGGCGGCGGATGCGCAGAGCTGCACGGTCACGGTCACCTACGCCGGCAGCAGCAACGCGCCGGGCAGCCAAGTGACCGTGCAGGCGAGCTATTCCTGGGCGCCGATGACGACGATCGCGCATTTCGCCGCGATCACGCTCACCGCGCAGGCGGTGGGCACGATCCAGAACTGATGCCCCGCAGCCCGGCCTGGCGCCTCGGCGCGCTCCTGTCCCTCGTGCTGCTCGTGCGCACCGCGGATGCGGTGGCCGGGGGGCTGGTGGCCGGCCAGGTGGCGGCGAGCGGAGCGGGGCGAACCTGCCACGACGCGGCGGCCGACGCGGAGCGCGCCTGGGGCCTGCCGGGCGGCCTGCTGGACGCGATCGGCCATGTCGAGAGCGGGCGCTACGACGCCGCCGCCGGGCGGGTGGATGCGTGGCCCTGGGCGATCAACGCCGCCGGCCAGGGGCGCTATGCCGCCTCCGCAGCGGAGGCGATCGCGGCGGTGCAGGCGCTGCGCTCGCAGGGCGTGCAGTCGATCGATGTCGGCTGCTTCCAGATGAACCTGTTCTACCATCCCGACGCCTTCGCCAGCCTCGCGCAGGCCTTCGACCCCGACGCCAATGCGCAGGCGGCGGCGGCGTTTCTCAGCAGCCTCTATGCGCGGAGCGGCGGCTGGGACACGGCGGTCGCGCTCTACCACTCCGCGGTGCCGGAGCGGGGCGAGCCGTATCAGCGCATGGTGGCGGCAGACTGGCACGGCGAGCGCGTCGCCTTCGGCTGGCACCCCGCTGGCGGCGTCGCGCCGCGGAGCCCGCCGGCCGATCCCTTCGTGATCATGATCTCGGCGCGGGCCGCCGCGGTTGCCGTGTACACGCCGTCCAGCCCGCCGGTTTCGCGCGCGTCCGGGCCGGGCGGCGCGGGCCGGCTGCCGCGGGTTTTCACCCCGGCGGGGCCGGGCTGAAAAGCCGAAACCGGGTTAACGGTTTTGCAAGGGCGGATGTGGTGTTCTGCAATGGACGGGGCCGCGTCGGGAAACAGGAAAGTCCTCTTTCCGGACCAATCCGCCGGTAGTCCGTCGGCAACAATGCACGCGAGCGCGCGAGGCGCCGTGCGGACGAAGGAGCAGGATGATGATCGAATACGTCAAGGCGTGGCTTGAGCTGAAGACCGATACGCGAGCGGTGACCGCGCTCGAATACGGCCTGATCGCGGCGCTGATCGCTGCGGTGATCGTGACCGCGGTGTCGCAGCTCGGCACCAGCCTGAGCTCGAAGTTCACGACGATCGGCGGACAAATCTAGCCGCAACTTCCGGCGCGCCGCCGGGGCGGGCGCAGCGGCCGGCACGGTGCCGCCACGGGTCCGGTCCAGGACGGCCGGCCAAAACGGGTGCCCGATGAAACAGCACGGGATCACGACGCCGGGTCTGGGGCAGCCGCACATCGGCGCCTCCGCCGGCACGAACGCGGCGGGCGGGGCGCGGCGGTGAGCGGCGGCCTCGCCATCGCCTTGGACTGTCTCGCGGCGGCGCTGCTGATCGGTGCCGCCGCGCAGGACGTGGCGGCGCGCGTGGTCGGCAACGGGCTGTCGCTGGCGCTGGCGGGGGTCGGGCTGGCGCTGCAGGCGCTGGCGGGCCAGGCGCTGGGCGCACTCGGCGCCGGGGCGGCGGTGTTCGCCGCGGCGGCGCTGTGCTGGCGCGGCGGCTGGCTGGGCGGCGGCGACGTGAAGCTGCTGGGCGCGGCGGCGCTGCTGGTGCCGCCGCGGCTGGTGCCGGACCTGCTGCTCGCGGTGGCGCTGGCCGGCGGTGGGCTGGCCACGGTCTATCTGCTGCTGGGCCGGGTGCTGCCGAAGCCCGCCGCGGGGCGGCCGGCGAAGCGCCTGGCGCGCATCCTGCGTGTCGAGCAGCGGCGGATCCGCCGGCACTTCTCGCTGCCCTACGCCTCGGCGATCGCCGCCGGGGCCCTGTTCACCTTCCTGATCCGGTGAGGCCGCCATGCTGCTGCGCATCGCCCTGTTCGCCTTGATGGCGCTCGGTCTGGGCGGCTTCGGCACGGTCGCCTACCTGAGCACCCGGCCGCCGCCGACCGCGGCGATGCACCAGCCGGCGGCGCCGGCGCCGCCGGTGAAGGAGAAGGTGCTCGTCGCCGCGCATCCGCTGCGCGCCGGCAGCCTGCTCAAGCCCGACGACATGGGCTCGGCGGATATCGACCAGCCGCAGGTACCGGTGGGCGCCAGCGCCGATACGCCGGCGGCGCGCACCAGCCTGCTCGGCGCGATGGTGCGGCGCAGCCTGAGTGCCGGCGATCCGCTGCTGCCGACCGACGTGATGCGCCCGGGCGACCACGGCTTCCTCGCCGCGGTGCTCGGCCCGAACATGCGCGCGATCACCGTCGGCGTGGACGCCATCAGCGGCAGTGCGGGGCTGATCTGGCCGGGCGACCGGGTGGACCTGATCCTGACGCAGACGATCGATCAGCCGAACGCGCCGCTCGGCCGGCGCATCGCCAGCGAGACGGTGCTGGCGGACGTGCGGGTGATCGCCATCGACCAGCAGCTCGTGCAGGGGGTTTCGCCCGAGGGCTCCGACCAGCGGACCGCGCGGACCGCCACCCTGGAGGTCACCGGGCCGCAGGCCGAGGAGGTGACGGTCGCCGCCAAGCTCGGGCCGCTGTCGCTGGTCGTGCGCTCGGCCGAGCACGGCCCGGCCGCGTCGCTCGTGGCCGGCGCGCCGGCCACGCCCGGCCCGGTGGCGCCCGTCATCACCTGGGCGGGCGACGTTTCGCCCGCCCTGAACGAGACCCGCCAGAACGGCGGCGGAGCCGGCACCGTGAAGGTGTTCACCGGCAACCAGGATGGAAAGGAATTCCATTTCCAATGACATGCGCGCGACACGCCGTCCTGCTGCTGCTCGCGCTGGCGCCGCTGGCGCCGGCCCGCGCCCAGACCGCCGCCGCCGCGGCGAGCCCCACGACGGCGGGTGACCCGGCGGGTGACCCGGCGAGTGCTCCGGCTACCCCGCTCACCAGCCCCCCGCCCAGCGCCCCGGCCCTCGGCGCGGCACCGGGATTGCCGCCCGCCGACTTCGCGCCGGCGCGCCGCAACTCGATCTCGCCGTCCGGCCGCGGCGTGTCGATCGAGGCCGGCAGCGGGCAGGTGGTCAACCTCGCCGGCGCCGCCGCCAGCGTGTTCGCCGCCGATCCCAAGGTGGTGGAGGTGCGGCCGGCCAGCCCGACCAGCCTGTTCGTGTTCGGCGTCGCACCCGGGCGGACGACGGTGGCGGCGATGGATTCCGCCGGCAAGATCATCGCCCAGTATGAGGTGACGGTGCGGCCGTCCAGCTACGCCGCCGCCGAGGTCGGCACGACGCTGCGCCGCCAGCTGCCGGGCAGCAACGTGCGCGTGCAGGCGACGCCGAACGGCCTCGCGCTGACCGGCAGCGTCGCCAGTCCCGGCCAGGCCGACGAGGCGGCGTCGATCGTGCGCGGCTACCTCCAGCCGCACCAGACGCTGAGCAACCAGCTCGCGGTCACCGCGCCGGTGCAGGTCAGCCTGCGCGTGCGCATCGCCGAGATGTCGCGCTCGGTGGTGCGCGAGCTCGGCGTGAACTGGACGGCGATGGGCACGATCGGCAAATACGCGCTGAGCGCCGCGACCAGCAACGGCCTGGCGACGGCGGCGACGGCGGCGACGGCGATCGGCGTGTCGTACGCCAACAAGGGCGTCAACCTCAGCACCATCATCGACGCGCTGGCGACCGACGAGCTGGTGCATGTGCTGGCCGAGCCGACCCTGACCGCGATGAGCGGCGAGACCGCGAGCTTCCTGGTCGGCGGCGAGTTCCCGATCCCGATCAGCCAGCAGAACAACGAGGTTTCGGTCGAGTTCAAGCAGTACGGCATCTCGCTGGCCTTCGTGCCGACGGTGCTGAGCGACGGGCGCATCAGCCTGCGCGTGCGGCCGGAGGTGAGCCAGCTTACCAGCCAGGGCGCGGTGCAGCTGCAGGCCGGCAACGCCAGCCTGCAGATCCCGGCACTGACGGTGCGGCGCGCCGACACCACGGTGACGCTCGGCAGCGGCCAGACCTTCGCCATCGCCGGCCTGCTCTCCGACACCACGACGCAGGACGCCAACGCGCTGCCGTGGCTGGGCGAAATTCCGATCATCGGCGCGCTGTTCCGGTCGAGCAGCTTCCAGCGCAACGAGACCGAGCTGGTGATCGTGGTGACGCCCTACGTCGTCAATCCGATCAGCAGTCCGAGTGCGGTGAGCCTGCCGACCGACGGCTACGTCGTGCCGAACGATCTCGAGCGGCTGCTGCTGCTGCGCCAGATCGGCGGCGGGCCGCCGACGCGGGCGACGCGGGCGGTCGCGCGCATCCCGGGCTCGGCTGGATTTATCGTGCAGTGAGGGGGCGAGCCATGATGGCCCGAGCCATGACGGTCAGGGTGCTGCTCCCCGTCGCCCTGCTGGCGCCGATCGCGCTGGCGGGCTGCGACATCACCGATCCCTACAAGGCGCCGGGGCTGTGGCGCCCGAACCAGGCGAACACGATCGACCGCGCCGCCGAGGCGGCCAATCCGCTGGACTTCGCCCGTGGCCGCGGCATGCCCGGCGCGGACGGGCAGGCCGCCGCCGCCGCCGTTGGGCGGCTGCGGCGCGACCAGGTCAAGGCGCTGCCGGACACCTCGATCGTGCAGATCGGCGGCGGCGGCGGTGGCGGCGGCTCGTCCTCCGGCGGCGGCGCGGAGCAGGCACCCTGATGGCCGACAACGACGTTCTCTCCGCCGGCGCCGCGCCGGCGGTCGAAGCCTCCGCCGTCGGGCGGCACGACCGACCGTACCTGCTCGCCTTCGTCACCGACCCGGAGACCGAGGCGGTGCTGCGCGAGGTCCTGGTGGACGCGGCACCCCAGGGTCTGGACGTGCGCCGTGGCAACGTGCGCGCGGCGGTCGCGACGCTGCACAAGACGCCGACGCCAAAAATCCTGATCGTCGACGTGTCGGGCGAGGAGCAGCCGCTGACCGCGCTCGCCAACCTCTCGGATGTCGTCGAGCCGGACGTCCGCGTGCTGGTGGTCGGCGACCAGGAGAACGTGAACTTCTATCGGCAGGTCACGCGCGGGCTGGGCGCCCTCGAATACCTGTACAAGCCGCTGACCCGCGACATGGTGGCGCGCTATTTCGGGCCGCTGGTGCAGCCGCAGGCGGCGCAGCAGGAGGCGGTGCATGGCGGGCGGGTGGTGACCGTCACCGGCGCCCGCGGCGGCGTGGGCGCGACCACCATCGCGGCCCATCTCGCCTGGTATTTCGGCGTGGCGGCACGCCGCCATACGGTGCTGCTCGACCCCAACCTGCACACCGGCAACGCGGCGATGCTGCTGGACGCGAAGACCGGCTCCGGCCTGCGCACGGCGGTGGAGGCGCCGCAACGCATCGACGAGCTGTTCGTCGAGCGTGCGGCCCAGCCGGTGGCCGACCGGCTGCACGTGCTGGCGGGGGAGGAGCGGCTGGGCGATCAGCCCACCTATGTGGCGGGAGCCGCGGGCCGGCTGCTGGACGCGCTGCGCCGGCGCTACAACTTCGTCGTCGCCGACGTGCCGTTCGCGCCGCTGGCCTTCTACCGCGACCTGCTGGACGGCGCGCATCAGCGGGTGCTGGTGATGGAGCCCACCCTCGCCGCGGTGCGCGAGACGCTGCGCCTGCTCGGCCTGCCGAGCGGGCCGACGCAGCCGCGCCGCGCCGTCCTGGTACTGAACCGCCTCGGCCTGCCGGGAGGGCTGAGCCGCGCCCAGGTCGAGCAGGCGCTGAAGATGAAGCCGGACGTCTGCATCCCCTACCTGCCGCGCCAGCTCGGCAACGCCGCCAGCATGGGCGAACCCGAAGCCGGCCAGAAGGGACCGTTCCGCCAGGGGCTGGTGGACCTCGCGCGGGAAGTGGCCTTCGTCCGGCTGCTGGATTCCTCGATGGGGTCGAGCAAGGACCTGCTGCGTGAGCAGCGGCCGCGCCGGCGCCTGTTCGGCCTGAGGAAGTGATCACCAAGCTGCCGCCCGCCTTCGGACGCCGCCGGGCCGACGGCGAGCTCGAGCCCGAGCTGCCGGCGCCCCCGGTGGAGGTGGCGCCGGTCGAGCCGGCCAAGCCGCTCCGCGCCGCGCCGATGACGGAGCTGCGCACACTCTGCCTCACCCGCCTTGATCCGGCGATCGTCGCGAACACGCCACCCGATCGGCTGGAGGCCGAGGTCGAACGGCTGATCGCCGAGATCGCCACCGAAAGGCGCTTGCAGCTCAACGGCCGCGAGCAGCGCGAGCTGGCGGCCGAGCTGGTCAACGACATGCTCGGCCTCGGCCCGCTCGAGCCGCTGCTCGAGGACGAGTCGGTGACCGACATCATGGTCAACGGGCCGGAGCGGGTATTCGTCGAGCGCCGCGGCAAGGTCACGCAGTCGCAGGTGCGCTTCCGTGACTCCGGGCACGTCGCCAACATCTGCCAGCGCATCGCCGCGGCGGTGGGGAGGCGGATCGACGAATCCAGCCCGATGGTGGACGCGCGCCTGAAGGACGGATCGCGCGTCAACATCGTGTTCATGCCGTTGGCGCTCGACGGACCCTACCTGTCGATCCGCAAGTTCTCGCGCAAGGTCATCGATTTCGCCAAGCTGATCCAGTACGGCTCGCTGACCCCCCCGGTCGCGCGCATCCTCGAGATCGCCGCGCGCTGCCGGCTCAACATCATCATCTCGGGCGGCACCGGCTCGGGCAAGACCACGCTGATGAACGCGATGTCGCGGCTGATCGACCACGGCGAGCGCATCATCACCGTCGAGGACGCGGCCGAGCTGCAGTTCCAGCAGCCGCACGTGGTGCGCATGGAGACGCGGCCGTCGAGCCTGGAAGGTCGCGGCGAGGTGACGCAGCGCGACCTCGTGCGCAACGCGCTGCGCATGCGGCCCGACCGCATCATCATCGGCGAGGTGCGCGGCGCCGAGGCGTTCGACATGCTGCAGGCGATGAACACCGGCCATGACGGCAGCATGTCCACTATCCACTCCAACACCACGCGCGATGCGCTGACCCGCATCGAGAATATGGTGATGATGGGCAATCTCGGCCTGTCGGCGCGCGCCATCCGCACGCAGATCGTCGGCGCGGTGGACGTGATCGTGCAGGTCGAGCGCCAGCGCGACGGCGGCCGGCGGGTAACGCAGGTCACCGAGCTCTGCGGCATGGAGGGCGAGGTCGTCATCCTCAACGACATCTTCCTCTTCGATGTCGAGGGCGAGAGCATGGACGGCAAGCTGCACGGCCGCTACCGCACCAGCCACGCGCGGCCGAGCTTCCTCGACCGGCTCTCCTATTTCGGCCTGGACCGCGCCTGGCTCGCGGCGCTGGAGGAGGCGAGCCACTGATGGGGCGGCTGACCACCCTGCTGCTCTGGTCGTTCGTCGGGCTCGCCGGACTGAGCCTCTGCTTCTGGCTGGTGCTGCGCGCGCAGCAGCGGCAGGACCGCTACCGCCGGCGGTTGAACGCGATCTGCAGCACCTATGCACGCGCGCGGCCGGTCGAGGAGCCCTCGCTGCTGCGGCTGGCCAACGCCTTGCCGAAGGACAGCCTGGCGCGCGCCGGCGCCGCCCTGTTCGGCTTCGACCCGGGGCGCCAGGACCACTACCCCGTGAAATGGTGGCTGGTGCTTGGCGTCGCCGCCGGGGCGGCGCGCGCGGCGATGGGCGTGCTGGTCGGCATGCTCGGCGTGTTCGGGTATGCGGCCTTGCCGGTGATCTGGATCGGCGTCAGCCGCTTCGCCTTCAAGTGGTTCGAAGGGCGGCGCACCAACATCCTCTACCGCCAGTTCCCGGACGCGCTGGCGATGATCGTGCGCTCGGTGCGGGTGGGCATCCCGGTCGCCGAATCGATCCGCATCGTGGCGCGCGAGAGCGTCGATCCGACCGCCACTGAGTTCGGTAAGCTCGCCGACCAGCTGGCGATCGGCAGGCCGCTCGACGAGGCGCTGCGCGAAATGGGCGGACGCAACAACCTGCCGGAATACCGCTTCTTTGCGACCGCGCTCGCGCTGCAGAGCCAGACCGGCGGCGGCCTCGCCGAGACGCTCGAGAACCTCGCCGACGTCATCCGCAAGCGGGTGGCGCTGAAGTCGCGCGGACGCGCGCTCGCCTCGGAGGCGCGGACCAGTGCTGGCATCCTGGCGGCGCTGCCGGTGCTGACCGGACTGGCGCTGTGGGTGCTCAACCCGAGCTACATCGCCGTGCTGTTCACGACGACCGCAGGCGAGCACATCCTCGGGGCGGCGATCGGCTCGCTCGGCGCGGGGCTGCTGGTGATGCGCACAATGATCAACCGGAGCCTGGCATGACGCCGCTGCTGCTGCTCAAGCTGATGAGCGCCGGCCTGCCGCTGCTGGCCGGCTGCGGTTGGCTGCTGATGCGCGAAATCCACCGGCAGGACCGCTTCAACGCGCGGCTCGCCATGGTGCAGGGCAACGCGCGGCGCACCGTGCGCGAGGTGCGCGAGGACGACGACACGGCGCTGCCGCTGCGGCTCATCGCACTGCTCGGCATGACCTTTGCGCGCAGCGGGCTGCTGTCCAACAGCACGATGGCGAACCTCGAGCAGACGCTCGCGGCCGCCGGGTTCCGGCAGGGCAACGGGCTCGGCCTGTTCGTCGGCTCCAAGCTGCTGCTGATGGTCGGCCTGCCGCTGCTGACGCTGCTGGTGCTCGGCCAGTTCCATTTCGGCACGATGATCCACCACACTCTGGTCGGCGCGAGCGCCGTCGTCGGGCTGCTGGCGCCCGACTTCGCGGTGCGCTGGATGCGGCGGCGCTACCTCGGGCAGGTCGAGCGCGGGCTGCCGGATGCGCTGGACATGATGGTGATCTGCAGCGAGGCCGGACTCGGTCTGGAGCCGGCGATTTCGCGGGTGGCGCAGGAGATCCGCACCGCCCACCGCGCCGTCGCCGAGGAGCTGGCGATGACGGCGAACGAGCTGCGCGTCATCGCCGACAGCCGCACCGCCCTGATCAACGCCGGCACGCGGACCGGCATCGAGAACATCAAGCGGCTGGCGGCCACCCTGGTGCAGACCATGCAATACGGCACGCCGCTGAGCCAGGCGCTGCGCACGCTTTCGGCGGAGATGCGTCAGGAGACGCTGACGCGGTTCGAGGAGAAGGCGGCGCGGCTGCCGGTGCTGCTGACGCTGCCGATGATCATCTTCATCCTGCCCTGCGTGTTCATGGTGGTCGGTGGACCGGCCATGCTGCAGGTGCTGAAGGTGATGCGACACTGACGAGCAGACTTGCGGAGACAAAACGTGCGGAGGCAAAAATTGCGCACCTCGATCCTCTTTTCCCTGCTGCTTCTGGGGGCCTGCGCGCACCAGAATGCAGCCGCCTGGCGCGGCCGACAGCCGAGCCTCAAGGTCGCCGACGTCGCGATGCAGAGCGGCGCGCCGGCGATGGCGCTCTCGGTAACGCAGGAGATCCTGGCCAAGGATCCCGCGAACGTCCCGGCGCTGGTGCGGCAGGGCAACGCCCTCTATTCGCTCAATCGGACCGCCCAGGCCGCGGATGCCTATCAGCGTGCGCTCGCGATCGAGCCGCGCGACGAGGAGGCGCTGGTCGGGTTGGCGCGCGTTCGCCTGACCGACGACCCGGGCGCGGCGGAGCGGCTGCTCCGCAAGGCCGTCGCGCACGATCCGCGCAACGCGACGGCGCAGAACGACCTTGGCATCGCCTGCGACCTGCAGGGCCGCCACCGCGACGCGCAGGAGGCCTACCGCCGGGCGCTGGCCGCCTCGCCGGATCTCGTTGCGGCCGAAGTCAATCTCGGTCTGTCGCTGGCGCTCGGCGGCAGGGCGGATCAGGGTGTGGCGATGCTGCAGCCGCTGGCCGCCGGCGAGGGGGCCTCACCGCGGGTCCGGCAGGACCTGGCCGCCGCGCTGGTGCTGGACGGCCAGACCGACCAGGCGGAGCGGCTGCTCGGCTCCGATCTGTCGCAGGCCGAAACCGCAGAGGCGGTGATGGGCTACGCCGCGCTGCGCCCGTAACCCGGGTGCACGATCAGGGGGGCGAAGGCAAGGCCAGGGGCGCTGCCCCTGGACCCCGCTGGGGCAACGCTCCAGGCCCCTCTACTTGAGAGACGAATTCCGAAGCTCATTCCGCGGCGATCGACGCTGCGCGCCCCCCGGCCAGACGCTCGCGCACCTTTGGCAGCACCTCATCCGCAAGCAGCCGGATGGAGCGCATGCATTGCTCGTGCGGCAAGCCCGGCCAGGAGCACTTCACGACCAGCTGCTCGATGCCGGTCGACTGATGCAGATGGAGAATCTTTTCGACCACTTGATCCGGCGTGCCGAACAGCAGTGAGCGCTCCTTGACGAACTCGTAAGTGATCCGCTTTTTCAAAGCGGCCTCGGTCTCCTTGTCCAGCGCTTCGTCGGGATCGAGGTAGATGCGAGGGCCGCGCCAGTTGGCGAAGTTCAACGCCCCCATCAGCGGCTCCCTTGCGACATCGAGGTCCTGTTCCGTCTCCGCCACGAACGTGTCGCGGACGATGCCGGTGCGCGCGCCGAGCGGCAGGTCGATACCATGCGCCTCCTGGTAGGCGTCCCGGTACACCCGCAAGCGACGCTGCAGCTCCCTCACCGTCGGCCGCCACATCAACACCCCGCAGTCCTGCCGGGCCGCGAAGCGCAGCGATTGCTCGCTGTCGGAAACGACTTGCCAGATCGGCGGGTGTGGCCGCTGCAGCGCTTGCGGGAAGATGGAAAGGCTGGTCAGCTCGCCGGTCGCCGGATCCACGTAGGCGGGATCATTGACCGAGTGGGCGCGGTCCGCCTGGAAGCCCGGCGCGGGAAATCGGTAGATCTCGCCCGAGAAGCTGAAGCGCTTCTGGCTCAGGGCGCGCTTGACGATCTCCAACGTCTCGGCGAACACCTTCATGTTGCCAGCCGGGTTGTTCGGGTCAGCGAGCGGATTGAGGTTGCTGGCCTCCAGACCGTAATTGCCGCGGCCGACGCCGATCACCAGCCGACCGCCAGTGAGATGATCCAGCATCGCCAGATCCTCGGCCAGCCGGATCGGATGCCAGAAGGTGATGATGGCGGCCGAGAGGCCGATGCGGCAATGGCGGGTGCGCGCCGCGATGTCGGCCGCAAGCAGGATCGGATTGGGGACCAGCTCCCGCCCCCAGACGCTGAAATGGTGCTCGGGGATCCAGAAGCAGTCGAATCCACCCTCGTCGCAGGCGAGGGCGATCTGCCGAAACTCGGCCAGCAGGTCGCTGTACTCGCGGGTCGTCGAGAGGTCGTGGATGTTCTGGAAGTAGCTGATCTGCATCGCGTCCTCCGCCCCCCGGAACTCGGCTTTGGTATACTATAAGACGGCATGCAATCTGTCAAAGCGCCTGCCGCCAGCCTGCGCCGGCTTGCGGCGCTCGGGACCGCGGTAATACAGTATACCGTCCGATGTCCGGTGTTCTGATGCCGGTGCAGGGAGTGGCGAGCCGGTGGACGAAGCCGCGTGACGGGTCTCATCGCCTTCCGCTTGGCACTGCTGGTGCCCAGCCTCGTGTTGCTGACCTTCCTGCTATTCGCCTGCGTCACCGGGGTCCTCGGCAGCCCCGCCGCGATGATGCTGGGGCAAGACGCCACGCCGGAGGCGATCGAGCGGATCGACCAGCAATACGGCTTCGACCGGCCGATCGTGATGCAGTACGTGGGTTGGCTGCAGCGCGCGGTGCACGGCGACTTCGGCCGTTCCTATGCCACGCGCCAGCCGGTCGCAGCCATGCTGACCACGGCGATCCCGGTCACGCTTGAGCTGAGCGCCTGGTCGATCCTGCTGGCCGTCTCGGCGGCGCTGATACTCAACAGCATCGTCTGGGCGCGCGGCATTCTGGGTCCGGTGACCGCCTTGCTCGCGATCGTCGGGATCACGGTGCCGAATTTCATCCTGGGCACTGGTTTGATTTACCTGCTGTCGGTGCGGCTGCACTGGCTGCCGACCACCGGCTGGGTTCCCTGGTCAGAGGGCGCCCGCACGCACCTCGTGCATCTGATCATGCCGGTGCTGACACTCTCGGCCTTCTATTTCGGGTCGTACAGCATGGTTTACCGGGCGCAGTACCGTGCCACCTACCGGCAGGCTTACATACGGGTCGCGCAGGCGAAGGGACTGTCGGACACCCGCGTCTCGTTTCGCCACGCGCTGCCCAACTCGGTGCTGCCGGTCATCACCTATCTGGGGATTTCGCTCGGCCAGCTCATGGGCGGCGCCGTGGTGACGGAAAACGTATTCTCGATACCCGGCATCGGCGGCCTGTTCGTCAATGCGATCGGGTCATACGATTTTCCGGTAATGCTGGTGATCGGGATGATCATCCTGGCTGCGGTCACGGTCATGAATATCGCCGTCGATATCGCCTATACGATCGTCAATCCGCAGCTTCGGACCTAGGGCTGGATGGGCGGGTCGGCTCCAGGCGCTGCCGCCCTGCAGGCGGCCACGGCTGCGGAACCGGCGAGACCGCGCCGCCGCCGGTCCAAGAACCCGGCCGCCTTGACGAGTGGGCGTGCCATGGCGGAGATGCTGCTGACGCGACGGGCTGCCGGTTGCGCCCTGGTTCTGGCGGTCGCGCTCTGCGCGGTCGCCGCGCCGCTGCTGTCCGGCTATCCGCCGGACGGCTCCAGTGTCGAATCGCTCGCCCCGCCCTCCGCCGTCCATCGCTTTGGCACCGACGACCTCGGGCGCGACGTGCTGGCCCGAGTGCTGTTCGGCGCACGCGTCTCGCTGCTGATCGGCCCCTGCGCCGCCCTGTTGGCCACGGCAATCGGCCTGCCGCTGGGCCTGCTCGGCGGCTTCCTGCGCGGACTGCCGGCACTGGTGATCGTGCAGCTGATCGACCTCTGCATCGCCCTTCCCGGGCTCGTCCTGGCGCTGTTCATCACCGTGATGGTCGGACCGAGCCTGCGGAACATCATCCTGGTGCTCGGCGTGGTGATGTGGCCCACGATGGCGCGCCTGGTGCGTGGGCAGGCGATGGACGTCGCGGTCAAGCCTTACGTCGAGGCGGCGCGCGCGACCGGCTGCGGGACCACGCGGATTCTGGTCCGGCACGTCTGGCCCAACATCATGCGCACCGTGGCCGCGCAATACGCGACGACCGTCGCGTTTGCGATCTTCACTGCGGCGAGCCTGAGTTTCCTCGGTCTCGGCATTCCGCCGCCCACCCCCGATCTGGGCGGCATGGTGCGCGGCGGCTTCCAGTTCCTGACACTGAACCCGATGGCGAGCCTCGCACCCGGCGCCGTGGTCGGGGTGATGGTCTCGGGCTTCTACCTGATCGGCTCCAGTGTTGACTGAGGGCCGTCGCTCCGCCGACAGCGGATTCGACTACATCGTCGTCGGCGCCGGCTCAGCGGGCTGTACATTGGCCGACCGACTGACCGAGGACGGCCAAGCCCACGTGCTGTTGCTGGAAGCCGGCGGCTGGGACCGCGACCCGCAGATCCGCATCCCGCTCGCCTGGGGTCGCCTGGTCACCCGACGCCGGCATGACTGGGGTTTCGACTCGGAGCCGGAACCCAATCTAGCCGATCGCCGCATCGAATGTGCGCGCGGCAAGGTCATCGGCGGCTCGTCTTCCATCAATGCCTTCGCGCATGTGCGCGGACATCCGATGGACTTCGATCGCTGGGCCGCGCGAGGCTGCACCGGCTGGAGCTATGCCGAGGTGCTGCCCTATTTTCGCCGGCTCGAGCGCTGGGAGCATGGCGCGGATGCGTTCCGCGGAGCCGCCGGCCCGATAGCGGTCTGCGTGTCCCGCTACCCGGACCCGATCGTCGATGCCTGGATCGAGGCGGGGCGGCAGGCCGGCTTCCCCGGGGTATCGGACTACAACGGTGCCGGGCAGGAGGGTTTTGCCCGCAGCCAGTGCACGATCGCTCGCGGCCGGCGATGCAGCGCCGCAGATGCCTACCTGCGCCCGGCCCTGTCCCGGCGCAACCTGCGCGTCCGCACGCGTGCCCGCGTGACGCGCGTGCTGGTCCGCAGCGGCCGGGCGGTTGGGGTCGAGTTCGTGGCGCGCGAAGGCCGGGGTACCGTCTCTGCCGCACGCGAGGTGATCCTGTGCGCCGGCGCGATCCTCTCCCCTCAGCTGCTGATGCTGTCGGGCGTCGGCGCGCCGGATGCGTTGCGCGCGCATGGCATCGCCGTCGCTGCGAGCCTGCCCGGGGTGGGACAAGGGCTGCAGGACCATCTCGCCGCCGGGATCGACTTCGCCCGGCTGCGGCCCGGGCCGTTCGCATCGGTGATGCGGGCCGATCGCATCCTGCGCGAACTGGCGAGGGCGTATCTGCTCGGCCGCGGCTTCGCGACCTGGCTGCCGGGCGGCTGGGTCGCCTTCCTGCGCACGGCGCACGACAAGACCCTGCCGGACGTCCAGCTGATGTTCCGGGCCGCGCCGATGACCGCGCGTCCCTATTCCGGTCTGTTCGGCGTGCCCTTCCAGGATGATTTCGGCTGCCGCGCCGTGCTGCTGCGTCCGGCGAGCCGTGGCGAGGTCATGCTCGCCTCCGCCGATCCGCTCGCCGCGCCACGCATCCGGCAGAATTTTCTCGCCGCCGGCGATGATCTCGCGGTGCTGCGCGCCGGCCTGCGGCTGATCCGCGAGGTGGCGGCGCAGCCGGCGCTGCGGCCGTTCATCGGCCGGGAGCTGGCGCCGGGTCCGACCGCCATCGATGATGTTTCGCTCGATCGACACGTGCGCCGGACCGCGGTCACGGCGCATCATCCGGCGGGAACCTGCCGGATGGGACCGGAGCGGGACCGGATGGCGGTCGTCGATCCGCTGCTGCGCGTGCACGGGATTGAGGCGCTGCGCGTGATCGACGCATCGGTCATGCCTGACCTGACGGGCGGCAACATCAATGCGCCCGTGCTCATGCTGGCAGAACGCGCCGCGGACCTGATCCGCGGCCGCACGATGGACGGCAACGGCGAAGGAGCTGGATCATGAGTTTTCCGGTTGGAACTTTCCGACTAGGCCGCAGGGCGGCGCTCGCGGGACTTGGCGCGATCTCCGTCCTTCAGGGGTCGCGGCCCGCGGTGGCCGAAAATGCGGACACGCCGCGGCAGGGCGGTACCCTGACTGTCGCGATCCAGAACGATTCGAAGACGCTGGATCCGACCTTCTCCTTCCAATGGGCGGAGCGGCAGATCCTGTTCCTGATCTACAACACGCTGATCGCGACCGACCTCGACTTCTCACTGAAGCCGGAGCTGGCGACGAGTTGGAGTCCCGAAAACGAGGGGCACCGCTACGTCCTGCAGCTGCAAGAGGGCGTCAAGTTCCACGACGGCACGGATTTCGACGCCGCGGCGGTGAAATGGAACCTGGACCGACGCCTGGATGACAAGGTGAACTCCACCCAACGCCCGCAGCTCCGTCCCGTCATTGAATCGGTCGAGGTGGCGGGCCCGCATGCGGTGGCGATCAATCTGACCGCGCCCTATCCGCCGCTGCTCGCCGCACTGGCGGACCGTGCCGGCTTCATGGTCTCTCCCAGCGCCGTGCAGAAATACGGCCAGGATTTCGGCCGCAATCCCGTGGGGACGGGCGCTTTCGTCTTCAAGGACTGGAACCAGGGCGTCGACGTGACGGTGGAGCGGAATCCGAATTACTGGCAGAAGGGCTTGCCGCACTGGGACCGCATCGTCTTTAACGACATCGGCACCTTGAACATCGGGATACAACGGCTGCTCACCGGCGAAGCCGACTACCTCGACGCGCTCTCGGTGGACGAGCTGCGACAGATCCAGGGCGATGACAAGCTGCGCGTCGAGAAGGCAAAGATCGGCCGCTGGTACACCCTGCAATTTCAGGTGGACAAACCGCCTTTCAACGACATCCGGTTGCGCAAGGCGATCGCCTACGCCCTGGATCGCGACAAGATCAACGCGATCACGATGGGCGGCCAGGCCCGGATCTCGAACGGCCCGATTCCGAGCGGCGTCTGGTGGTCGAGCCCCGATGCGATCGTCTACGATCGCGAACCCGCCAGATCGAAGGAACTGCTGAAGCAGGCGGGGATCGCGCCGGGCACCAGGCTCGTCCTCTCCGCACCCGACAACGCCGTGCTGCGCAAGCTGGTCCAGCTCGTCGTGGAGCAGCTCGGCGAGGTGGGCCTTGACGTGCGGTTGCAGCCGGTCGCGCAGAGCGAGTGGTACGCGCGCGTCGTGCAGAAGGCGATCGACTTCACGCCGATGCGCTGGACCCAGCTGGCCGATCCCGACGGCATGCTCTACGTGCTGCTGGACAGCAAGGGCTACGCGAACACCACCGGCTACTCCAACCCTGAGGTCGACCGCATGCTGGAAGAGGCCCGCCAGAGCCTGGATCAGGCGAAGCGAAAGGCGCTGTATGCCGCAGTGAAAACGAAGGTCATGGAGGACCTGCCCTACATCCCGCTGTATTTCTCGGCGGAATACGCCGCGATCGCCAAGTCGGTGAAGGGCTTCGCCTGGCCGCCCGACCAGATACCACGGTTTCGCGACACTTGGCGCGGCGAAGCCTGAGAAGGCCGCCGTCGGGCCCGGCCGGCGTTGCCGGAGGTAGTGGGTGGTTCATCAGATGCCTGAACGCGGACCTGCGGCGGTTTCGGCGGGGCGGTTCATCCAGGCGGGTGGGGTGCGCACCTTCGTGGTGGAGGCCGGATCTGGTCCCGCCATGGTGCTGCTGCACGGTGCCTCGATCGGGGTGGAGGCGTACGTCACCTTCCATCGCCAGATCGAGCCGCTGTCGCGGTCGTTCCGCGTGATCGCCTTCGATCAGATCGGCTTCGGCCGCACCGACATGCCCGCGGACCGACGCTACCGGAACCGGCTGGAACGTGCGGAGCACGCGGTTGCCGTGCTCGACGCGCTGGGCGTGCGGGCCGCTTGTCTGGTCGGCCATTCCGAAGGCGCCTTCATGGCCGCGCGCATCGCGGTGACGCGGCCGGACCTGGTCACCAGGCTGGTGCTGATGACCAGCGGCGGCACCGCGCCGGCACTGGGCGGCGCGGCGGACGAGGCCTGGATGGCGGCGAGCCGGCGAGCCTACGACTACCGGAATTTCCCAGGGGATGCCGAGGCATTCGTGGCGGCGGCGCGGCGCGCGAGCCCCGCCATGGACGAGCAACACGCGGGGCTGCTGCGCGAAGCATACGGGCGTGCGCTGGCCAGCGGCCAGGCGGCGATGATGCGTGACTCGCAGAGCGACGGCCCGACCGACTACCGCGCCTATGTACGGTTGCAGGAAGATCACCTGCTTCCCTATCTCCCGCAGATGACCGCACCCACGCTGCTGATCTGGGCAAACGAGGACGCGACGGTGCCGGTGGAGCGCGGCCTCGCCCTGATGCGGTTGATTCCCCGGGCGGATATGCACGTCTTGAACGGCAGCGGACATGCGCTGATGCATGACCGCCCGGAGACCGTGACCCGGCTCCTCGCGTGGTTCTGTGCCGACTCCCGCACAGCCCATGCCCTGTATACCGGGCAGGAGGAACCCGACGAATGATCGGGAGCGCAAGCCGGCCGGGCAGCGTCCTGCGCGTCCAGGAGAACCAGACGCTGCGGGAGAAGACCCTGCACGTCCTGCGCGAGGCCATCCTGTCCGAGCATTTCCGGCCGGGCCAGCGCCTGGTCGAGCGCGACCTCTGCGAGCAGACGGGTGTCAGCAGAAGCAGCGTCCGCGAGGCGCTGCGCCATCTCGAGTCCGAGGGGCTGGTGGAAAGCCGGGGCACTCGGGGCATGTTCGTGACATCTCTGACCGCTGCCGCCGCGATCGAGATCTACGAGGTTCGCGCGGCATTGGAGGCGGAGGCGGCGCGGCATTTCGCCGAGCGCGCAACGGCGGGTGAGCTGAACGACCTCGAAAAGACCTATGCGGCCATGCTGAAGGCGGGCGGCAAGGACGCCGAGACCTACCGCAAGGCGACCGACCGGTTCTTCGACCTGCTGTTCGCCGGTGCGCATAATCGGACCGCCGACGTCATCATGAGATCGCTGCGGGCGAGGATCAGCTTCCTTCGGGCGACCACGACCCGGCTGTCGCCGCCGCTACGGCGCAAGGCGTCGATCGAACAGATGCGGGAGATCGTGGACGCCTTGCATGTGCGCGACGGCGAACGGGCCGCCGCTGCCTGCCGCAGGTTCGTCGCTCGCTCGGCGGCGTTCGCAGCACAGTGCCTGGCGGAGGCCGCTGACCAGGAGGTCGCATAGCGTAGGCCAGGGTTTCCCTTCGCTGGCAGTTCCATCCGCTGCGTCGCCGGAATAAAGGACAGCGCCCTGGAGACCCTTTTTGCCGCTGCCGCTACCCCGTCGCCTTCGGGCGCTCGGTGCGGGTCAAAAATTCCAGAAGCAGCCGGGCGATCAGATCCGGGCGTTCCAGCAGCACGCTATGCCGCAGGTCCGGCAGGATGTGCAGCTCCGACCCGCGGATGCGCTCGTGCAGGTAGCGCGCCATGCGCGGCGTCGAGCCTTGGTCGTGCTCGCCAGTCATGATCAGGGTCGGCGAGGCGATCGTCTCGACGCGCAGGCCTGCGTCGGCTTGCGCGAACACGCGGTACGCGGCGGCGTAGGACCGGTGATCGTTGGCGACCAGCTCGCGGAGCCGCCGCTCGACCTTATCCGGGTTCGCCGCCTTGAATGCCGGTGTGAACCAGCGGTCCTGCGCGGCCTGCACCACCGAGGCGATCCCCGAGTCGCGCAAGATGTCCGCCCGCTGCAGCACGCGCGCGCGCTCCTCGGGCGTGCGGTCAGCGACGGAGCTGATCAGCGCCAGGCGCCGCACGCGCCCGGGATGCGCGAGCGCGACATGCTGCGCGATCAGCCCGCCGAGAGAGAAGCCGACGAGGTGTGTCGAGGCCGCCCCGAGCGTGTCCAGCAGGTCCGTCACGTCCGCGACGAAATCCGCGATGCTGCACTGAGCGATGCGCCCCGACCGGCCATGCCCCCGCAGGTCGGCGCGCAGCACCGTGAACTGCCCGGCGAGCCGGTGCGCGATTTCATCCCAGCTCTCCAGGTTCGCGCCGACCCCGTGGATCAGGCCAACGAGCGGTCCCGCGCCCTCGATCTGGTAGCGCAGGGCGACATCGCCGCGGCCGGTAAAGGTCCGCGACTCCGGTCCTGGGATGGCGGCCAACGTGGCACTCCCTTTTGTCAGATGGTATGCGGCCGTTGTGCCGGGGCGGGCAAGCCGCAGCAGGACGGAGAGACGCAACGATGGACTATGTCCGCTTCGGACGGTCGAACCTGAGGGTCTCGCGGATCGCGCTGGGGGCGATGGGATTCGGCAGTCCGTCGTGGCGCAAATGGGTGCTGCCGGAGGCGCAGGCCCGGCCGATCATCCGGCACGCGCTGGAAGCCGGCATCAACCTGGTCGACACCTGCGACTACTACTCGGATGGCGCCAGCGAGGAGGTGCTGGGGGCGGTGCTGTGGGAGCACGCCAGGCGCGACGAGATCGTGCTCGCGACCAAGGCCGGCAACCCGATGGGCAGCCACGCGAACGCCCGGGGTTTCTCGCGCAAGCACCTGTTCGCTGCGATCGACGCCTCGCTGCGGCGCTTGCGAACGGATCATGTGGACCTGTTTCAGACCCACATCTGGGCCCCCGCGACCGACCTCGACGAGCTGGCCGTCGCATTCGGCGACATCGTGCGCTCAGGCAAGGCGCTGTATGTCGGCGCGACGACGATGCCAGCCTGGGCCTTCGTGCGCACGATCGGCATTGCGCGGCACCTGGGACAGGCGGCGCTGTGCTCCATGCAGTGCGAATACAATCTGTGCCACCGCGAGGCGGAGCGCGAGCTGATACCGTTCTGCCGGGACGACGGGATCGCCGTCATCCCGTTCAGTCCGCTGGCGCGAGGCTTCCTGTGCGCCGACCGACGGGAAGCTTCGCACACCACGGCGCGGCACGAGAGTGACGACTATACGCTGAAGCACTATCATCGACCCGGCGATCATCGCGTCCAGCAAGCGGTTGCCCGGATCGCCGATGGCCGGGGTGTCACGCCAGCGCAGATCGCGCTGGCGTGGGTGCTGCGGCAGCCCGGGATCACCGCGCCGATCCTGGGCGCCACCTCGGTTTCGCAATTGCAGGACGCAATGGCTGGGCTCTCGGTCACACTGACCGCCGAAGAGACGGGGCTATTGGAGGCGGAGTACGCTCCCCGGCCGCCGCGCAGCGGATCCTGATCGCTGCGTCAGCTACCGCCGCCGGGGCCGCCGACCGCGCGGGCGCGGGTGAGCCGGACGTTCAGGCCCTCGGAAGCGGCCGCAGCGGCCTTTTCGGTCATCCGGCCGGATCAGGCCGGCGGAAGAAGCTGTCGGCTGCGCTGCGATGGTCCTGCTTGCGGGCGATCGCCGCCTCGGCGCGGGCGATCTCCGCGCGGAGCTCCACGATATAGTCCCGCAGTTCCCCGACCCCGAGCGGGTCGAGCAGCAGCGGCGCCAGGCGGGGGCGGGGCTTTTCCGGTTCGTCGTCCTCTCGGCTCATCGCATGCTCCCCAAGCGTGCCGGACCTGCGCGATGCCGGCGCATCGCCGACCCCCGGGCCCTGATTCGCCCGGGCCTTGACCCGCCGGAGGGGCGCGCGCCATATCCAGCCAACCCCCTCATGATGCGAGAGAAACGTGAGGAGCGCGACGGCGCTCCCGGTTTCCCCCGGGAATTCGAAGGTAATGATGCCATGACTTTGCCGCTGATGCCGAAGGCCACCGCCGTCTGGCTCATCGAGAAGACGGCGCTGACATTCACCCAGATCGCCGATTTCTGCGGCATGCATCCGCTGGAAGTGCAGGCGATCGCGGACGGAGAGGTGGCGCAGGGGATCGTCGGCTATGATCCCGTGGCGAACGGCCAGGTCACGACCCAGGAAATCCGCCGCTGCGAAGCGGATCCCGACGCACGGCTGAAGCTCGCGCCGAGCGCCAATCCCGTGCCGAAGCGGGCCAAGGGGGCGCGCTACACGCCGGTCGCGAAGCGCAACGACCGGCCGGATGCCATCGTCTTCCTGCTGCGCAACCACCCGCAGCTGACGGAGGCGCAGATCGGCAAGCTGCTCGGGACGACCAAGGAGACGATCCAGAAGGTCCGGGACCGGACGCACTGGAATTCCGCCAACATCAAGCCGCGCGACCCGGTGATCCTCGGTCTGTGCAGCCAGACCGACCTTAACGCCATGGTGGCGCAGGCCAACGAGCGGCTGTCGCGGGAGGGCCAGGCGTTGCCGCCCCCGCCGCCCGCCACCAACGAGGCGGCGTAGGCCGGCCTGCGGTCAGGTTTCCGGCGGGGCGCTCTGCAGGCGCTCCATCTCCTCCTTGAGCCGCAGCTTCTCGACCTTCAGGCGTACCAGGGCATCGCTGTCCGGGCGCGGCCGACTGTCTTCATCGGCGATGCGCGTCTCCAGCAGGGCGTGGCGTTCCTTCAGACTCTCGAGTCGGGCATGCAGGCTCATGCTGGCTCCTCTGACAGCTCTCGGGTTGTCGCTCCACGCGCCGCCAGGCCGGGTCGGGCCCAGCGTGCCGCGCAACCGTAACGCCGGGCACGCGGGGAACGCCAGCTATTCGGCGACCCCGGCGTTCATGGTATAGAGCCCGGATGTTGAATGACCGCGATTCGCTGCTGCGCAAGCTGCACGAACTGCGCAGCGAGCATCGCGACCTCGACACGGTCATCGTCCGCATGTCCGACCAGGGCTCGGTGGACCAGTTGCATCTGCAGCGGCTGAAGAAGCGCAAGCTGCTGCTCAAGGATGAGATCTCCTGGCTGGAGAGCCGACTGATCCCGGACAGCATCGCCTGACCGCGACGCCGCCCCCTCTCGTCGGCCTCATCATGGGCAGCCAGTCGGACTGGCCGACCTTGCAGCATGCGGCGCAGACGCTGGAGCGGCTCGGCGTGCTGTACGAGGCGTGCATCGTGTCGGCGCACCGCACGCCGGACCGGCTGGCGGGCTACGCCAAGGGCGCGCGCGGGCGGGGGGTGCGGGTGATCATCGCCGGCGCGGGCGGGGCGGCGCACCTGCCGGGCATGTGCGCCGCGTGGACCCCGCTCCCCGTGCTGGGGGTGCCCATCGAGACCCATGGCCTCAAGGGGTTCGACAGCCTGCTTTCGATCGTGCAGATGCCGGCCGGCATTCCCGTCGGCACGCTGGCGATCGGCCGCGCCGGGGCGGTGAACGCGGCGCTGCTGGCGGCGGCCATCCTGGCCGGCGGCGATGCCGCCCTGGCGGCGCGGCTGGACGCCTACCGGGCCGAACAGACCGCCGCGGTGGCCGAGCAGCCGGCCTGATGCGGCCGGCGCCGACGTTCCCGCTTGCGCCGAACGCCACGATCGGCATCGTCGGCGGCGGCCAGCTTGGCCGCATGTCGGCGATGGCCGCGGCGCGGCTCGGCTATCGCTGCCATGTCCTCACCCCCGAACCGGACAGTCCGGCGGCCCTGGTCTCGGCCGGCGTGACGCTCGGCGACTACGAAGACCCTGCCGCGCTGCGCGCCTTCGCCGCGCGGGTGGACGTGATCACCTTCGAGTTCGAGAACGTCAGCGCCGAGGGCCTCGACCTGCTGGCCTCGCTGAAGCCGGTCCGGCCCGCCCCGGAGGTGCTGCGCATCAGCCAGGACCGGGTGAGCGAGAAGCGTTTCGTCAATGCGTGCGGGATCGCAACGGCGCCGTGGCTGCCGGTCGAGACGCCGGCCGAGCTCGCGGCCGCGGTGCAGCGGCTCGGGTTGCCCGCCGTGCTGAAGACCACCCGGCTCGGCTATGACGGCAAGGGGCAGGCGATCCTGCGCGAGCCCACAGATCTCGGGCCCGTCTTCGCGAGTCTCGGCCCGAAACCCTTGATCCTGGAAGGCTTCGTCGACTACGCGGCGGAGATCAGCGTGATCGTGGCGCGCGGGACGGACGGGTCGGACGCCGCCTTCGACACGGTCGAGAACCGCCACCGCGACCACATCCTGGACCTCACGCTGGCGCCGGCGCCGATCGCCCCGGCGCTGGCCACGGAGGCAAGGGCGATCGCCCGGCGGCTTGCCGCGTCCCTCGACCTCGTGGGCCTGCTGGCCGTCGAGATGTTCATCGGTCCGCGCGGCACCGTGCGCGTGAACGAGATCGCCCCGCGGCCGCACAACTCCGGCCACTGGACGATCGACGCATGCCCGGCGAGCCAGTTCGAGCTGCACATCCGTGCCGTCGCCGGCCTGCCGCTGCCCCCGGCCATCCGCTACGCCGACGCGGTGATGAAGAACCTCGTCGGGCCGGAGGAGACGGCGCTGTGGCCGGACATCCTGGCGACCCCCGGACTGATCCCGCACCTCTACGGCAAGGCCGAGGCGAGGCGCGGCCGGAAGATGGGGCATGTGACGCGGCTGTTTCCGCGCGGCGGCCTGCCGGGGCGGTTTGGGCTGGAGGCGGCGCTCGGCCCGCTCATGCGCGCGCGCCAGAACGAGCTCGGGTTGCATGCAGAATCCGCAGCGCTGGAGGAATCATAACGCAGCTTATTATAAGCTTGCTTTGCACCATATGGCGCGGTGCGGCAGAAGTCGCCGCGATCCGAAGGAGTTGACCATGAACAAGCTTTTCGTTGCCGCGCTGCTGGGCCTCTCGCTGATGACCGGCACGGCGGCCGTGGCGGCCACCTACAACGCCGGCCAGTACTACAGCAGCCTGCCGCAGTACCCGGCCGACGGCGGCCGCTGAGCCCGGCCTCCCGGGAGCATCTGCGCGACCCCGGGTACCGCACGCTGAGGTGAGCGCGGATACGCACAGGCGGGCTCGACCGGGTCGAGCCCGCCTGTCGTCCGTACGGGGTGCGGCTTGCCGGTGCGGTGACCCGGTGCGAATGTCCGGCCATGCGTGCAGATGCGCCGCAGGCCGACAGAGGACAGGAATGGCGAAGATCAAGGTGAAGACGCCCGTCGTCGAGCTCGACGGGGACGAGATGACCCGTATCATCTGGGGCTTCATCAAGGACAAGCTGATCCGGCCCTACCTCGATATCGATCTGAAATATTTCGACCTCGGCATCGAATACCGCGATCAGACCGATGACCAGGTGACCGTGGATGCCGCGCATGCCATCCGGCAGTACGGCGTCGGCGTGAAATGCGCGACCATCACGCCGGATGAGGCGCGGGTGGAAGAGTTCAAGCTGAAGAAGATGTGGCGCAGCCCGAACGGCACGATCCGCAACATCCTGGACGGCACGATCTTTCGCGAGCCGATCATCTGCCGCAATGTACCCCGGCTGGTGCCGCATTGGAGCGAGCCAATCGTCATCGGCCGCCACGCCTACGGCGACATCTACCGGGCGAGCGAGATGCGGATTCCGGGCGCCGGCACGGTGACCCTGAGCTTTCAGCCGGAGGGCGGCGGCGCGCCGGAGGTGCTGGAGGTCCACGCCTTCAAGGGACCCGGCATCGCGATGGGGATGCACAACACGCGGCAGTCGATCGAAGGCTTTGCCCGCGCCACCTTCAACTACGCGCTGGCCCGCAAATATCCCGTCTATCTGTCGACCAAGAACACGATCCTGAAAACCTATGACGGGGTGTTCAAGG
>JAFAYA010000118.1 GCA_019240635.1 Acidisphaera sp. | reverse complement strand
GCGGCCGGATACGCGGTTGAACCTGCCGTCCGGCTGGAGCCTGCCGTCGCTCACGCCGGAGGACCACAAATACACGCGCGGCCATGTCACCGTGCTCGGCGGTGCGGCGATGACCGGCGCCGCCCGCCTGGCTGCCGCGGCGGCGCGGCACGGCGGCGCCGGCCTGGTCACCATCGCGGCGCGCCGGGGCGGCGACATCTACCGGACCGGCGAGCCCGGGTTGCTGGTCAACGACGCACCGCTCTCCGACCTGCTGCAGGACGAGCGCCGACGCGTCTGGGTCTGCGGCCCAGGCCTCGGCGCGGAGGAGGCGCGCGCCGCGCTGCCAGCGCTGCTCGACGCGGGTCGGGCGGTGGTGGCGGATGCCGACGCGCTGACCGCCTTCGCCGGCCAGCCGGAGGCGCTGCGCGGCGCGACGGTGCTGACCCCGCACGCCGGCGAGTTCGCCCGCGTGTTCGGCCCGCCGGGGCGCGACCGCCTGGGGGCGGCGCGGGCGGCGGCGCACCGTACCGGCGCGGTGCTGCTGCTGAAGGGCGCCGACACCATCATCGCGGCACCGGACGGGCGCGCGGCGATCAACGCCTCCGCCCCGCCCTGGCTGGCGACGGCCGGCGCCGGCGACGTGCTGGCCGGGATGATCGCCGCGCTGCTCGCGCAGGGCATGCCGGCCTGGGAGGCCGCCTGCGCCGCCGCCTGGCTGCACGGCCGGGCCGCCGCCCGCGCCGGCCCCGGCCTGATCGTCGAGGACCTGCTGCCTGCACTCGCCCACGCCGTGGCGGAAGTCAGGCCAGGGGCGCTGCCCCTGGACCCCGCTGGGGCAATGCCCCAGGCCCCATCACGTAAGTCAAGGATTGCAAAGGCCCTGCCTTTGCCGGGGTCCAGGGGCAGCGCCCCTGGCCTGACTTCCTGACGGGCTACACCTTCTCGACCTGGCCATACTCCAGTTCGACCGGCGTCGAGCGGCCGAAGATGGAGACGCTGACCTTCACGCGGCCCTTCTCCTCGTCCACCTCCTCGACCGTGCCGTTGAAGCTGGTGAACGGGCCATCAGCCACGCGCACCTGCTCGCCGACCTCGAACAGGATGGCCGGGCGCGGACGCTCCACCCCCTCCTGCGTCTGCTTCATGATGCGCTCGGCCTCGGCGTCGCTGATCGGCGACGGGCGCGCGCGCGTGCCGAGGAAGCCGGTGACCTTGGGGGTGTCCTTCACGAGGTGCCAGGCCTCGTCGGAGAGCTCCATCTTCACCAGCACGTAGCCGGGGAAGAACTTGTGCTCGGCATTGACCTTCTGGCCGCGCCGCAGCTCGACGACCTGCTCGGAGGGAACCAGCACGTCCTCGATCTGGTCGGCGAGGCCCTTCTGCGCCGCCTGCTCCTTGAGCTGCTGGGCGATCTTCTTCTCGAACCCGGAATAGACATGCACGACGTACCAGCGCTTGGCCATGGGCGGGTTCCTCAGATGCCGGTGCCGAACAGGGCGCGCACGCCGACGCCGGCGACCTGGTCGATGACGAAGAAGAAGGTTGCGGCCGCCGCGGCCATGGCGAAGACGATGCCGGTGGTCAGCAGCGTCTCGCGCCGCGACGGCCAGGTGACCTTCGCCACCTCGGTGCGTACCTCGCGCACGAATTTCGCCGGATCCAGCGTCACGTCAGGCCCCTCGGGATGATGCTCGGGCGCGCCGGTGCCTGGCAGGGGTGGGAGGTCTCGAACCCCCAACCTCCGGTTTTGGAGACCGGCGCTCTAGCCAATTGAGCTACACCCCTGCGCGGGCGACGCGCCGGAGCGGTAGAGACATCGGGCGGGCGGACTGTCAAGGGCAAGGGAGACGCCTGTGCGCGATGGAGCGGGTGACGGGAATCGAACCCGCATAACCAGCTTGGAAGGCTGGGGCTCTACCATTGAGCTACACCCGCACCAGCCAAGTCAGGGCTGGTGGAGGGGGTTGGATTCGAACCAACGTAGGCGTGCGCCAACGGATTTACAGTCCGTCCCCTTTAGCCGCTCGGGCACCCCTCCGCCAGCGGGGTCGGACTAGGGCGGAAGCCGTCGGGTGTCAACGAACCGCGGTCTGTGCGTCGGGTGGTTTGTCGCGCGAGTGGCGCGCGCGTATAGGCGGGGCATGAGGCCGCCGCACCAGCATCCGAACAAGCGCCCGGATCCGCATCGCCATCAGCCGCCGCGACCCCGGCCGCAGGGGCGGGGCGAGCATGAGCGCAGCCCGCCGGAGCCGGGAATGCGGGGCGCGCACTGGCTCTATGGCGTGCATGCGGTGGAAGCCGCCCTGCGCAACCCGGCGCGTCGGCTGCGTCGGCTGCTGCTGACCGAGGCGGCGGAGGCCTCGCTCGCGGCGCGACTGGCGCCCCCCTGGGCGGTCCCGGCCGAGCGGGCGGAGGGCGGCCGGCTCGACCAGTTGCTCGGGCGGGAGACGGTGCATCAGGGCGCGGCGCTGCTGGCCGATCCATTGGCGGTGCCCATGCTTGCGGCCGCCCTCGATCGGGGCGGGCCGGTGGTGGTGCTCGACCAGGTGAGCGATCCGCGCAACGTCGGGGCCATCCTGCGCTCGGCGGCGGCCTTCGGCGCGGCGGCGGTGGTCGTGCAGGAGCGGCACGCGCCCGAGGAGAGCGGCGCGCTGGCGAAGGCAGCCTCCGGGGCGCTCGAGCGAGTGCCGCTGCTACGCGCGGTCAACCTGGCGCGCACCCTGGTCGCGCTGAAGGCGGCGGGCTGCTGGGTGGTCGGGCTCGACGCCGGCGGCGGCCGGCTTGACGGCGCGACCCTGAAGGGGCGGCGCGTCGCGCTGGTGCTGGGCGGCGAGGGCGCCGGCCTCCGCCGGCTCACCCGCGACACCTGCGACGAGGTGGCCGGACTGCCGATGCCCGGCGGGATCGAGAGCCTGAACGTCGCGGCCGCAGCGGCGGTGGCGCTCTACGAACTGGTGCGGGGAGGCTGAGCATGGCGTTCGATCCGGAGCCGGCCGCGACGGCGCTGCACGAGGGGCGAAAGGCGCGGCGGGCGCTCGCTCGCATCGCAGCAGTCGGGCCGCGGGACGAGGCGGAAGCGGCGGCGGTGCAGGTCGCGCTGGCGCGGCGGTTCGGGGTGACGCCCGGGGGCTTCAAGATCGGTGCGACCGGGCGGCGGATGCAGGAGTATCTCGGCCTGCCCGGCCCGGTGGCGGGGTTCATGCCGCCCGACGGCATCTTGTCGAGCGGGACGCGGCGCCGGTTCGCGGACTTCGTCAATCCCGGAGTGGAATGCGAACTTGCGGTGCGGCTGGCCGCCGATCTGCCGCCCAGGCCGTGCGACCGCGAGCGGGCCGGCGCCGCGGTGGGCGCGCTGTGCGCGGCGATCGAGATCGTGGAGAACCGCTACGAAGGCGGGTCGCTGGCATTCGGCACGCCCTGGCTGATCGCCGACCAGGTGTTTCATGCCGCAGCCGTGCTGGGCGCGCCGGATGCGGGGTGGCGGGGGATCGACCTCGTGGGCATCGCGGGGCGGATCAGCGTGGACGGGGCCGTCGCCGGCGAAGGCGTCGGCGGCGATCTGCTCGGCCATCCGCTGGCGGCGCTGGCTTGGCTCGCCGGGTCAGAGGTGGCGCGCGCCTTCGGCGGGCTGCGCGCCGGTCAGGTGGTGATGCTCGGCAGCGTGACGCCGCCCGTATGGCTGAAGGGACCGGGGCGCATCGTCGTCGCGTTTCCGCCGCTTGGCTCGGCGGAGGTGGTGTTCGACTGAAGGGGCTGCGCGGGGGAAATATTCCGAAGGACAAGGCCAGGGGCTCTGCCCCTGGACCCCGGCAAAGGCAGAGCCTTTGCAATCCTTTACTTTGGCTGCGCTTCGCGCAGCAGCTGCATCACCTCGGCGTCGCCGGTCTGCGCGAAATCGGCATAGAATACGCCGACGGCGCTGAAATCGTCGGGGGTGCTGAGGCAGACGATCTCGTCGGCTTCCGACCTCAGTGTCCACAGCGTGTCCGCAGGCCCGACCGGCACCGCCAGCACCAGCGCCCGCATGCGCGGGCGCAGGCCGCGCAGGGCGGCGCGAACGGTGCCGCCGGTGGCAATCCCGTCATCGACCACGATGGCGCTGCGGCCCTCCCAGTCCAGCCCCGGCCGGGCTGACGCGTACAGCGCCCGCCGGCGCTCCAGCTCGGCGATCTGGCGCACGGTTTCCGCCTGCACATAGCCGGGCGGCGGTTCCACGCGACCGACCAGCGACTCGTCGATCACGACCTGCGGGGGATCGCCGTCCACCACGGCGCCGAGGCCGAATTCCGGCTGGTCCGGCGCGCCGATCTTGCGCACCAGCAACACGTCGAGCGGTGCGGCCAGCGCGCGCGCCACCTCGAAGCCCACAGGTACGCCGCCACGCGGCAGCGCCAGCACGAGCGGCTTTGCGTCGCGCAGATGCGCCAGCGCCGCGGCGAGACGGCGGCCGGCGGCCCGGCGGTCGGCGAACACCTCGTCCTCCCCGACACCCCAGCGCCTCATGCCCCGCAGCCCTGGAGCAGCGGCTCCGTGCAAATCCTGTCGTCCCGCTTGCGCCGGGGTGCTGTGGCCATGCCGCCAGCTTAAACCGGCGGGGCCGGGCCGCGTTCCCGCCGGTTGGCGAACCGCGCCGCCGCGCCGCACGTTCGGGCCGGTGGCGGTCGTGCAGCACCGACCGGTACAGCAGGGACACGCCATGGAACGCCCGCTCGAAATCGCCTTCCACAACATGTCCTCCTCGGCCTCGCTGGAGGCGGAGATCCGCGAGCACGTCGAGAAGCTGGAGACCCGCTACGGCCGGCTGACCGCCTGCCGCGTGTCGGTGGAGGCGCTGCACCGCCAGCACCGAACCGGCAACATCTTCGAGGTACACGTGACCATGTCCGTGCCGGGCCGAGAACTCGCGATCTCGCGCGAGCCCCACCGGCCGCGCGAACACTACGCCCATCCCGACGTGCGCGTCTCAGTGCGCGAGGCGTTCCGCGCGGCCGAGCGGCAGCTGCAAGCCTTCAAGGCAAAACGCGGCCAACCCGAGAAGGTGGTCGGCGCCAACGCCGCGGCGCTGGCCGGCCAGGTCGCGCAGATCGAGCCCGGCCGGGACCACGGCTTCATTCTCACCAACACCGGCAGCCAGCTCTATTTTCACCGCGACAGCGTGACCGACGGGCGCTTCGAAGAGCTGCAGGTCGGCGACCCCGTCCACTACGTCGAGGAAGAGGGAGACGCCGGGCCGACCGCGGCGAAGGTTCGCATTGGCCGGCGCGGCTGAGCGCAACGCGGGGTCTATCCGGCCGGCGCTTCCGGCGGGCGGATCGCCGCACGGGTGTTCAGCTCGACCGTCGAACGGGAGCCCACCGACGCGAGGTTCTGGCTCAGCCAGGCCTCGGCGGTCGCCGCGCCGAGGGCGCGCATCTCCAGCAGGAATCCCCAGCTCGGGTGCAGGTGGCTGCTCGTGCGCATCGCGCGGAACGCCTCCTCCGCGCCGATCATGTGCAGCCGCGCCCTGCGCAGCCTGGCCAGCACGCCGGTCAGCCGGGGAACGGTCGAAAGCAGTTGCTGCGCGCCAGCAATGGAGCGGATTTCGTGGCGCAGCGCCGCGCCGAAGGCGATCTCGATCGCCCGCTCCACGACGTGTCCGGCGGTCGCCGGCACGTCCGGCCGCTCCGCCGGGGTCGAGCGCACGACGATGACGTCAGACGGCGCTCCCGCCTCGATCAGCGGGCGCAGCGGCGGATTGCTGGAATAGCCGCCGTCCCAGTACGCCTCGCCGTCGATCTCCACGGCCGGGAACAGTTGCGGCAGGCATGCCGAGGCGAGCAGCGCGTCGGCGGTGACCTCGGTGTTGGCGAACAGGCGCGGCTCGCCGGTGCGCACGTTCGTGGCGGAAACCACGAGCATCGGCGCGCCGGCGGCGGCGAAGGCCGACGCGTCGAGCAGGCCCGCCAGCACCGTGCGCAGCGGATTGGGACCGGGCGGCGTGATCGGATGGTGCGAGAGCACCTTGTGCCGCAGTTCGTCGAGTGCAACGGCCAGGAAGCCGGTGAACAGCCGGGTCCAGCGGGCGCTGTCGAGATCGAGCGAGCCGGCCGCCACGGCCACCCGCCGCCAGAACAGCTCCAGCAGCCGCTTCGCCTCCTCCGGCCCGCCGATCGCCAGGCCCTGCACCAGCATCGCCGCGTTCATCGCGCCGGCGCTGGCACCGCTGACCGCTTCGACGCGCAGCCGGGGCTCCTCGAGCAGCCGGCCGATCACGCCCCAGCCGAACGCGCCGAACGAGCCGCCGCCCTCCAGCGCCAAGGTGACCGGAACCGACGCGGGCGAAGCCGCCATCGCAGCCTCAATGATAGCCGATATCGGCGCGGACTTTGCCGCGGAACACCCAGTACGACCAGCCGGTGTACATCAGGATCACCGGCAGCAGGAACAGCGTGCCGACCAGCAGGAACGCCTGCGTGCTCGGTGCCGAGGCGGCCTGCCAGAGCGTATAGCGGTGCGGCACGATCATCGGCCAGAGGCTTATCGCGATGCCGAGATACGACATCACGAACAGGCCGATCGCCGCGACGAAGGGGCCGTATTCGGCGCGCCTTCGGTTCAGTGCGCTCCACTCGGCCCAGGCCAGCACTGCGGTGATGATCGGCACCGGCGAAAGGAGGGCGATGTTCGGCCAGGAGAACCAGCGCCGCCGGATGTCGGCGTCCATGATCGGCGTCCAGATGCTGACCACGATGACCGCCAGCGCGACGCCGATGAAGGCGAACCGGCCGAGACGGCGCGCCCAGTCCTGCATCTCGCCCTCCATCTTCAGCACGAGCCATCCCGCGCCGAGCAGCATGTAGCCGAATACCAGGCAAAGGCCGGTGATGAGGGAGAACGGGGTGAAGCAGTCCAGGCTGCTGCCGGTGAAGCTGGTGCCATCCGTTCGGAAACCCTGGATGAAGGCGCCGAGGACGATGCCCTGGGCGAATGTCGCCAGCAACGAGCCGTAGCAGAAGCCGTGGTCCCATCCGGTGCGGTTCGGCGCGTCGCGAAAGCGGAACTCGAAGGCGACGCCGCGAAAGATCAGCGCCAGCAGCATCACCAGGATCGGAAAGTAGACCGCCGGGATGATGATGCCGAAGGCGATCGGGAAGGCCGCGAACAGGCCGACCCCGCCGAGCACGAGCCAGGTCTCGTTGCCGTCCCAGATCGGCGCGATCGAGTTCATCACGAGGTTGCGCGAGGCGGTATCGCGGGCGAAGCCGTAGAGGATGCCGACGCCGAGATCGAACCCGTCCAGCATGACGTAGAAGAACACGCCGAGACCGAGGATCAGCGTCCAGATCGGCACGAAGTCGATCGGGCCCTGCGGTATCATGGCGCACCTCCTGTCTCGGCCGGTCGCGCCACAGCCTCGGCTCGCCCGGCCGGGCGGGCGATGACCGGCCGGCGCGGCCGGCCGCTCTCGACCGCCGCGTCCTCGCTGACCATCGCCTCCGGCCCGCGGCGGACGATGCGCGACATGACCAGGCCCCCCGCCGGGAAGATGACCAGATAGGCGAGCATGTAGCCGGCCAGCGAGACCGCGACGTTCCAGCCGGTCAGCGACGGCGAGACCGAGTCGGCGGTGCGCAGCAGGCCGTATACCGTCCAGGGCTGGCGGCCGGTCTCGGTCGTGACCCAGCCGGCGATCACGGCGATGAAGCCGAGCGGTGCCGACAGCTCGAGAAGGCGCAGGAAGCCGCGCCGGCGATAGAGCCGGCCGCCCCGGCGCAGCAGGTTGGCGGCGACCACCAGCGCCAGCATCAGCAGGCCGACGCCGACCATGATGCGGAAGGCGAAGAACGGGAATATGACGGGTGGCCATTGATCGCGCGGAAAATCGTCCAGCCCCTTCACCGCGCCGCGAAGGCTGTGCGTCAGGATCAGGCTGCCGAGCAGGGGGATGTCGATGGCGTAGCGATTGGTGGCGTTGGCCTCGTCGGGGATGGCGAACAGGGTCAGCGGGGTCGGCGTTTCCGTCTTCCAGCGCGCCTCGATGGCGGCGAGCTTGGCCGGCTGATATTCCCCGGTGTTCAGGCCGTGCTGATCGCCGATCACGATCTGCAGCGGCACCAGCACCATCAGCACGGTCAGCGTGGTCGCCAGCATCTGCCGGCCTTCCGCGATGAACTCGCCGCGCCGCACCAGCCAGGCGCCGACGCTCACCACGACGAAGGCAGTGCTGATGTAGAAGCCGCAGACCGTGTGCAGCAGCCGGTACGGAAAGGACGGGTTGAAGACGATCGCGATCCAGTCCTTCGGATAGAACCGCCCGTCGACGATCTCGTAGCCGGCCGGCGTCTGCATCCAGCTGTTGGTCGACAGGATCCAGAAGGATGAGAACAGCGTGCCGGCAGCGACCATCAGGGCGGCGGTGAAGTGCGCCCAGCGCGGCACCAGGCTGCGCCCGAACAGCAGCACGCCGAGGAACGCCGCCTCCAGGAAGAAGGCGATCAGCCCCTCGTAGGCGAGCAGCGGCGAGATGATGTTGGCGGTGGCGACCGAGAAACGGCTCCAGTTTGTGCCGAACTGGAACGGCATCACGATGCCGGAGACAACGCCCATGCCGAAGGCGACCGAAAAGATCTTGATCCAGAAGCTGGAGATCCGGAACCAGACTTCCCGGCCGGTCATGAAGTGCATGCCCTCGGCGAAGGCGATGAAGGACGCGAGGCCGACGGTGAAGGCCGGCAGCAGGATGTGCCAGGCGATGACCCAGACGAATTGCAGCCGCGACAGCAGCAGCGGATCGAGGCTCATGACCGACGTCCTCTCCGGGCCAGGCGGTGGGGCGTGCGCAGGCGGCAATTGCAGCGGCGCGCAGAGTGCCGCGCCGACGATGCAGGGGCAACCCGGTCCATGGTCCTCCGCCCCTAGTGAAGCTTCACCTGCGGCTCGGCCTGACGCGACAGCCCGCGCGCCAACATCCCGATCAGCGTCTTCGAGCGGCCCTGCACGGCCATCTCGTGCATCTTGTAGAGCGAACGGTACATCAGACGGGCGATATAGCCCTCGATGAACAGGCTTCGTCCGCCGAGCACGCCCATCAGGCTGCCGATCGTCTCGTACTCGCCGAGCGTGATCAGCGAACCGAAATCCCGATACCGGTACGGCACGAGCGGCTTTCCCTCGAGCCGGCGGCGGATCTGCCCGACCATGTGCGCGGCCTGCTGGTGGGCCGCCTGGGCGCGCGGTGGCACCGGTGTCGCTTGTCCCGGGCGCGGGCAGGCCGCACAGTCGCCGATCGCGAAGATGTCGGGGTCCGCGGTCTGCAGCGTCGGCGCCACGACGAGCTGGTTGATGCGGTTCACCTCCAGCCCGTCGAGTGCCGCCAGCACGGCGGGCGCCTTCACCCCGGCCGCCCACACCACAAGCTCGGAGGGGATGAACGCGCCGTCCGCGAGCGCCACGCCATCGGCGCGCACTTCGCTCACCCGCGCGCCGGTGCGCACGATGACACCGAGCTCGATCAGCAGCCGCAGGGTGCGTTCGGAGATGCGCGGCGCCAGCGCGGGCAGCAGGCGCTCGGCCGCCTCGATCAGCAGGATGCGGATGTCCTTCTTGGGGTCGATGCGGTCGAGCCCGTGCGCCGCCACCTGGCGCGCGGTGTGGTGCAGGTCGGCGGCGAGCTCGGTGCCGGTGGCGCCGGCGCCGATGATGGCGACGTGGAGCTGGCCGGGCCGGATCTCTCCGGACTGCGCGTGGGCGCGGATGCAGGCGTTGACCAGTCGCCGGTTGAAGCGGACGGCCTGCTCGAGCGTCTCCAGCGGCACCGCGTGTTCGGCAACGCCGGGCGTGCCGAAATCGTTGGTGACGCTGCCAACCGCGATGACCAGCGTATCGTAGCGGAAGGCGCGCACGGGCGTGATCTCCCGCCCCTCCTCGTCATGCGTCGCCGCCACCTGGACCTCGCGCCGCGCGCGGTCGAGGCCGGTCAGCTCGCCGTAGCGGTACGCGAAGTGATGCCAGTGCGCCTGGGCGAGGTAGTTCACCTCGTGCTCGCTCGGGTTCATGCTGCCGGCGGCGACCGCGTGCAGCAGCGGCTTCCAGAGGTGCGTGCGCGCGCGGTCGATCAGCGTCACCCGGGCCCGCCGGCGCAGCCCGAGCGTATCGCCGAGCCGGGTGACCAGCTCGAGTCCGGCGGCCCCGCCGCCGACCACCACGATGTGGTGGAGGCCGCCGTCGTGCCGATCGCCCGGCGGCGCTTCGGCCCGCGGCGCCGTCATTCCTTCGGCTGGACGCTGGCCTCCGCGGCGGTCAGCGCCGTCATGTTGACGATGCCGCGCACCGTGGTGGTCGGCAGCAGGATATGCGCGGGCTTGGCCGTGCCGAGCAGGATCGGCCCCACGGTGACACCCTGGCTGGAGACGACGCGCAGGCAGCTCAACGTGATGTTCGCCGCGTCCAGGTTGGGCATCACCAGCAGGTTGGCATCGCCGGTCAGGCGCGAGCCCGGGAAGCCGCGCTCGCGCACCGCGCGCGACAGCGCCGCGTCGCCCTGGAGTTCGCCCTCCACCTCGAGTTCCGGCGCACGGCTCCAGAGGAGCCGGGCGGCCTCGCGCATCTTGCGCGCCGAACTGGTGTCGGCGCTGCCGAAATTCGAGTGCGACAGCAGGGCGACGCGTGGCGTCACGCCGAAGCGCCGGACCGCCTTCGCCGCGAGCAGGGTGATCGCGACGAGCTGCTCGGCCGTAGGATCGGGATTGATCTGCGTGTCGCAGAGAAACACGCTCTGCTCGGGCAGCATCAGCAGGTTCATCGCCGCGTAGGCCGTCGCCGCTTCATTGCGGCCGATCACCGCACGAATGTGGCGAAGGTGTTGCGCGTAGGCGCCGGACGTGCCGCACAGCATGCCGTCGGCGGCCCCGCGGCGCAGCAGCATGGCGGCAAACAGCGTCGCGTCGCGCCGCATCTCGACCTCCGCCTGGGCGGGCGAGACGCCGTGCCGGCGCCGCAGGGCGTAGTATTCCTCGGCCGCCGCGCCACCATCCATCGTCGCGACGTCGAAATCCTGACCGGCGGCGATGCGCAGGCCGAGATCGCGGAGCTGCTGCTCGATCGCTTCGCGCCGGCCGACCAGGACCGGCCGCGCCAGACCCTCGTCGGCGACCACCTGGGCGGCGCGCAGCACGCGCTCGTCCTCGCCCTCCGCGAACACGATGCGCTTGGCGGCCCCGCTCGCCGCCGCGGCGGCGAAGACCGGCTGCATCACCGTGCCGGAGCGGTAGACGAAGCCGCCGAGCCGATCGCGATAGGCGCGAAGGTTCTCGATCGGCCGCGTGGCCACGCCGCTCTTCATCGCCGCCTCGGCGACCGCCGGCGCAACCGTGGTGATCAGCCGCGGATCGAACGGGCGCGGGATCAGGTGCTCGGGGCCGAACCGGTCGCGCACGCCGTAGGCGGC
>JAFAYA010000003.1 GCA_019240635.1 Acidisphaera sp. | reverse complement strand
GTGCTGCTGCGGCTGGAAAAGGCATCCAATGCGCGGCTCGCGCATGCATTGGCGATCGCCGCGGCGCGGGAGTTGGAGGAGGAGACGGGGGTTTCGCTCGGCCATCCGCCGCATCTGCATGGGCTCGACTATCTGTGCCGGGCGGTGACGCCGGCAAGGAATCCGATCCGGTTCGATGCGCGGTTCTTGTATGTGGAGGAGGCGCATGTTTCCGGTGCGCTCGGGGGGTCGGGGGAGCTGGAGGGGCTGCGCTTCTACGCGATCGAGGAGGCGATGGCGCTGGACCTGGCGCTGCCGACGCGCTGCGTGCTGGAATACCTGGTCGGGTTTTTGACAATGTCGGAGGCGGAGCGGCGGGCGCGCACGGAGAATCCGGTGCTGCGCAACCGCTCGTGGTTCAGCGGATAGGCAGGCCGCGATTGGGTCTCGCACGCGGGCGCGTTTCGGGGTAGTATCGCTCCCGTAACGGCACAGGCGGGCGCTGCCATGACCCGGATCGTGACGTTTCTGCCCGGCTATGCGACGTCGGCGTCGCACGGGTTCCAGATCGACAGCATCCCCGGCGATCGGATCACCGACCTGGTCTATTGCTTCGCCGGGTTCGTGCAGCAGGGCTCGGAATGGCTCCCGGCGTTTCCGGAGCCGCACGACACGGAGCCCGGACAGAAGCACAACGTCGCGCAGCTCGCGGCGCTGAAGACGCGCTATCCCGCGCTCAACATCGTCATCAGCATCGGCGGCTGGAACCATTCCCACCAGGGTGATCCGACCTTCAAGACCACGCCGCCCTTCACCGCGGTCGCGGCGACGGAGGCGGCGCGGAAGGCGTTCGTGCAGCAGTGCCTCGCGCTGTTCGTCACGCCGCAGCGTCCGGGGATCGGCACGCTGTTCACCGGCATCGACATCGACTGGGAATATCCGTCACCGGATCAGCTCGACAACCTCGTGCTGCTGCTGCAGGAATTCCGCTCGCAGCTCGACGCGGCCGGGGCGACGCTGGGGCGCACGCTGACGCTGTCCGCGTGCTTCGGCGCGGGCGACGACTATGAACCGTCGGCGTTTGCGCCTCTGGCGAAGACGCTCGACTGGTTCAACCTGATGACCTACCTGGCGCACTGGCCGGTGGCGGACGGCAGGAACACGACGACCGATTTCGGGGCGCCGCTCTACCGCTCGCCCGGCGAGCCGCATGCCAATGTCACGTGGACGATCGACGGGGTCGTCCAGTCGTTTCTCGCAGCGGGCATTCCGGCGGACAAACTGGTCATCGGCATCAACACATTCGGGCGCACCTACGCCGGGGTGCCGAACGTCGCCAACGGCCTCTACCAGCCGTACACCGGACCGGGTCCGGGGTCGCGGGGCGAGGCCGGAGCGCTCGACTACGCCGATCTCGTCGCCAGCTATCTTCCCAGTTACGGACACTTCTTCGATCCCTGGACGCAGAGCGACTATCTCTACAGCCCGAGCGCCGAGGTGTGGATTTCGTACGACGGCCCCGAGGGGATCCATTACCGCGCGAGCTATGTGAGCGATCTCGGGCTCGGCGGGCTGCTGCTGTGGGAGCTCAGCACGGACGTCCCGTCGGTGCGCAGCGATGGGCCGCTTCACGCGACGGCGCTGATCGACGCGATGCCGCGCGGCATTGCCGGATTCGCCAACCAGGCGACCTTGCATCAGACCGGCGCGGCGGGGCCGGCGCTGGCGGTCTATTCCGGCCAGGTGTTCCTGGCGACGAACCGGCCGAAGGAGGGCGTGCTGGAGATCGCGCATTCCGACGATCTCGGCGTGAGCTTCGGCGGGACCTACGTGTCGCAGGAGAGCAGCGACGCGGCGCCCTCCCTCGCCACCAATGGCGGGCAGCTGAAGATCGGCTGGCGCGGCGCGGGCAATCAGAACCTCAATGTCGCGACGGTCGATGTCGCGAACAGGACGACGGGACAGCCGCAGATCGTCGGGCTTTCCGGAAAGGTGGTCCTCGATGAGTTCAGCGATTTCACGCCCGCGCTCGTCGCGCTGGGCGAGGGGGGCTCGTTTCCCAGCGCTCTCGTGCTCGCCTGGACGCGGGCGGGCGACGGACGGCTCTGCTTCCGGATCTCGACGGACGGCGGTGGCGAGTTCTGGGCGCGTTTCGTTTCGAACGAAATCAGCGCGGCGGGTCCCTCGCTGGCAGTGTGGAACGGGAGGGTCTATGTCGCGTGGCGGGGATGGGGCACCAACCAGACCCTGAACCTCGCGTCGCTGATCATCGAGCCCGGCACGACGCAGGTGACGGGGCTGGGCAACACGATCGTGCTCCCCGGAGGCTCGGACGCGGCGCCCGCGCTGACCTCGGACGGCAACCGGCTGATCCTCGCCTGGAAGGACGGATCGGGCGCGGTCAACGTGTCGATGTCGTTGAACGGAAACGTGTGGTTCGGCGCATACGCGGCGCCGGATATGACCGGCGACTCGCCGGCGCTCGCCTGCGACGGGTTCCAGGTGCCGATCGCGTGGCGCGGTTCGGGGAGCCAGCAGATGAACGTGGCGCAGGTCGCGTCGTATTGAGGCGGTTCAGGCGATGCTCCAGCTTCGGCCGAACTGCGAGTGCTGCGACCGCGATCTGCCGACGGACCCCCGCGATGCGGTGATCTGTTCCTGTGAATGCACGTCCTGCCGGGATTCTGCTGAGCGCGTGCTGCACTGTTATGGGCACCTCGCACATTGGTGTGGTTCGAGTGAAACTCGCTGACGTTCGGCCGCACGGCGGTTCCAGGAACTCCCGAAGGGTCATCTTGTCAGCTTAGCAAATCCGGCCCGGTGCCTTCTGAGCAGCGGACCACAGATCGCCGTCGCGCACCGCGGCCCCCTCCGCTTCCAGCTTCAGCAGATGCGCCAGCACGTTGCGCTCGGCGGCGCGGCGCAGCGTTGGGTTCAGCTTGCTGTAGAGCTTTTCCATCAGGCGGGTCGCGTCGGCGGGACCGGAAGCCAGGGCGCGGCGAATGGCGTTCTCGCGGTGCCGACGATGGGCGAGCAGGTCGCGCACGTAGGGGTGCGGATCGGGCAAGGGCGGCCCGTGGCCGGGAAGATAGAGCCGGTCGTCGCGCTCGAGCAGGCGGGCGAGGCTCGCAAAATAGGCGCGCATGTCGCCGCCCGGCGGGCTGACCACCGTGGTGGACCAGGCCATCACGTGATCGGCGGAAAACAGCACGCCGTCGCGCCAGGCGAAGCAGAGATGGTCCGGCGCATGGCCAGGCGTGTGCAGCGCCGTCAGGCCCGCGACGGTGTCGCCCTCCGCCAGCCCGACATCGGCGACGAAGCGCGGATCGCCGCTGCGCGAAAAGCCATAGGTGGGCGCGCCGGTCGCCGCTCTGAGCGCCGGAAGCGCGCCAAGATGGTCGTGGTGGGTGTGGCTGAGCAGGATGCGCGCGATGCGTCCGTCGGCGGCGCCCAGCACCGCCCGCACATGCGCTGGCTGGTCGGGGCCGGGATCGAGCACGGTCAGCCCGTCCGGTCCCTCGATCAGGTAGGTGTTGGTGCCGTGGAAAGTCATCGGCGTCGGGTTGTCGGCGACGATGCGGCGCACGCCCGGGATCACGTCCTCCGGCACGCCGCGCGCCGGCTCCGGTTCGGTCAGGAAGGGCATGCTTCGCTCTTGGAAGGTGCGTCAGGAGGCCAGCTTGGCCGGCCTTGCTTGCACGATCGGCGGCAACTCGGCAACCGGCGCCTCGTCCCGCCGCATGCGCTCGCGGCGCCAGTTGTAGAGGCCGGCGGCGCAGACGACGCCGGCCCCGGCGATGGTGTTCCACGCCAGCGTCTCGCCGAACACCAGGTAGCCGAGCACGCCGCCCCAGGGCAGTGCCGTGTATTCGTAGGGTGCGAGCGCGGAGATCGGCGCCAGCCCGTAGGCGACGGCGATCAGCCACTGCGCCGCCGCGTTCGCGACCCCGAGCGTGACCAGCGCGACGATGGTCAGGACATCCATGCCGGCGGGCGGAAAGGCGCTGAGCACCAGCAGGCCGGCGGGCAGGTGCACCGCCATCAGCCAGAAGGCGATGCACTCGGCGGTCTCCGTCATCGTGAGCAGCCGCGTCAGGATGCGCGACAGCGCGGTGCCGAAGATGCCGAACGCCAGATAGACGAGCGCCGGCGAGTACTGGACGGTGCCGGCGCCGGGCCGCAGCATCACCAGCACGCCGAGAAACCCCAGCACCGTCGACAGCGCGCGACGCCAGCGGATGCGCTCGCCCAGCATCGGCACGGCGAGCAGGGTCATGATCAGCGGCGTGGTGAAGCCGATCGCGTAGGTGTCGGCCAGGCTCATGCTGAGCCACGCGCGATACCAGCAGAACGAGACGCTGCAATGCACGAGCGCGCGCCCCAGCACCAGCCCCCAGCGGACCGGCATCACGCGTCGCCAGCCATGCCGCCCCTCGCCCGCGGACGGCGCCATCGTAAGTGCCAGCACGGTGGCGCTGCCGAACAGGCCGCGCGTCAGCATGGCGAACGCGATGCCGGCGACCGGCAGGGCGTATTTCGCGGCGACGTCGCCGATCGTCAGCACCAGGTAGGCGATGGCGACGATGCCGATGCCGCGCACCGTCTCGGCCGGCACGTCGCGCAGGGCGCGCCGGGGTTCAGCCAAGCACGGCCTCGGCGGTCATGCAGACGGCGCCGGCGTGGTCGCGCGTCTCCAGCGAGATCGTCGCACCCTCCTCCCACCCCAGCAGGGTCAGCTCGTTCTGGTGGAAGGCCGGCCGGCGGCCGCGGAAGCTGAAGTGCCGGATGCGCGCATCCGGCCGGTGGCGCCGCACCAGGTCGGCGAGCCAGGTGGCCTGCAGCGGCCCGTGCACGATCAGGCCGGGATAGCCTTCTTCGCGCGTCACGTAGTCGAGGTCGTAGTGGATGCGATGGCCGTTGCCGGTCAGCGCCGAGTAGCGGAACAGCAGCACGGGATCGCCCTGCACCGTGCGGCTCCAGGCGCCCGGCGCGGCCGGGGCTGGTGCCGCGGGCTTCACCGCCTCGCCTTCGGTGCCCCGATAGACGATGTCCTGCTCCTCGCGGATCGCCAGGCCGCCAGGACCGGCAATGTCATGGCGCACGGTGACGAAGACCAGGCGGCCGCTGCCGCCGCGCTTCTCCTCGACCTTTAGGATGGTGCTGCTGCGGCTCGCCCGCTCGTCCTGGCGCAGCGTGCCCGGGAATTCGAGCCGCCCGCCCGCCCACATTCGCCGCGGCAGGTCGTGCACCGGCGGCAGGAAGCCGCCGCGCCGTGGGTGCCCGTCCGGGCCGAGCCCATGCGCTGGTACCCAGTCCTGGAACAGCATCCAGTGCCAGAGCGGCGGCAGCGCGCCGCCCGGCGCGACCTCGGCCGGATCGAGGTCCAGCGTCGCCGCGAGGCCGCGGATCAGCAGCGGCCAGACCGTGTCCTCGCGCGTCTCGGTGCGCCCGACATACGCCTCGTAGCCCATGGTCCCTTCGTCCCCGCGCGGCGCAGCGGCGGCCTGATCGTGCTGCCCTTGATAGTACGGGGCCGCGTCGGCGACCAGCGTGGCATTTGGATGGCTCACCTCGCGCAATCGAGCAGCAGGTCGGTGAGTGCGTCGGGGTCGGTCGCGATCGCGTCGTGGCAGGCGGCGAGCTCGCGCCAGGTCCAGCCGGGGCGACCGTGTACCCACGCCCAGCTCGGCGCGAGCCGCGCCTGGGCCGGGGCGGTGCAGGCGACGTAGGTGCGGGGCAGCCCGTTGCCGACGGGGTTCTTGAGGCGGAGCCGGCTCTCGAAGACGCTCATAGGATGCGGCGTCATGCGCCGGCGCAGCCAGTCGGCGACCGGGCCCGGAGGGACGCCGAATTCCTTCGGGTCGGGCACCGGGGCGCTGAGCCCGTCGCTGGTCTCTCGCGCGATGCGGCGGCGCTCCTCGGCCACGCCGGGCGGATAGCGGTCCATCGGGCTCGCGCCGTCCTCGAGGATCAGGCTGTCCAAATAGACGAGGTGGCGGATGCGCTCGGGCATGCGGTCGGCGGCGCCGGAGACGGCGATGCCGCCAAAGCTGTGGCCGACCAGGATGATGTCGGAGAGTTCTTCGGATTCGATGACGCCGGTGAGGTCGCGAATGAACGTCTCGATGGTGAGGTCGCGCGAGAGCAGGTGGCGGCGCTCGCCGAGACCGGTCTGGGTGGGGGTGAAGACCAGGTGCCCGGCGGCGCGCAGGCGGGCGGCGACCGGCCGGAAACACCAGCCGCCGTGCCAGGCGCCGTGCAGCAGAACAAAGGTTCTTGTGGGCATCGGCGCCGCTCCCGGGACGATCAGGGAGCTTGCCCGTCACTGCTCCGTGTCCGCCAGCTTCTTGCCGCCGCGCAGGTGGGGTGCTTAGCGTGGATTGGCGATGAGGCCCGTCGACCCCGTGCCCGCCGATCCCGATGCCGAGGCACGCCGGATACTGGCCCGCCATCGTGCCGCGGCGACCGGCCTGCTGGCGCTGATGGCGGCGCTGACCTTGGCCAGCTACGCGCTGCCCCCAGGCGAATTCGCGGACGTGCTGCAGGCGGCGGCAAAAGCCGGGTTCGTCGGCGGCATCGCCGACTGGTTCGCGGTGACCGCGCTGTTCCGCCATCCGCTCGGCCTGCCGATCCCGCACACCGCCATCATCCCGGCGCAGAAGGCGCGGCTCGGCCAGGCGCTCGGCCGCTTCGTCGCGAACCACGTCTTTACTCCCGAGGAGGTGGCGCGGACGCTGGCGCGGCTCGACTTGCCCGGCATTCTCCGCACCTTCCTCGCCGACCCCGAGGCGGCGCGGCCGGCGGCCGAGGCGCTCGCCGGCAGCCTGCCGCGGCTGCTCGCCTCGGTGGAGGACGGACGCGCCCGCCGCACGCTCTCGCGCCTGGTGCCGCGGCTGGTCGGCGGCGCCGGGGCAGGCGTCGTGGTGGCCCGCGCGCTGCGCGGCCTGGTGCAGGGCGGCCGGCACCAGGAGGTGTTCGGCTTCGTGCTCGAACAGCTCAAATCCGCCCTCACCGCCAAGGAGGCGCAGCTTCGCCACGCCATCGAGGACCGGGTGCGCGAACAGGGCGGCCGGCTGGTCGGCTGGGCGCTCGGCGCGACGATCGCCGGGCGGGTGCTCAGTGCGGTGAACGCCGAGATGGACAAGATGGGCCCGGAGAATTCCGAGCTCCGCCAGGCGTTCGACGAATGGGTGCGCCGGGAGATCGTCCGCATCGAGGAGGACCCGGCCCGCGCCGCCGAGATCGGCGCGGCGATCCGCCGCACGCTGGCGCACGACACCGTGCAGACCTGGATGTGGGACGTCTGGGGCCGGCTCCGCCAGGCGCTGGAGCGCGACGCCGCCAATCCGCACGGCCGCAGCATCGCCGTGCTGGAGGGCGCGCTGCGCGATCTCGGCCGCACGCTGGCCGAGGACCCCGCCGCCCGGGCGCGGCTGCAGCACGCCGCCGAGGCGATCATCGGCCACCTGATGCCGGCGGCGCGCGCCCAGCTCTCCGGCTTCATCGCCGGCGTCGTCGCCAACTGGGACACCGCGACGATCACCGAGCGGCTGGAGCTGCGGGTCGGCAAGGACCTGCAGTACGTGCGCGTCAATGGCACGCTGGTCGGTTTCCTGGTGGGCGGGCTTGTCTATGCCGCGCTGCGCGCGACATTCGGGCATGTGAGTTTTTGAAGGGCGACCGGACGATGCGGCTCTGCGTGCTCGACCAGTCGACCGTGGTCTCCGGCCGCTCACCGGACTGCTCGATCCGGGAGAGCCTGGCGCTGGCGCGGCACTGCGAGGCGCTCGGGTATCACCGCTACTGGTGCGCCGAGCACCACAACTCCGACAGCCAGGCCGGCACCGCCCCGGAAATCCTGATCGGCGCGATCGCCGCGACGACGCGGCGCATCCGGGTGGGCAGTGCGGGGGTGATGCTGCCGCACTATTCGGCGCTGAAGGTGGCCGAGCAGTTCCGCGTGCTGGAGGCGATCGCGCCGGGCCGCATCGATCTCGGGCTGGGGCGCGCGCCGGGCTCGGACGGGCGGACCGCCTATGCTCTGAACCCGAATGCCGGCGAGGCCGCCGACCATTTCCCCGCCCAGGTGCGCGACGTGCTGGCCTGGACGCGCGGCGAAAAGCTGGTCGAGGGCCATCCGTTCCGCGACGTGCGCGCCCAGCCGGGCGGCCCGACGGCGCCGGAAGTCTGGGTGCTCGGCAGCTCCGGATATGGAGCGCAGGTGGCCGCGTATTTCGGGCTGCCCTACTGCTTCGCCCACTTCATAACAGACGGTCAGGGAACCGCCGAAGCGCTTGAAATTTATCAAAATACCTACCGACCTAGCGCCAAATACCCCGAACCCTACGCCGCGCTCTGCGTCTGGGCGCTCGCCGCCGACTCCCCGGCGGAGGCAGCGCGCCTGTTCACCTCGCGCGAACTATGGCGGCTCGGTCGCGACCGCGGCGTCTATACCGCCTTGCCGACGCCGGAGGAGGCCGCTGCCTACCCCTATACCGAAGCCGAGCGTGCCCGCATCGCGTCGATGCGCGAGCGCGCGCTGTTCGGCACAGGAGAGGGCGTGGGGGACCGCATCCGTGCGCTGGCGGAGGGGTTTGGCGTGGCGGAGGTCGCGGTGCTCACCACCGTGCACGACGCAGCGGCGCGGCAGCGCAGCTACACGCTGCTGGCGCGGGCGTTCGGGCTACGGGCGGAAGACGTATCGCTGGCCGCCGAATGAGCGGCGGGCGCGCCAGAGCTGGACGCGGATTGCGACCGCCGCGATCAGTCCGGCGAGCAGGGCCACGGGGATCAGCATGATGGCGATCCAGAAGGCCAGCGCGGCGAGGGCGAAGCCGCCGGCGATCACCGCGACGATCGCCGCGGCGATGGCGAGCCGCATCATCACCGGCAGCCCGGAGCGCGGCGTGAACCGCGGTTCGGGCGGGATGGTGTTCCAGACCGGCGCCTGGCGGTCGCTGACCATGCCGCGAAGGTGGCCCGCGCCGGCGCCGGCTTCAAGGCCGTGCTGAGGCGGCGCGCGTTGCTGGCCGGCGCCGCCGCGCTCGCCGCCTCGCCCGCCGCGGCAGCGCCGGAGCGCTTCCCGGAAGGATTCCTCTGGGGTGTCGCGGCCAGCGCGCCGCAGACCGAGGGCGCGGCCGGGCGCGGCCTGAGCATCTGGGATGTGTTCGCCGCGCGGCCCGGCGCGATCCGCGACGGCTCCAACCCGTCGGTCGGCACGGGGTTCGAGACGTTCTACCCCGAAGACCTCGACCTGACGGCCGGCGCCGGGCTGCGCGCATTTCGCTTCTCCATCGCCTGGCCGCGCGTGCAGCCGCAGGGTGCGGGCGCGATGAACGAGCCGGGCCTGGCACTCTACGACCGCATCGTCGATGCCATGCTGGCGCGCGGCATCCGGCCTTTCGCGACACTGTTCCACTGGGATTTGCCGGCCGCCCTCCGCGGCGGGTGGCTGGACCGCGACACCGCCTACCGTCTGGCCGACTACGCGGCGATCGTCGGCCGACGGCTCGGCGACCGCGTGCGCGACTTCATGGTGCTGAACGAGCCGGGGGTGGTGGCGATCCTCGGCCACGCGCTCGGCCGGCACGCGCCGGGGCTCGCCAGCCGAACCGCCTGGGCAGCGGCGATGCACCACCAGAACCTCGCGCAAGGGCTAGGCGCGGCGGCGCTGCGCTCGGTGCTTCCGGCCGGCGCGCGCATCGGCGCGGCGCTCTCCTTGCAGCCCTGCCGGCCGGCGGCGCCGGGAGCAGAGGAAGCGGCGCGCATCTGGGACGACGCCTGGAACCGCGCCTATCTCGACCCGCTGTTCGGCCGCCCCTACCCCGCCCGCTTCGCCGCCGACCTCGCCCCGCTGCTGCGGGCGGAGGACATGCGCCGCATCGCCGCCAGGCCGGATTTTCTGGGCGTGAACTACTACAGCCGGATGCACATGGTCCCCGCCCCCGGCTCGGTGCTCGGTGCGACCTGGGGCGCGGCGCCGCCGGGAACGCCGATGACCGCGCTGGACTGGCCGGTGGAGCCGGACGGGCTGCTCGAGCAGCTGCGCGACCTGCGGGATGCGTATGGCAACCCGGAGGTCTTCATCACCGAGAACGGCGCCGCCTACACCGATCCGCCGGCGCAGGGCGGCGTGATCGCCGATCCCGACCGCATCGGCTTTTTGCGCGCGCATCTCGGACAGGCGGCGCGCGCCTGCGCCGAGGGCTGCCGGCTGCGCGGCTACTTTACGTGGACGCTGACGGACAATTTCGAGTGGGCCGAGGGTTTTGTGCCAAAGTTCGGCCTGGTGGCGGTGGATCGGCGGACACTGCGGCGCACACCGAAGCAGAGCCTGGCCTGGCTCGGCGGCTGTGCGCGGGGCAACGTCGTGACCTGAGCCATGACAATGGATGCGAAAGGAAGCTGATCGGATGGGTCATCGCATTGCATCGCGCTGGTTCGCCCTGCTGGGGCTCGGCTTCGTCGTCGCGGGGGGCGACAAGCTGCTCGGACTGCGCGGTTATGAGGGGCTGTTCCGGCGGCTCGGCTGGTCGGACGACGTGATGCGGCTGATCGGCGCGGCGGAGCTGACCGGGGGCGCGCTGGTCGGCACGGACAGCGCGCGGCGGCTGGGCGGGACAATCCTGGTGCTGTCTTCGGCGGCGATGCTGGCAGCCGAGCTGCGGCAGGATGAGGGCGAGATCGCGTTGCCACGGCTTGGGCTGCTGCTCGCATCATTGACGGCCCTCTGTCCGTGCTGGCGGCGACGGGGGGCGTAGCGTGGTCACCGGGGCGCGTGCGCATCTGCCCGTCGACCTGTCCGGGCTGCGCGTCGTGATCACCGCGGGCGCCGGCGGCATCGGGCGGGTGATGGCCGACAGCTTTGCCGCGTGCGGGGCGGCGGTGTTCGTCTCCGATGTCGATGAGGCGGCGCTCGCTTCGTGCGGTCATGCCGGCATGCGCGCCGACGCCGGGCGACGGGAAGACCTCGAAGCGTTCATGGACGCGGCGCTGGAAAAACTCGGCGGACTGGACGTTCTGGTGAACAACGCGGGCATTGCCGGGCCGACGGCGCCGGTCGAGGAGGTGACGCCGGAGGCGCTGGACGAGACGCTGCGGGTCGATCTGGCGTCGCAATTCTTTTGCGCGCGGCGGGCGGTGCCGGCGCTGCGCGCGGCGGGGGGCGGCTGCATTATTAATCTCAGCTCGGCGGCCGGGCGGTTCGGGTTCCGGCTGCGCAGCCCCTATGCGGCGGCGAAATGGGGCGTGGTGGGGTTCACGAAGACTCTGGCCATCGAGCTTGGGCCGGACGGCATCCGGGTCAACGCCATCCTGCCGGGGGCCGTGGATGGGCCGCGCATCCGCGCGGTGATCCGCGCAAAGGCGGAGGCGGCGGGGATTTCGGAGAACGAGCAGACGGAAAAGCTGGTGGGCTGCGCCAGCCTGCGCTGCTTCGTCACCCAGCAGGACATCGCCAACATGGCGCTCTACGTGGCGAGCCCGTTCGGCGCGACGATCAGTGGGCAGGCGCTGGCGGTGGATGGCGATCTGCAGGTGCTGATCTGACCCCGGCAGGCTCGCTTGAGCCTCAGTATCATCAGTGCAAGGGAAGGCGGCGATACCGTCCCGGCGCGTCTGGGTCACGGAAAAAGTCGTAGGCGCCCTCCTGGATGAAGCGCTCATGGCAGCGCTTCAGCCGCGCCGGCGCCAGCGTGACGCCGAGCCCAGGCCCTTGCGGAACCGGCACGGTGTTGCGGCGTGGACAGAACGGGCCTTCCTCGATCACGTCGTCGGTCTGCCAATGCAGGATGCACTGGCCGGGCTCGGTGATCCATTGCGTGGCGGCGATCAGGTGAAGGTACGCGGCGATGCCGATGCCGGTCTCGCCGCTAAAGGTCCAGAAGCCGATGCCCATCTTCTCACACGCGGCGACGAAGCGGAGCGTGCGCAACATTCCGCCGTGCACGGCGAGGTTGCTGACGAAGAAATCGGGAACGCCCAGGCGGACGGCCTTTCCGAGGTCGATCGTGTGCGTAGAAAACGAGATCGAGCTGTGCTGGCGCAGCTTGGCCATGTGCTCGAACGAGGCGGCGGGATCCTCGTAATTGCGCACGTCGTAGGGTTCGATTTCCCGCAGGATGCGGCGTGCGGTCGGCAGCGACCAGGACATGTTGCCGTCGAGACGCAGCAGCGCATCGGGGCCGATCGCCTCGCGGATCGCTTTCACGGAGCGGATTTCGAGTGACGGATCGCCGAGCTGCAGCTTTCCTTCGAACGCGGTCGAGCCGTACTCGTCCTGCATCCGCGCGCAGTAGGCCGCGACCTCCTCGGCGGTGCGCTCGCCGCCGATGCCGGCGCGTTCCTGGCGGAACGAGAAATACTCCGCGAACGGAATGTGTTTGCGGACGGCGCCGCCGAGCAGCTTGTAGATGGGCACGCCGAACGCCTTGCCGCGAAGGTCCCAGAGGCCGATTTCTATGCCGCCGAACGAGCGAAGGAGCGAGTTGTCGCCGGTGTTCGGCATCACCTGGATGTCCGGCACGCAGGCGCGCTCGCAGGCCTGGATGTCGATCGGGTCGTGGCCGACCAGGGCGGGCCCGAGCCGGTCGTTGATGACGCGCGCGCATTCCGGCGAGGGCGCTTCGCCGAGACCGACCAGGCCTTCGTCGGTGAAAATTTCGACGACGACTTTTGTGTCGCCGGGATAGGTGCCGACGCCGAACAGGAAGGGCACTTCGAGCGGGATGTTGACCGGGGTCGCCTTGATGCCGGTGATCTTCATCGCCTGGCTCCTTCGGAGTGCCGAGAGAGCGTGCTACCGCTCGTGGTGTGCAACATGCGCTGTTTCCGCGCGATCGTCGGCGGCCAGGCGCTGGCGGTGGACACGGATTTGCAGGTGCTGATCTGAGATTTGTGCGGTGGCCCTGGATTGCCCAAGGGAGTATGGGGTCGCTGCGCTCCTCGCAATGACGAGGACGGCGATGACGCCGGTGCGCCGTCAGGTGAAGTTGCTCGACCCCGGATTTTGCACGCCGAACAGGATCATTTGTGTGCCGTCATTGAGCCGGAGCGTCGTACCCCAGCTGCCGCTCGCCTCGGCGGTGATCGACAGGCCGTTCAGATCGAGCTTGTCGGTGCCGACCTTGAAGCCGACGATCATGTCGTTGCCGCCTAGTCCCGGCGGGATCACGTACGTGTCCGCACCAGCGCCCCCGAAGGCGACGAGCGTTCCCGAGCCGCCTTCGATCGTCGTCGCTCCGCTGCCGGCGACGACGAACTCGGTTCCGGGGCCGGCCTGAAGCAGGTTGCCGCTTGTGCTCGCGCCGAATATCTCGTCGCCGTTTCCGCCGCCGCGCAATGTCGTGTTGCCGGTGCCGGCGACCAGGACGTTGTTGCCGGCGGAACCTCCGCTGAAGTCGCCGATGCCGGTGCCGCCGAAGATCGTCGCGTTGCCGGTGCCGCCGATGACGTTGTCCACGCCGCCGCCGGCGACGAAGGTCAGGTGGCCCGAGCCGCCGTACACGACGACCGAAGGTCCGCTCGCGAACACCAGGTTGGAGCCGGAGCCGGCGTAAACGGTGTCGGTTCCCTGGCTGTAGATGGTGTTGTTGCCGCGGACGATGGTGATGACCGTCGAGTTGCCCGGTTGGCTCGCGGCCGTGGTGTTCGGCGCGACGGTGATGGAGAGGGCGGAGCCCTGGGCCTGCACGAGGGTTGCGTTGCCGGACGCGCTGCCGGCAAAGGTGACGCCGTCCGTCGCGCCGCTGACGTTCAGCGAGGCGCTTTCCGAAATGTCGGCCTGGCTGCTGCTCAGCGTGCCTGTCGCCGTGATGTCGAGGGTTCCGCCCAGGACCGGCACTGAGACTTGCTGGTTGACCTGAAAACTTCCGGTCTGGAACGGGAAGCTCGGCGTGGAGACGGCGAGCGGAATGGTCTGGGTGTTCCCGCCCTCCTGGACGACGATGGTTCCGCTCAGCGTCGCTGTCGCGGTGCCGTTGCCGGAGCCGTCGATGGAGGGGGAGAGCGATTCGGCCAGCGCCGCGGAGAAGGCGGCGTCGTCGCCGAAACTGTCTTCGCCGTAGCCGGAGATGTGCAGGATTCCCTTGTAGGTCGGCATTTTCCGCCCTCCTCAGGTGACTGTACGGCGTTCGCGCCTCCGCGCGGCGAGCGCTCGGTTCCTCTGGTGACTAAGTATGCTCCGTGCGCCGGGCAGGCCTCAAGCCCAAGCCCCCCAGGAACGGGTCATTGGCGCTTCGCGGGCTTGACCCCTGCCCCGGCACACGAAGCAAGGGCCCTGATCAGATGAATGCCGCAGTGGGAACCGAAACTTGCAGGTTTGCAGACGTGGCAGGAGTCAGATGTTGCCCTGTTCTTCAACGGGAACGTCGTCGTCCGGCTTGTAGTAGAGGGCGGCGCAGTCTTTGGCGAGGATGCCGCCGGTGAGGGTCAGGTCGTTGCGGAAGGCGTCGGTAATAAAATCCATGGTGTCGAGGTGGCGGTCCTCGAAATACATGCGGTGCACCCGGTTGCGTTGCGCGCCGTACACGATGCGGCCGATCTTCGCCCAGATCGAGGCCATGCTGCACATGCCGCAGGGCTGCAACGTCGAGTAGAGAGTCGCACCGCGCATCTCCGAGGAGCCGAGATGCTCGGCCGCGCGGCGGATGGCGACGATTTCGGCGTGGGCCGTCGGGTCGGGGCGAAGGTCCACCTCGTTGTGGCCCTCGGCGATGATCTTTTCGCCGCACACGATCACGCAGCCGATCGGCGAGGCGCCTGGTTTTCCGTCGGCTTCGCGCGCAAGCGCGATGGCGCGGCGCATGAAATCCTCGTCGGTGGCCAAGGAATCAGCCGGGCGCGAGGGCGGCTTCGGCGCGGCGGACGGCCTGCAGCGGCAAGGCGGCGCGGCCGACGACCTGGCCGCCGACGCAGGCGAGCCAGTCGGCACCGTCCGGCGGGGTCGGTCGCAACTGCACCACCCGTGCCTCGCTGTCGAGCGCCACGGCGCGGTAGAGCCGCCAGCCGGCGTGCAGCGGGCCTTGCACGCGCACCACTCGAGCGATCGGCTCGCCCGCTTCATCGAAACCGATCCATTCGAGGGTGCGGGCGTCGCCCGCCACCTCGTCCACCCGGCCCCGCGCCCAGTGCAGACGGGGGACCTGCATCTCAGTCGCCGACCCCGGTCATGCAGTGCATGGCCCGGTCATGCCTTGCATGACCTGATCATGCGCTCTTCGCCATGATCTCGTCGGCGATGTTGCGCGGCACCGGGTCGTAGTGGTGGAACTGCATCGTGAAGCTGGCGCGACCCTTGGTCATGCTGCGCAGGTCGGAGATGTAGCCGAACATCTCCTTCAGCGGCACGTGCGCCCGCACGATCACCGTGCTGCCGGAACTCTCCTGACTCTGGATCATGCCGCGCCGCCGGTTCAGGTCGCCCACGACATCGCCGACGTGGTCCTGCGGGGTCGTGACCTCCACGTCCATGATCGGCTCGAGGATGATCGGCGCGGCCTTCTTCATGCCGTCGCGGAAGCACGCTTTTGCAGCGATCTCGAACGCCAGCGCGCTCGAATCGACGTCGTGGTACTTGCCGTCCAGCAGCGTGTACTTGAAATCGACGGTCGGGAAGCCGGCCAGCACGCCGGTCTCCGCCTGCACTCTTATGCCCTTCTCGACCGCGGGGATGTATTCCCGCGGCACCGAGCCGCCGACCACCTTGTTCTCGAACAGCACGCCGCCGTTGCGCTCCATCGGTTCGAAAATGATCTTCACCTCGGCGTACTGACCGGAACCGCCCGTCTGCTTCTTGTGTGTGTAGGTGTGCGTCGTCGTCTTGCTGATCGTCTCGCGATACGCCACCTGCGGCGCGCCGATATTGGCGTCCACGTTGTACTCGCGCCGGAGACGGT